>CABUVF010000153.1 GCA_902494945.1 uncultured Collinsella sp.
ATGCGCCCGGAACGCCGCAGCAGAATGCCGGCTCGGGCAAGCAGCAGGCCGTCGTCAACGCGTGCTACTCCACGCCTTCGCCGGGTCAGAACTGGTGCGCGGCGTGGGTTACCAATGTCTTCCGTAACGCCGGCGTTGGCTACTTTGGCGGTAACGCGTGCGATATGTTTAACGCCTGGTGCTATAGCTCCGACCGCTCGGCGCTGCAGGTGGGCATGATTGTGGCTGACTCCTCGCATAGCGGCACCGGTACGCCGGGCCTGCTGTATGGCCATGTGGGCATCTATATCGGCGGTGGCATCGTTATGAGCAACGAGGGCGCCATTACATCGAAGTCGCTCGATTCGTTCATTAGCTTTTATGGTACTGGCTCTGGCGTGCGCTGGGGCTGGCTCGGCGGTATTGCGCTGTCGTAAAGCCGACGGGGCCGCGTGCCCGCTCGCAATAATTAGATTGTCTGCTCGGGCAGTCCTGCGCAAGACGAAGGCCACATTAAGTGGCCTTCTTTGCGTGCGGAACTCGCGATCAATCAAATATAATGCGGGCGGGCACGCGGCCCTCTCGGGTTTGGGGCGCGACACACCGGACTGGGTTATCTGAATGAATATGGTGAAGGCCCCTTTCGGGGCCTTCTTTTTATAAAAATTCGCCGACTCGGTGGACTTCGGGTTCGAGGTCCACGTCGAATTGGTCTTTGACGGTTGTTTGGATGTGGCGGATGAGTTCGTCGACGTCGGCGGCGGTGGCGTGGTCGGCGTTGACGATGAAGCCGCAGTGCTTCTCGCTCACCTGCGCGCCGCCAACGGCGTGTCCTCGCAGGCCGGCATCCATGATGAGTTTGCCGGCAAAGTAACCCTCGGGGCGCTTGAAAGTGGAGCCGGCGCTCGGCATGTCGAGCGGCTGCTTGTCCTCGCGGCGCTGGCGGTAGTCGTCCATGTCGGCCTTGATCATCGCGGCGTTGCCCGGGGCGAGATTGAAAGTGGCCGAAAGTACGATGAAGCCGTCGTCGGCGATGCGACTCTTGCGATAACCCAGGTTGAGCTCGTCGACATCGAACTCGATGATGTTGCCGCTGCCGCGGGTGCCGTCGTCGAGCTGGCGAGCAGGTTTGTAGACGCGCACGGACCCCAGCACATCGGCCATGCAGGCACCGTAGGCACCGGCGTTCATGTAGCAGGCGCCGCCGACCGATCCGGGAATGCCCGAGATGGGCTCCATGCCGGTAAGGCCGGCCTCGGCTGCCGCCGCGGCGACATCGGAAAGCAAGGCACCGGCTGCCGCCGTGACGTGCGTGCCGTTGACCGTAATGTCGGAGAGACCTTCGCCCAGTGCTACGACGACGCCGCGGATGCCCTTGTCGCCGACGAGCAAGTCGGAGCCGTTGCCCACGATGGTGAGTGGCAGGTCGCAGCGATAGCAGGTATCGAGCGTGGCGACGAGGCCCTGCTCGGTGTCGGGCGTAACAAAGACATCGGCCGGGCCGCCGATCTTAAACGTGGTGTGCTCGCGCATGGGCTCGCTCATCAGCACGTTGTCCTCGCCGGCGACACCGGCGAGCGCGCAGAGCAGGTCCTCGTTAAAAAAGTCGTTCTCGTGCATACGAATATCCGCCTTTTGGTGGTCGTTGTCATCAATCGATTGCAATATACCCCACCCGGACGGATTTGGTGCGCTGGCGGCGATAAAACAGCCGTCCACCGGATTGGTAAAGTGTTTATCACCGAGGTAGAGGGGTAGTCGCTATACTTTCAAGAGATTGCGCGTAAACCCGGAAGGAGCGAGATGGCCAACAAAGTCACCCTCAAGCAGATTGCCCAGGAGGTGGGGCTTTCCCCCTCGTCGGTCTCGCTTGTTCTCAATAATCGGCCCTGTCGCATCTCGGAAGAAAACCGCAAGCTCATCAAAGAGGTCGCGGCGCGCAACCACTATGTTCCCAACCAGATTGCGCGCAGCCTGGTCATGCGCGAGTCGCGCACGCTGGGCCTTATCGTCCCTAACATCGAGAGCCGCTTTTTTGCCTCGCTCGCCGGTAGCCTGGAAAAGCGCTGCCGCGAGGACGGCTATGCGCTCTTCATTACCAGCTCGGGCGGAAGCGCCGATGACGATCTGGAGCTGCTGCGCCAGCTGGTGACGCGCGGCGTTGATGGCGTCTTCCTGGTCGTAGGCGACGAGTTCTCCGACGACCGCGCCCTGCGCGAAGAAGTCAGCCATCTGCCTATCCCGGCGGTAATGGTCGACCGTGCCATTGAGGGGCTCGCGTGCGACAAGGTGATGTTCGACCACGAGATGGGTGGCTACATGGCCACCCGCTATCTGATTGAGCAAGGCCACCGTCGCATCGCCTGCCTGGTTAATGCCCGCCGTTCCAATACGGGTCGCAAGCGACTTGCCGGCTATGAGCGCGCGCTGCGTGAGGTTGGCCTGCCGATCGACGCGCGTTTGGAGTTTGAGAGCGAGTACTACATTCCGAGCGCATACGAGGCCTCGGAGGCGGTGCTCGCAACTGACGCCACTGCCGTGTTCGCAAGCTCAGATAATATTGCCCTCGGTTTGCTCAAGCGCTTGCACGAGATGGGGAAGAGCATCCCGGGCGATATTTCGGTGGTGAGCTATGACAACTCGGCGGCCGATGTTCTCTTTGAGCCGGCGCTGACCGCGATTGAGCAGGATCCTGGTGTCCTTGCGGAGCATGCTTTTGGCTGCATGTCCAAGCGTCTTGCCGGTAGGGGCGGCAGGCATGCCGAAGAGGTCGTTCTGGAGCCGGAGCTTATCGTTAAGGACAGCGTGCTCGAGCTTACTAAACACAACTAAACACGTTTATCAATTTGCAGAGACCGAATGTGGAGCACCTGTGACAGTCAATGCCGCAGGTGAATGTCGCGTTTTGTTGATCGATGCGATTGATAAGGGTGGTAAAACGTTTTTTCACCATGATAAAACGTTTTAGCAAATATACTAGTCCCAACGAAAGGTTGCCGTATCGGAGGGCGACCGCACAGCGAACGGACATAAACAATGGCTAAAACACTGGGGACGCCGTGGCAAAAGCTGGGCCACGAGGTGCCGGCTTCCGAGCTCGAGGGCGTCGACCTGTATTGGCGCGCATCGAACTATCTGTCCGTCGGTCAGATCTACCTTCGCTCTAACCCGCTAATGCGCCCCGACTTTGTTGATGAGAAAACCGGTGAGGTGCGCGACTTCGGTCGTCCGGACGTTAAGCACCGCCTGGTTGGCCACTGGGGCACCACGCCCGGCATCAACTTCCTGTTCGGTCACGTCAATCGACTGATCGCCGACCACAACCAGAATGCTATCTTCTTGATGGGCCCTGGTCACGGTGGCCCCGCCGGTACTGCTCAGTCGCTGCTCGACGGCACCTACCGCGAGATTCGCCCCGACATCACCAATGACGAGGCCGGCCTGCAGAAGTTCTTCCGCCAGTTCTCCTATCCCGGCGGCATCCCGAGCCACTTTGCGCCCGAGACGCCCGGTTCCATCCACGAGGGCGGCGAGCTCGGCTACACGCTCAGCCACGCCTACGGCGCCGTTATGGACAACCCGAGCCTGCTGGCCGTGGCCGTGGTGGGCGATGGCGAGTCCGAGACCGGTCCGCTCGCGACCTCTTGGCAGTCCAACAAGCTCGTGAACCCGGCAACCGACGGCATCGTCCTGCCGATCCTGCACCTCAACGGTTACAAGATCGCCAGCCCCACCATCCTTGCCCGCGTGTCCGATGAGGAGCTCACCAAGTTCTTTGAGGGCATGGGCTATAAGCCGCACTTCTTTGTCGCCGGCTTTGACGACGAGAGCCACGCAAGCATCCACGAGCGCTTTGCCGCCCTGTTTGAGCAGGTCTTTGACGAGATCTGTGACATCAAGGCCACCGCGCAGGCCCAGGCCGCCTCAGGCGAGACCGTGGTCCGCCCGGCCTACCCCATGATTGTGTTCCGTACGCCCAAGGGCTGGACTTGCCCCAAGCGCATCGACGGCAAGAAGACCGAGGACTCCTGGCGCGCGCATCAGGTGCCGCTGGCGAGTGCCAAGGACACCCACGAGCACTTCCGCGTACTGCGCGAGTGGCTGCGTTCCTACAAGCCCGAGGAGCTCTTTACGCCCGAGGGCCAGGTGCGCCCCGAGGTGACGGCCTTTATGCCGACCGGCGAGCTGCGCATCGGCGCCAACCCCAACGCGAACGGCGGTAAGGTGCGTCGCGAGCTCGAGCTGCCCGATATTCATGCCCACGAGGTCCCCGTCGCAACTAAGGGTCATGGCTGGGGCTCCACCGAGGCCGCCCGCGTCTTTGGCGAGTACACTGCCGACGTCCTGGCCAAGAACATGGATGACTTCCGCATCTTTGGTCCCGATGAGACCGCGTCCAACCGCCTGCAGGCTGCCTACAAGGTGACCAAGAAGCAGTGGGACGCTGGCTTCTACGAGGACGATGCCAACGACGAGCTGCTGGCAGGCTCCGGTAAGGTCGTCGAGCAGCTGTCCGAGCACCAGTGCGAGGGCTTCCTCGAGGCCTACGTGCTTACCGGCCGCTCCGGTGTGTGGAGCTCCTACGAGAGCTTTGTCCACGTGGTCGATTCCATGGTCAACCAGCACTGCAAGTGGCTCGAGGCCACCAAGCGCGAGATTCCGTGGCGTGCGCCCATCAGCGGCCTCAACATTTTGCTGTCGAGCCATGTCTGGCGTCAGGACCACAACGGTTTCTCTCACCAGGACCCCGGCTTTATCGACCTGCTGCTCAACAAGGCCAACGATACGCATATCGTGAACGCTTACTATCCGGCCGACGCCAACATGGCGCTTGCCGTGGCCGAGCGCGTCTACCAGTCCACCGACTGCGTCAACGCCATCTTCTGCGGCAAGCAGCCCGCCCCGACCTTCCTGACGGTCGACGAGTCAAAGGCCGAGCTCGCCGAGGGCGTCGCGACCTGGAAGTGGGCATCGACCGCCGACTCGCTCGCCGAGGCCGACGGCGTGGTCGCCACGTGCGGCGACGTGCCGACGCTCGAGGCTCTGGCCGCAACCGATATGCTGCGCGAGCTAGGCATTAAGGTGTGGTTCGTCAACGTGGTCGACCTGCTCAAGATCCAGA
>CABUVF010000154.1 GCA_902494945.1 uncultured Collinsella sp.
CCCGCGACAAGTGCCGCGGAAAGGGCGATGCCCACAGTTGCTCGTCTTGCTCTTCTTGCGAGAATGTCGTTCATCTCGGCACCTCATTTCAAGGGTCGGCGACTAACTTGGTAGCACTACTGTAAGTATACCAAGCGATTGGTCCGCCGGTGGCCGGGTATGCGCATACACCTCTCCGCTTCTCTGTAACCTTGATTGGCAACTTCATCCGAACACTTCCCACTTCTCTGTAAACCGAATTCCACTAGAAATGACGAGCGGCTTACTCATCAGTTGGGGCGACAGTACTATCATGGTTCGAATTGAGTGTGAATGATGATAGGGAGCGCCTTTTTATGATTGAGTTGCTCAGGCGTTTTGGTGGTAAGTTTCGCAGGTATATGGTGATCGGCCCTGCGTGCAAACTGATCGAAGTGATCTTTGACCTGCTGACGCCGCTGGTGATTGCCCAGATGATCGATAAGGGCATCGGCTCGCACGACGTGAATGCCGTTATCCACTACGGCATGGTACTTGGCGCCATGGCCGTGATCGGCATCTCGTTTACGCTCGTCTGCCAAAAGATGGCGGCGCTGACCTCGCAGGGTATGGGCACCGACATCCGCGGCGCGCTCTACGAGCATATCAACCGCCTGAGCTATGCCGAGCTCGACCGCTTTGGCACGCCGTCACTCATCACGCGCATCACCAACGACGTCAACCAGGTGCAGCTTGCCGTGGCGCTCGGCGTGCGCATGCTTATCCGCTGGCCTTTCTTGGCGGTGGGCTCTATGTGCGCGGCCCTTTCCATCGACCTTAAGCTCGGCATGATCTTTTTGATTTGCACGCCCGCCATCGGCTTGGTGTTTTGGTTTGTCATGGCGCGCTGCATCCCGTACTACAAGCAGCTGCAGGCAAAGCTCGACCGCATCGCGCTTATCTGCCGCGAGGGCCTTTCGGGCGCCCGCGTGGTTCGCGCCTTCGTGCGCGAGGACCACGAGCGCGAGCGCTTTGCCCGGGCCGCCGACGACCAGGCGCATACCGCCATCGCGGTGGGCAAGCTCTCGTCGGTGCTCAATCCCGTCACCTTTTTGGTGATGAACCTGGGCGTGTGCGCCATCCTGTGGGTGGGCGGCATCCAGGTCAACGTGGGCGAGCTCACGCAGGGTCAGGTCATGGCGTTTGTGAACTACATGACGCAGACCCTGACCTCCATCGTGTATGTTGCCAACTTGGTCGTGGTCTTTACCAAGGCGAGCGCCAGTGCGTCGCGTATCAACGAGGTGCTCAATTGCGTGCCGAGCATCACCGACGAGGACAACGAGCCGGTCGCGCTGCCCGAGCCGGGCAATGTCGCTCCAGTTCCTGCGCTGAGCTTTAGCCGTGCGAGCTTCTCCTTTGGCGCCGGCGCTGCCAACGCCGTCAACGATGTGACGCTGGAGCTGCCGCTGGGCAAGACGCTCGGCATTATCGGCGGCACGGGCAGCGGCAAGTCCACGCTCGTTTCGCTTATCCCGCGCCTGTACGATGTGGAAACTGGCAGTGTGAGCGTGATGGGCGCCGACGTGCGCACTTGGCCGCTCGACCAGCTGCGCCATGTGGTCGCAACCGTCCCGCAGCGCGCGTCGCTGGTGAGCGGCACCATCCGCAGCAACCTGACCTGGCGCGACGAGGCGGCGACCGACGAGGAGCTCTGGGCGGCGCTCGACATGGCGCAGGCGAGCGAGTTCGTGCGCAACAAGCCGCAGGGGCTCGATGCCCCGGTCGAGGCGGGCGGCAAGAACTTTAGCGGCGGCCAGCGCCAGCGCCTGACCATCGCGCGTGCCCTGGTGGGTTCGCCTCAGGTTCTGATTATGGATGACTCTGCCTCGGCGCTCGACTTTAAGACCGATGCGGCGCTTCGCCATGCCATTCGCGAGCGCAGCGTGCGCGGTGCCGCCGAGGGCGGGCTGCCGCTGACGACCGTCATCGTGAGCCAGCGCGTCTCGACCGTTCGCGATGCCGACATGATCTGCGTGCTCGACCACGGATCGGTTGCGGGCCTGGGCATGCATGACGAGCTGTATGCAAGCTGCCAGCTCTATCGCGAGATTTGCCAGTCGCAGCTGCGCCGCGAGGAGCTCGAGGGCCAGCAGGGGAGCACGGTGCCCGCGTCCGCCCCGACTGCCCCTGCGCCTACTTGCTCAAAGGAGGGTTGCTAGATGAACCCGTATACTTCTTCCGGTTCGGTCGCCACGATGACCGCTAATGTGTCCGGCAACGATAACCTCAACGACCTGGGCGACGGCCCGCGCCAACCCGGTGATCCCGAGCGCTATCCCGTGGGCGCGGTGACGCGCCGCCTGCTGGGCTATGTTCGCCCGCACCGTATTTCGTTTACGGCGTCGTTTGTGAGCGCCGCCATCTCGGTGATCTTGCAACTCTATACGCCCATCCTCATCGGCGAGGGCATCGACCTTATCGTTGCCGCCGGTCAGGTGGACTTCGACGCGCTGCTGCCGCTCGTTACCAAACTCGCGCTCGTCGTGGTGGGAGCAGCGGCCTTCCAGTGGCTGCAGGGCTACTGCGTCAACCGCCTGTCCTACGAAACGGTGCGCGACATGCGCGTGGAGGCGAGCGATAAGCTCAGCCGCATGCCGCTCAGTTTTATCGACGGCCATGCCCACGGCGACCTTATGAGTCGCGTGGTCAACGACGTCGACCAGGTCGGCGACGGTCTGCTGCAGGGCTTTACCCAGCTCTTTACCGGCGTTATCACCATCGTTGGCACGCTCGCGTTTATGCTCTCCATCAACCTGATCATGACGCTCGTGGTGGTGCTCGTCACGCCGCTTTCCATTTTTGCAGCCGGCGCCATCGCCAAGCTTTCCAACAAGAGCTTTACAGCACAGCAGCGCATCCAAGGGCAGCTCGGTGGTCATATCGAGGAGTATGTGGGCGAGCAGAAACTTGTCGACGCCTTTGCCTACGGTCCGCACGCTCAGCAGCGCTTCGATGCCCTCAACGCTGAGCTCTACACCGCGGGTGAGCGCGCGCAGTTTATGGGTTCGCTCTCCAACCCCGGCACGCGCTTTATCAACAACATCATCTATGCCGTGGTCGCTGTGATCGGCTGCGTGGGCGTGATCACGGGCGTGCCCGCGGCGCTCACGGTGGGCGGCGTGCAGATTTTCCTGTCCTATGCCAACCAGTACACCAAGCCGTTCAACGAGGTCACCAACGTCATTACGCAAATTCAGACCGCGTACGCCTCGGCGCGCCGCATGTTTGCGCTGCTCGATGCGCGCGAGCAGGAGCCCGACGCGTCGGACGCCGTAGAGCTCGCCGCCCCGAAGGGCGAGGTCGCCTTTGAGCATGTGGACTTTAGCTACGTGCCCGACCGCAAACTGCTGCAGGATATCTGCATCGATGCCAAGCCCGGCATGCGCTTTGCCCTGGTCGGTCCTACGGGCTGTGGCAAGACGACGCTCATCAACCTGCTGCTGCGTTTTTACGATATCGATGCTGGGCGCATTGTGGTGGACGGGCGCTCGTCGCGTGACTACACGCGCTCGAGCCTGCGCCGTGCCTTTGGCATGGTGCTGCAGGACACCTGGCTGTTCGAGGGCACGGTGGCGGAGAATATCGCTTATGGTTGCCCCGATGCCACGCGTGAGCAGATTATCGAGGCCGCCAAGCGCGCGCACGCGCACAAGTTTATCGTGCAGCTGCCAGGCGGCTACGATACGGTCATCGGCGAGGACGGCGGCACGTTTAGCCAAGGTCAAAAACAGCTGCTGTGCATCGCGCGCGTCATGCTCACCGATCCGGCGATTCTGCTGCTGGACGAGGCGACGTCGAGCATCGATACGCGTACCGAGCTGCAGGTACAGGCGGCATTCGACGAGCTCATGGCCGGTCGCACAAGCTTTGTCGTGGCGCACCGCCTGTCGACGATTCGCAACGCCGATTGCATCCTGGTAATGCGCGATGGCGAGATTATCGAGCGCGGCACGCACGATGAACTGCTCGCGGCAGGCGGCTTCTACGCCGAGCTCTACCGCAGCCAATTCGCCCAGTGAGGAAGCCCGTGGGGCAAATTAATCAATCGACAGACGGTGGTTTACATCTGTCACGTTAGTACTAAGATATTCATCTAATAAATTGCATTAGTGGCTTTAATTTTGGGGGAAACGAGGCAACGTGACTATGACGTGCTCTTTGGTGGTTAACAGCAAGAGCGGTAATACCAGGATGGTTTCGGGCGCGATCAAGCGCGCTCTGCAGGCTGCGGGCGTTGAGTTTGTCCATGCCGCGGCGTTGAGCGACGATGCGGATGCAGATCAGGTTGCGCTCGAGGCGCAGGGCGCCTGCGCGGCCGACACGGTGCTCGTCGGTTTTTGGTGCGACAAGGGCGCGTGCACGCCTTCGGTCGCGGCGTTGCTCTCTGCCTTGCACGGCAAGCGCGTGTTCCTGTTTGGCACCTGCGGCTTTGGGGCCGACCAGAGCTATTACCAGCAGATTGTCGACCGCGTAACTTCCAATCTGGCCGAGGATGCCGAGCTTGCGGGCTGGGCGATGTGCCAGGGCAAGATGGGCCCCGCGGTTAAACAGCGCTACGAGGCAATGCTCGAGCAGGATTCCGACAACGCCCGCTTTAAGATGCTACTCGACAACTGGGTTGCCGCGAAGGATCATCCCACCAAGGAGGACCTGGACCATATGGCGGTGGCGGCCAAGAAGGCCGTGCTAGGCGAGTAGCTTCGCCGTTCGCGGTCCTTCGTGCAAAACAATACAAATGTGAAAGCCTCGAAATTCTCGAGGCTTTTTTTCTTGACACTCGTGGGCGCAACCGTGGCAAGCGTTCGCTGGATGTATTCAGAGTGGGACACGGTTTCCGGATGCAAAAAAGGCCACATGACGTGGCCTTCAATTTATATATGTTGCGGGTGCCCCCATGACAAGCCGCGTTTCAACACCGAGGCGTCTGCCCGGCGGCGCGGAATGTAAGGTTCCCTGCTCGGACAGTCCTGCTCGCACGGAGAGCACATTAAGTGCTCTCCGGCTCGTGCGGAACTCGCGATGAACCTTACATTCCGCGCCGCC
>CABUVF010000155.1 GCA_902494945.1 uncultured Collinsella sp.
CTCAAGGAAATGATGGAGCGCGTCGATGCCGGCAAGGATCCCAAGGGTCCCAACACCATGGGTCTTTCCGACGGTTCCAGCTCTACGATCGGCGACCTGAACAACAACACGTCTGACGACTACGCAAACGGTACCGCAACCTCATCGGTCAGCTCTGACGATTCCGATGACTCAAGCGATTCGAGCGACAGTTCCGATTACTATGAAGAGCCCACGGGCGACGGCAACGGCTACGAAGCCAACTACTAAGTTACGGCGTTTTACCAAACGCCGTAACGGCTCGACGCTGCGCGGGCCGTCCTCAACCTGCGACGTTAGTCATTGGGGACGTTCTTAAACGACTGGTCAAAGGGGACACTCTTGATGCACTTGGCACTTGGGGACGTTCCTTTTGTGCCGGCAGTTTGGGACACTCCTTGCGTTAAGAGGCTGGCGTGCGTCAACCTGTTCTCATTGCAGCAAAAAATCGCCCCGTTCTCGGTTGAGGACGGGGCGATTCGTCTTTTGGACTTGTGCAGCCAGGCTTATGCAAAGCGGGAGACGAGCTCCTGGAGCACGTCGGTCATCTTGACGAGCGAACTGACCGGGACGAATTCGTTGACGCCGTGGTAGCAATAGCCGCCGGTGGAAAGGTTGGGGCAGGGCAGACCGCGGAACGACAGCTGCGCGCCGTCGGTGCCGCCGCGAATCGGCAGCACTTGGGGCTCAACGCCGCAGGCAAGGTAGGCTTCCTTGGCAACATCAATAAGCTCGGGAAAGTCACAAACGATCTCGGCCATATTTCGATATTGCTGCTTAATCTCGACCGTCACGCGCTCCTCACCCAGACGCTGGTTGAGCATCGAGGCGGCGGCATCAATAAGGTCGAGTTTCTGCTGGAACTTGGCGGCGTCATGGTCGCGGACGATGTAGCGCGCCGTGGCGTGGTCGACGGTTGCAGATACACCCTCAAGGTGATAAAAGCCCTCGTAGCCTTCCGTATACTCCGGGCGCTGCACGTAGGGGAGCAACGCGTTGAAGTCGCAGAACAGATTGCCTGCGTTGACCATACGGCCCTTGGCGTCGCCCGGGTGGATGGACTGGCCCTCAAAGCGGACGGTCGTCTCGGCGGCGTTAAAGCACTCCCACTCCAGCTCGCCGATGGGGCCGCCGTCGACCGTGTAGGCGTACTTGCAGCCAAAGGTATCGATATCCAACAGCTCGGCTCCGTGGCCGATCTCCTCGTCAGGGCAGAAGCAAATGCCGAGTGCGGGATGGGGCAGAGAAGGGTCCTGAGCGATACGTGCGACAAGCGACATGATCTCGGCGACGCCTGCCTTGTCGTCCGCGCCCAGCAGCGTGGTGCCATCGCTGCAGACCAGGTCCTCACCCGCGAGGTCGTTCAGGGCGGGAAGCTTGACGGTACTCATGGCAACGGGCTTACCGTCAACCGTGCCGCAGACCAGGTCGCCGCCTTCGTAGTGTACGATGTGCGGCTTCACGCCGGCGCCCGGTGCAACTTCGGTGGTGTCGAGATGGGCGATCAGGCCCAGGGCGGGCTTGTCCTCAGCGCCCGCACTTGCGGGGATATGCGCGCAGACATAGGCGTGCTCGGTCACGTGGGCATCTTCCGCACCAAGCTCGCGCAGCTCTTCAGCCAGCACGTTGGCAAGGTCAAACTGAACGGCGCTCGAAGGTACCTGGTCGCAGTTTGCATCCTCGGACTGCGTGTTGATCTGGACGTAGCGCAAAAAGCGCTCGAGGACATCGGGGTTCGTGGTGGTGTTTTCCATAAAGACCGCTCCAATCTTGGTCGTCGTGTGCAACAAGAACTCTAGCACGGTATGCCACGGCATACCGCGACGCTTGGATGGGGTAGAATCAGCCATTGAATGCAGAAGGGACGGAAGATCATGGATACGACAAATAGCTCGCGCGAACTACATCTGACGGTGGCGAACGAAGACTACTTGGAGTGCATGGTTCGCATTGAAAGCGAAGAGGGGGAAACCAACGGCGTGCGATCGGTCGACATCGCGCAGCGCCTTGGCGTCTCCAAGGCATCGGTCAATAAAGCGGTTTCGGCGCTCAAGGCATCCGAGCTTGTCGAGCAATCGCACTATGGCAAGGTAATCCTGACCGATCGCGGCCGCGAGGTTGGCACGGCTATCTGGTACCGTCATCGCCTCATCCGCACGTTTTTGGTTCAGGAGCTCGGTGTCGAATTTGAGCGAGCCGATTCCGAGGCCTGCATGATGGAGCATGCGCTATCCGAGGACACGATGAGCCGCTGGCTCGCCTATCTCGAAAAGCAGGGAATCAGCGTCGAGGAATAGCGGGATATATATGGATACGAGTTATTACAACCGCTTTGGTGCCGAGGAACTTACGCGCCGCTTGTCGAGCGAGACCTTGTTGGCGCAGGGCCCCATGGGCAGTGTTCTGTTGAGTGAGTACGACGCCGCCGATATTCCACCGGCGTTTTGGAATCTGGCGGAGCCGCAGACCGTTTCTCGTATCCATCGCTTGTATGTCGCCGCCGGTGCGCAGGTGCTCATTACCAATACCTTTCAGGCATCAAGCTATGCCCTCAAGCACGACCAGATTGCGCCGTCCGTGGCGGAGGTCAATCGCGGGGCCGTCGACGATGCCCGCCAGGCGCACCCTCAGCTGCTGCTGGGCTCGATGGGTCCGATCGGTATTGAGTGGTTTGCCGAGGACTCTGCCGAGTTTCGTGAGATCCGAGGCATTGCGCGCGAACAGGCGCACGCCTTGCTCAATGCTGGTGTTGATGGTCTGCTGATCGAGACGGTGACGTCTATCCGTAATTTGCAGCCCATGCTTGCCGGCGCTCGAGATGCCGCTGACGGCATGCCTGTCCTGGTGAGTTTTGTCGTTGATGACAAAGGCGACCTGTTGGGCGATGGCCTCAACATCGAGGCAGCCGTTTTGTACGCCGAAAAACACGGCGCAAACTCGGTTGGTGTTAATTGCTGTTCGCTTGCGGCCGCGAACGCGGCGGTGCCTAGGATGGTTGCATCGGCGACTACTCCCGTCACGGTGCGTCCCAACGTGGGCGATCCGGTCCAGACTCAGGATGGCCCCGTATGGCACGAGAACCCCGAAGCTTTCGCGCGCGCATGCATCGAATGGAGACATGCCGGTGCCGCAATGGTGGGCAGTTGCTGTGGAACCACGGCAATCACTACGGCAGCGATGGCCGAGGCGCTCGATATATAAAGGGCAAAACCGCTCCATACGGGGCGGTTTTTTTTATTGCCTGCATGTCCTCGGCAGCATTTGCCCAAATGGTGAATGCTGGTGCCGGCAGGTTGCCGAGTGTGTATCGCGGGTATACCTCATGCGTACCATGATCCAAACACTGTGAGGTGTCTGCGCGTGTGCGCGATAATTCATTTTGGAACTGACGGTTGGCGCGCTCGCGTCGATGAGGACTTCACTGCCGATAACGTTGCCCGTATCGCCGATGCCGTCGGCGAGTTGTGGCAAAAGACTAATCCGGGCAAAACGGTATATATAGGGTTCGACACCCGGCCCCTGGCGCGCGAGTTCGCTGAGCTTGCGGCAGGCGTGCTTGCCGCTCACGGATTGGACGCAGTGCTCGCATCTCGGCCTGTTCCGACCCCCGCCCTTACGTGGGCGGCAGCGTATGACGGCGAGGCCTGCGGTGCGCTCATGGTGACGGGATCCCATCATCCGCAGGGGTATCTGTGCCTTAAGCTGCGCATGGGAGATGGCTCGACGGCCAATCAGGATGTCATCGAAGAGCTCGAAGAGACTATGGCCCCCGAACCGATGGGGATCGAGGAACGCTATCGCACCGCGGATATTATTCCTGACTATATGCAGGCGGTGGCATCGTTTGTCGATGCCGAGGCCATTCGAGCCGCTCACCTGCGTGTGGTAGTTGACCCCATGGGCGGCGCGGCCCAGGGATATCTTGCCGACCTGCTGCGGGAGCTAGGCGTCGAGGTGCACGAGATTCATGCCGGACAGTCGTCCGATCAAGAGGACATTTGCCCCGACCCTGTTGAGCCGTGGGTGGACGCTTGCGAGCGTGCGGTTGTCGAGGACGGGGCGTGCGCAGGCCTGGTGACCGACGGCGATGCCGACCGTATCGGTGCGGTCGACGAACGCGGTAGATATATTCATCCGCATCAAATCATGGCGCTTGTTTTGGGCGACCTCGTTCAATTCCGCAATTTGGAGGGGCGTGTCGTCGTCAATCTCTCGTGCTCGACGCTAGTGCGTCGCATTGCCGAGGCGCTTGGCTGTCGTGTGACCGTTAAGCCGGTCGGTTTCAAATATATAGCTGCAGAGATGAAGAAGGGCGGCGTCCTCATGGGAGGCGAGGAGGCCGGCGGTATCGGCATCGCCGCGCATATGCCTGAGCGTGATGGAATCCTTGCTTGTCTGATTCTGTGTGAGCTTATGGCAAAGACGGGCGCGCCTTTGGGCGTTTTGGTCGATCAGCTCGAGGCCAGTTTTGGTAAGACGAGCTATGGGCGTCGCGATTTGCGCCTTGAGGCCGAAGACGCCGAATCGCTGCGAACGCTGCTTCCTGGCATGAATCCTAAATCGATTTGCGGCAAGGCGCCGCAGGCTGTAAGCCATATGGATGGTTTACGTTTGGCATTCGAGGATGACACCTGGCTGCTGATCCGCCCCAGCGGGACCGAACCAGTGGTGCGCGTCTACGCCGAGGGGTTCTCGGTGGAAGAACGTGATGAGTTGCTCGATGCTGGCTGTGCTTTAGCTAGGGGAACGTATCCGCTTTAACCATGAGGCTGCCTTATATAAAGAGATGCTCGGCGAGCGGTAGTTAACGGCTGGCAAACGTTAGTCGGATCCCAAATTGTGTAGGAAATGTGTACGCCCAGATTCCCGCCCCCGGGGCCCCTCCGGTCTGGCAATATATCTCCTTGCCGCTCGGCCCGGTCGGACCGGATCAGCCGCGGGGCGTGCACCTTGAGAACCGGATACTGCGAGGATGGACACACCAGTTGTGTCGCATCCGGGCAGACATCGAACCATTTGAAATGGTCTAAC
>CABUVF010000156.1 GCA_902494945.1 uncultured Collinsella sp.
AGGTCCTCGCCCGAGAGCATCGTCAATCGCGTGTCATCGGTACCAAACGTCGTGCCGTCGACAAACGTCAAAGAAAGACCGCTCAGCTCCTCGTCGGCATCGGCCTGAACTTCCCAGGTAATGCGCGTCTCGGTGCCGCCGACCACATCGCTGCCCGAACCGGTGTTGGGTCGGGCGGTAATCTTTGCGGTCTCAAGCGCCTGGGCGGTCGTGGGCGCATATGCCCCCGCGCACACCAGCGCGAGCGCCACGGCCATGACGCAGGCTAGCTTTTGGAGCAAGACGGGCAGTGGAAAACGCTGCTCAGCGGCCCCTTTGTTCAGTCGAGACAAGGTGGCTCCTATCGTAGAAGTTGCCGGCAAAACGAGACGGAAACGCTCTCCGTCAAGAGAAACGCAAAGGCCCTCTCCGCCAAAACGGAAAGGGCCCGCGTGCAATCAAGTAGCTATTTTACTTGATGTTGTACTTAGCCATAAGGGTGTCAACGGTACCGTCATCGGTCAGGTCCTTGATGGCCTGGTTGACGTCGTCCTTGAGCTTAGTGTTGCCCTGGTTGATGGCGATGGCGTACTCCTCGCCGGTGCTGATCTGCTTGATGGTCTGGCAGGTGTTGAACTGCTCGGCGGTCAGCTGGCTGGCGACGGAGCGGTTGGTCACCACGGCGTCACCCTTATCGGACTGCAGGGCGCTGAAGCACTCGGTGGCGTCCTTGTAGGGAACAATCTTGGCCTTGGGGAAGTTCTCCTGGGCAAAGGCCTCGGCGGTCGAGCCAGACTGGACGATGATGGTAGCGTCGGCGTTGTTGAGCTTCTCGCTGTAGTTGTCGGCCGTGATGTCGGTGTTATCGACCTTGGTCACGATAGCCTGATCGTCCATGTAGTAGGAATCAGAGAAAGTGACTTCCTTCTCACGCTCGGGCGTGTCGGTGATAGCCGCGATGGAAACGTCATACTTGGCGCCCGAAGCGACGCCCGGAACCAGCGTGTCAAAGTCATTGTTGACATACTCGACATCCAGGCCCAGCTTGTCGCCGATAGCCTTGATGAGCTCAAGGTCAAAGCCCTGGTAGTCGCCGTTGTCGTCCTTGTACTCAAACGGAGCGTACTCGGCAGAGGTGCCGACGGTCAGCGTACCGTCCTTGACGAGCGCGTACTCCTTGGAGCCATCGACCTTCTCGACCTTCGCGTCGTCAGAGCTGCTGGAACCGGCATCGGAACCAGAGGTGGCGTTGGACGAGCCGCAACCCGTCAGTGCAAGAGCGAGTGCCATGGCACCCGTGGCGGCAAATGCGCCAAGCTTCTTAAGCTTCATGATCAGTCTCCTTCCAATGACCCCACGTGATTCAGAGGTCTGCAAAAACTGTTGGTTATTATGCACCTGTAAGTGCGAATCTGCAATTAGAAAACTGATTGAAACAATCACATAACGTGAATGGAACACTCCACTTTGTGACAGTCGTTACTGCTGTAACGACCTTAAAAGTTTGATTTCAGCTGCATAACCTGCAAGTTCGTTCGGCGTCTCCAAAATGAACGGCAATGCACGCAAACGGCTATTCGATACAATAATCTGCATAACCTGCATACCACCGCCAAACTCCTCGCTGCCAAGGTATCCCTTGCCGATGCACTCGTGACGATCTTTATGGGCACCACAGGGGTTCTTCGAATCGTTGATGTGTACGGCACGCAAGCGGTCGATACCCACCACGCGGTCGAACTCGTCGAGTACGCCGTCCAGATCATGGATGATGTCGTAGCCGGCATCGCTCACATGACAGGTGTCCAAACAAACGCCCAGCTTATCGGACAGCTCTGGGCACTTGGCGGCAACGCCCTCGATAATGCACGCCAGCTCTTCAAAGCTACGGCCCACCTCGGTGCCCTTGCCCGCCATGGTCTCGAGCAACACCGTCGTCTGCTGTCCCTCAAACATCACCTGGCACAGCGTGTCGACAATCATCTGAATGCCGGCGTCTGCCCCCTGTCCCACATGCGCACCGGGATGGAAGTTGTAGTAATTGCCGGGCAGCGCTTCCAGACGCTGCAAGTCCTCGGCCATTGCCTCCAAGGCAAACTCGCGCGCCCGCTCTTTAGCCGAACAGGGGTTATAGGTATACGGGGCATGAGCCACGAGCGGACCGAAGTCGTTTTGCGCCATAAGCTCGCGCAGAGCCGCCACGTCATCCATATCAAGGTCTTTTGCCTTGCCACCACGCGGGTTGCGCGTGAAGAATGCAAAGGTATTGGCGCCAATGGATAGCGCCGTCTCCCCCATTGCCCGATAGCCCTTCGTCGTCGAAAGATGACACCCGATCGTTAGCATCTCCAACTCCCCCTCATCAGTTGCGGTGAAATACGGTCTATTGGTGCCTTATTTTGGCGCAAACAGACCGTATTCCACCGCAAGATATAAAAGGGGCATCAGGGGCAAGGTCCGCCGAGCCCCCTTGAGCACCAGCACCGCAGCCTAGAGCGTCAAGCGAATCGCATCAATGATCTGCGCACAGCGCTGTGTGGCGGCAAGGGGCATGACGGGACTCTCGAGTTTCCCCGCCCGGATGAGCTGGGTCACATGATGAATTTCGCCGTAGAAATCATCGACCTCAAACGGGGCATTTATTTCGAGCATTCGTCCGTCGGAGTACTTCACATGGGCGAGCTCGGGGCGATGGAGGCGCTCGATTTCCAACGAGCCCCGCTCGCAGGCAATCGTTAAACGGCTTTCACATGCTGCTTTGCCGTCGCACACCATATGAATGGGTATACCGCCGACACTCATATGGATCTCATCGGCCCAATCCACGCGGCCACCCGATACGTCACGCCAGCGAACTTCACGAGACGAAACATCGCACGCACCCGCAAGAAGATCCTCAAACCACCCGACCGCGTAGCAGCCCATGTCATATAGACAGCCACCCTGCAACGGATCGAGCAGATAACTCGAAGGCGGCTGACCATAATCGAGTTTTTGCACGCTTTCGATCGAGACGATACGGCCAAGCTCGCCCGACGCAAGCAAACCCTTCACGCGAGTATGCATCGGACAAAACCGATTCTTCATCGCCTCCATAAACAGTACGCCGCGCTCGCGAGAGGTGGAGGCAATCGATAGAGCCTCTTCCTCACTCAAAACGGCCGGTTTTTCGCACAGCACGGCCTTTCCCGCGCGCAGTGCCCGACAGACCCAATGCGCATGCATGCCATGTGGAAGAGCCAAGTAGATTGCGTCGACATCGGGGTCGGCAATCAGCGCATCATAAGCCGCATCGCCGCTATCGTCAGTCGTGGCATAGCTGTGCGCGGTATCAATCGAAAACGCCCTGCAAAACTCCTCAACATGCGAAGGGGTGCGACCGGCGGCAGCCACAAGCCGCGCCCCGTCCACCTCCTTGAGCGACGATGCAAATCGATGCGAAATGTGCCCAGCGCCCAAAACGCCCCAACGAACCTCGCGCAAATCATCACATGAATCCCGATGGCCCACGACAGCCCCCTTCAGTTGCGGTGGATTAGTTCCTGTTTAAGCCCCATTCTGCCGCAAACAGGAACTATTCCACCGCAAGCTATAAAAGGGTCATGAGGAGCGCGTTTTGCCGAAGGCCTTGAGCACCGCCGTCACGGGGCCAGGCTGAAAACGGCGGCGTACGTCGTCCAAGCGCCCGGGAATATCGATGTGTTGCGGGCAGTGACGCGCGCATTTGCCGCATTTAACGCAGTTGCTCACCAACTTGGGCTCGCTCGTCCGCACCGCGCTCGCCGTAAAATACTGCGATAGACCCGTAAACCAGCTGTGCGCATAGCTTGCATTGTAGGCGGCAAAACACCCAGGGATATTGATGCCTTTGGGACACGGCATGCAGTAGCCGCATCCCGTACAAGGCACGCGATTCGATTTTTCAAATTCCGTCAGCACGCGCGCAATGGTATCGAGCTGAGCGCCCGTCATCGAATCCGGCAGGGCTCGGTCGGCCAGCGCCGCGTTCTCATCCACTTGCGCGGTATCGGTCATGCCCGAAAGCAGCATCGTGACCTGAGGATGGTTCCACACCCACGAAAGCCCCCAGGCGGCAGGAGTGCGCAGGCGCGGGTCATGGGCGCCATCGAGCACGGCGCGGGCCCGCGGCGGCAGCTTGCCCGCCAAACGCCCGCCCAACAGCGGCTCCATCACAAACACCGCGAGCCCGCGCTCGGCGGCTGCCATGAGCCCCGCCGTCCCCGCTTGGTAGCGCTCTCCAGCGTAGTTGTACTGGATCTGGCAAAAATCCCAGTCATACGCGTCAAGCATCGTGAGGAAGTCCGCCGCACTGCCGTGGTACGAAAAACCTATCTGGCGAATACGCCCCGCAGCCTTTTGGTGCGCAATCCAGTCCTCGATGCCCAACGCCACCACGCGCTCCCACTGGGCGGGCGAGGTGATGTTGTGCATAAGGTAATAGTCGATATGGTCGGTCCGCAGGCGACGCAGTTGCTCGTCGAAAAACCGGTCGAAATCCTCCGCGCACTTGCACGAAGCGTGCGGCAACTTAGTCGCCAGCAACACCCGGTCGCGCAGCCCCAAGCGCTCAAGTGAGGCGCCCACGCATGCCTCGTTACCGGGATAGAGATACGCGGTATCCAGATAATTGATCCCCTGCTCCACCGCATGGGAAATGATGGCGTCGGCTGCCTTAGCGTCCGGATGGCCCGGCGCACCGGGAAACCTCATGCAGCCCAGACCGAGAGCGGATATTCGGTTACCACTTTTGGGGTCAACGCGGTATTGCACGGCCCCTCCCTTCGCCATCAGCGCCCCGGCACGGCGAAACACAACGGTCACGCGGCCGAAACATCGTGGAATCGCAATCGAGAACGTATCGTAACGCAGCAGAAATCGAGCCGTCAGGTGACGCATAATTTCTTTCGCAAATTGACAACCGCATAGCGGAACACGGCCCGCGCCCCGTCATATGATTTCTAGCGGCTAAACAACAAATCAACGACGAAAGGGGCACGGGCCGTG
>CABUVF010000157.1 GCA_902494945.1 uncultured Collinsella sp.
AGCAAAAAAGAGCCTTAAATCGCATCTGGTGGCCTTGTAGAGCCAAATACCCTCGTTCCCGAGGGTATTTTTTTACGATAAACTAGTAAGGCTGTACACATTTTCTTGACTGAAGGAGGACGTGTGGCAAACGAAAACGATTACGATGGCGGCGAGATTAAGATTCTCGAAGGTCTCGAGGCCGTTCGTAAGCGCCCGGGCATGTACATTGGCTCGACGAGCGCCAGCGGTCTTCATCACCTGGTGTGGGAGATCGTTGACAACTCCGTCGACGAGGCCATGGCCGGTTTCTGCACCGAGATCAAGGTGACGGTCCACGCCGACAACTCCATCACGGTCGTCGACAACGGGCGCGGCATCCCCGTCGACGAGCACCCTGTTAAAAAGATCCCGACGCTCGAGGTCGTTATGACGATCTTGCACGCCGGCGGTAAGTTCGATAACTCGGCCTATAAGGTCTCGGGTGGCCTGCACGGCGTGGGCATCTCCGTCGTCAACGCACTGTCCAAGCGCGTGGTCGTTCAGGTTCGTCGCGATGGCAACACCTACGAGATGGAGTTCTCGCGCGGCAAGACCGTCAAGAAGATGGAGGTCGTGGGCACCTCGGATTCAACGGGCACCACCGTCACCTTCTGGCCCGACGACGAGATCTTCGAGACCTGCATCTACGATTTCGATACGCTGCACAACCGTCTGCAGGAGACGGCATTCCTCAACAAGAACCTCAAGATCGTGCTGACCGACGAGCGCGAGGCGACTCCCCACGTGGAGGAGTTTTGCTACGAGGGCGGCATCATCGACTTCGTCAAGTTCCTCAACGAGGGCAAGGACGTCCCCGAGGCCTTTAAGGAGCCCATCTACATCGAGGGCAAATCGGACCCGGACGCGCCTGTCGCCAAGATGGGCGAGGTCGAGGTTTCCCTGCAGTGGAATAGCGGCTACGGCGAGAACGTCATGTCGTTTGCCAACGACATCTACACTCCCGAGGGAGGCATGCACCTTGAGGGCTTCCGCACCGCGCTCACCCGCGTGATCAACGATTACGCGCGCAAGCAGAATCTGCTCAAGGAAAAAGACGCCAACCTGACCGGCGACGATGTGCGCGAGGGCCTTTCGGCCGTTATCTCGGTCAAGCTGCCCGACCCGCAGTTTGAGGGTCAGACCAAGGCCAAGCTCGGCAGCTCCTATATGCGCGCGCTCACGCTCAAGATCGTGACCGACGGCCTTACCGATTACCTCGAGGAGCATCCCAAGCCCGCTCGTGAGATCGTCAAGAAGGCGCAACAGGCCTGCAAGGCGCGCAACGCCGCCCGCAAGGCGCGCGAGGCGACCCGCCGCAAGAGCCTGCTCGAGACGGCGTCCCTGCCCGGTAAGCTCGCTGACTGCTCGGTGCGCGATGCCGAGCTGACCGAGCTCTTTATCGTAGAGGGCGACTCGGCAGGCGGTTCGGCCAAGGACGGCCGTCGCCGAGACATCCAGGCGATTCTGCCCCTGCGCGGCAAGATTCTGAACGTCGAGCGCGTTGGTGACCATCGCGCGTTCTCGAGTGACACCATCCAGTCGCTGATTACCGCGATCGGCTGCGGCGTCACGACGAGTGCCGGCGACGGCGGCGACTTCGACATTAGCAAGGCGCGTTACCACAAGATCATCATCATGACCGATGCAGACGTCGACGGTGCGCATATCCGCATCCTGCTGCTGACGTTCTTCTACAAGTACATGCGTCCGCTGATTGACGCCGGCTACGTGTACGTCGCGTGCCCGCCTATCTTTGGCATCAAGGTGCGCAACAAGATCCACTACGTGTATCCCAACGGCCGCCAGCCCGAAGACGAGATCCTGCGCGACACCATCCAGGGTCTGGGCCTGAACCCCGACGACAACGACGAGGACGGCAAGGCCAAGGACGGCAAGATCACCAAGAAGCGCAAGGGCTATACCGTCCAGCGCTACAAGGGCCTGGGCGAGATGGATCCCAAGCAGCTTGCCTCGACGACGATGGACCCCAAGACCCGCATCCTGCAGCGCGTGTCGATCGAGGACGCCGTGGTGGCAGACCGCGCCGTGCGCGAGCTGATGGGTTCCGAGGTCGGCTATCGCCGCGAGTACATCGAGAAGCACGCGCATGACGCACGCTTCCTTGATGCTTAAGAGGAGGTAACGTGGCAGACGATATCAACAACAACGAGGGCATGGGCGAGGCCGGCGACGCCGGCATGCCCGACGATCTGAGGCGCCTGCTTGCCCGTGCTGAGCAGGGCGAGGACGGCGATCCGGACGCCTATAACCCCGATGCCGATGATGACGAGGAAGAGGACGACGGTGAGCTCGAGGAGAGCTTTGGCGAAGTCGACCGTGGCGCCTCGGCCGGCGAGGATATCAATGGCGGCCAGCTCCAGATTTCGGAGTTCGGTCGCGAGATGAAGCAGTCGTTTATCGAGTATTCGATGTCGGTCATCACGGCGCGCGCCCTGCCGGACGGGCGCGACGGCCTAAAGCCGGTGCACCGCCGCATCCTGTACGCGATGAACGAGAGCGGCATCTACCCCAACCGTCCGCACAAGAAGTCGGCCTGGACGGTCGGCGAAGTTATCGGTAAGTACCACCCGCATGGCGACTCCGCGGTCTACGAGGCCATGGTCCGCCTGGCGCAGTGGTTCTCCATGCGCACGCCGCTCATCGACGGTCACGGCAACTTCGGCAACATCGACGGCGACGGCGCGGCAGCCATGCGTTACACCGAGAGCCGCCTGGCAAAGCCCGCCATGGAGCTGCTGCGTGACCTGCAGAAGGATACCGTCGACTGGCAGCCCAACTACGACGAATCACTCGCCGAGCCCGTGGCGCTGCCTGCGCGCTTCCCCAACCTGCTGGTCAACGGCAGCCAGGGCATCGCCGTCGGCATGGCCACCAACATCGCCCCGCACAACCTCACCGAGGCGATCGAGGCCACCTGCTACCTGATCGACAACCCCGAAGCCACCGTCGACGAGCTCATGCAGATCATGCCCGGTCCGGACTTCCCCACCGGCGCCATCATCATGGGCAGCGCCGGCATTAAGCAGAGCTACGAGACCGGCCGCGGCTCCATTACCGTGCGCGCCAAGGCTCACGTGGAGTCCACCAAGACCGGCCGCAGCCGCCTGGTCTTTACCGAGATCCCCTACATGGTCAACAAGGGCACCCTGCAGGAGAAGATCGCCCAGCTCGTCAACGACAAGCGCATCGAGGGCATCTCGGATATGCGCGATGAGTCCAACCAGAAGGGTATCCGTCTGGTCATCGAACTCAAGAAGGGCGTTATCCCGCAGGTCGTGCTCAACAACCTGTACAAGTACACCTCGCTGCAGACGACCTTTGGCGCCAACAACCTGGCGCTTGTCAACGGCGTTCCCAAATGCCTGAGTCTGCGCGAGATGCTGCAGCACTACATCGACCACCAGGTCGACGTCGTCACCCGCCGCACCCGCTTCGACCTTAAGAAGGCCCAGGCCCGCGCGCATATCCTTGAGGGCTACCTGATGGCCCTTGACCATATCGACGAGGTCATCAGCATCATCCGCTCCTCGCAGACCGACTCCGAGGCCAGCAGCCGCCTGATCGAGCGCTTTGGCTTTACGCCCGAGCAGACCACGGCCATCCTCGAGATGAAGCTGCGCCGCCTGACCGGCCTGGAGCGCGACAAGATCCAGGAAGAGCTGGACGGCCTGCGCCGCGCCATCGCCTACTACGAGGACCTGCTGGCGCACGAGGAGAAGATCCTGGGCGTCATTAAGGAAGAGATGCGCGAGATCTCCAAGAAGTTCGGCGATAAGCGCCGCACCGAGATCAGCCATGTCGAGAAGGACCTGGACGTCGAGGACCTCATTGCCGATGAGGACATGGTCGTGACCATCACCCACACCGGCTATGTCAAGCGCATCCCGGTGGCCGCCTACCGCGCCCAGAAGCGCGGCGGCAAGGGCGTGTCGGGCGTCAACCTCAAAGAGGACGACGTCATCGACGAGATGTTCATCGCGTCCACGCACGAGTACGTGCTGTTCTTCTCGAGCAAGGGTAAGGTCTATCGCCTGAAGGTGCACGAGCTGCCGGTGGGTACGCGCCAGGCGCGCGGTACCGCAATCGTCAACCTGCTGCCCTTCGAGGAGGGCGAGAAGATCGCGAGCGTAATCAGCTGCCGCGAGTTCCCTGCCGACGAGTACCTGATGTTTGCCACCAAGAGCGGCATGGTCAAGAAGACCGTAATGAGCGCATATGACCGCAGCCGCCGCGACGGCCTGATCGCTATCAACCTGCGTGACGACGACGCGCTGCTGAACGTGCGCCGCGTGCGCGAGGGCGACAAGATTATCCTGGCCACCACCGCGGGCAAGGCGATCATGTTCTCCGAGGAGCAGGTGCGCGCCACCGGCCGCGATACTAGCGGCGTTCGCGGTATCGGTATGAAGGACGGCGTGAGCGTTCTGGGCATGGAAGTCACTAACGGCAACGGCGATCTATTCGTCATCACCGAGCGCGGCTACGGCAAGCGCACGCCGGTCGCGGACTACCCGGAGCAGAATCGCGGCGGCCAGGGCGTCTACACCATCCAAATGACCGAGCGTAAGGGCAACCTCGCGGCCATGAAGACGGTGGGCCCGCAGCACGAGCTGTTCATCGTGACGGAGGGCGCGACGGTCATTCGCGTCAAGACCGACGAGATCAGCCAGACTGGCCGCGCTACCCAGGGCGTCAAGATGATGACCGTCGACGACAACGACCGCATCTGCGCCGTAGCCCGCATGACGGCCGCCAAGGAGAAGCCCGAAGGCGAAGCCACAGAAGACGGCTCTGCCCCCGAAGAAACCCCTGTCGATCTAGGCGACGGCAACGACATGCCAGAGGATCTCCTAGACGAGTAAGAGGCCCTAGCTGGTAAAAAATATCAGACCCCATATATCGGCGGTCGGCGCACTGCGCGC
>CABUVF010000158.1 GCA_902494945.1 uncultured Collinsella sp.
CCCGTCCTCAGCGACCCCAGCAAACGCAAATCCCGGCACCCAGCAAAGCGCGAAGGTCAAAGCACAGGCGACAAGCATGCGGAATCTATTAAGCACGAAAAGCTCCAAGCGAATACAAGGACGGAGTGAAACACAGAACGATGGAATTATCGCGCCAAGCCGCACTACGCGGAAAGCTCAAAGCCGTACTTAGCCCATATCTTCTGAGCCTTCTTGCTGGACAGGCAGAAGTCGATAAACGCCTTGGCCTCGTCGGCATGTTCGGAGCCATCGGCGACAGCGCCCGGATACACGATGGGCTTATGCGAGTCCTCGGGACACACAAAGGCCTCCTCGATGCCGTCGTAGCGGAAGATGTCGGAGCTATAGACAAAGCCAGCCACGCAGTCGCCCGTAGAGACGTAAGACGCAGCAGTGCCGACCTTGTCGGCCAGGGCCACCTTGTCGGCGATCTCGGAGGCGTACTCGCCGTCGTCGCCCTCGGTGCCGGTGTAGAGGCCCACGGAGGCCAGGGCTTGGTTGGCGTACTTGCCGGCGGGGACGGTCTTGGCGTCGCCGATGGCGATCTTGCCGTCCAGATTCGCGACGTCGGCGATGGCCTCGATCTTGGTGTCGGAACCCTCAGCACGAATGATTACAAGGTCGTTGACGAACATATCCTCACGTGTGCCGGCATCGACGAGCTCGGCGGCCTCGGCGTCGTCCATGGTGCCCTTGGAAGCCGTGATGAGCACGTCGACCGTGGCACCGGCACGCATCTGCTCGACAAGGTCGCCGGACGCCTTAAACTGCGTGTCGGCAAAGGTGGTACCGGTCTGGTCGGTGTAGAGCTCCTGAACTTCGGGCAGAGCCTTCTCGAGTGAGTTGGCGGCAAAGACCTGCAGCTCGACAGCTTTCTTGGACGAAATCTTGGCGGAGCCGGCATCGGAACCGGTCGACTCAGGCTCCTTGTTGCCGGAGCAGCCGGCAAGCCCAAGACCGGCAGCGGCGACAGCAGAAAGCGAGACGAATCCGCGGCGAGAAACCATATCGAACATGTTCAATCCTTTCGAACGATACACCCGGGCACATCTCCGCAGGCTTTATTCTGTAATTAGATTATACTTCGGAGCGAATAATGATTCTGAGAAATTATTCTCGTCTGAGAATATAGTTTCAGGCATGCCTACAGAATGCCGTCCCCTTGGGCGCAAATAAATAGGCGGAGCAGCCGTTCAGGTCGCCCCGCCGCAGGTAAACCGCTTAGTTGGTATGTCCGCCGCCCGCTGTCATTTGGGCTGCATGCTCCAGCTGGTCCGCTATGGCCTCCCAGCTTTCGCGGGCGGCCTTCGTAGAACCGGGAAAGTTTACGACAAGTGTATGACCTCGTTGCATGCAAATAGCGCGCGAAAGCATGGCACGGCGCGTCTTGGTCATAGAGTATGCACGGATCGCCTCGGCAATACCCGGCACATCGCGGTCGCAGACGGCACGCGTCGCCTCGGGCGTCACGTCGCGCATCGAAAGCCCCGTGCCGCCGCAGGTGATGACCACGTTGGCCTGGCAATCGTCGGCCGCAGCCACAATGGCAGCACCGATCTCGTCAACATCGTCATGCACCACCGTATGCGAGGCAACCGTCCAGCCCTGCGCCGCGACGAGCTCCTCGAGTGCAGCGCCCGCCTCGTCCTGGGCAATATCGCGCGTATCCGAGCACGTCACGATCGAAATCTTCAACTCCATAGCATTCCTCCTACAGCACGGTACCCTCGGGCAGATCGACGCGGACAACATCCACGACGTCGCCCGGCTCAAGATCGCACGGGCCCTCGTTGATGCGCAACAGGCAGTTCGCACGCTGCATGGTTCCGAGCAGCGCCGAGTTCTGGCTGTGCGCCTCGGCGACCGTAAGCTCACCCGTCTGCGCATCGCGCGCAACCGTGGCGCGATCATAGAAGCGTCGGTCCTGTCGCTTCTTCACGCCGTGGGTAAGAACCGCCTGCTGCACGGGACGCGCACCCTCGGCAAAGCCGCGCATCTTGCGAATCGCCGGGCGGGCGAGCATCTCAAAGCCCACGTATGCCGCCGCGGGGTTGCCCGAAAGCCCCAGATAGGGCTTGCCGCCGAGCAGGCCAAACGTAATGGCTTTGCCGGGACGCAACGAAATGCGATCGAACAGCACCTCGCCCTCGCGCTGAACCAGCGCCGTCACGTAGTCGTAGTCGCCAGCCGAGGCGCCACCGCTCGTAATGACAAAATCGCACTCTTGCGCGGCGCGGTGCACAAGCTCGGCAATCGCCCGCTCGTCGTCGGGCGCAATGCCGTAGAACACCGGGTCGGCCCCAGCATCGAGCACCTCGGCCATTAACGCCGAGGAATTGGAATCGCGAATCTGCCCACGCGCCGGCAGTTGGCCGGGCGCGACCAGCTCCGTGCCCAGCGAGATAACGCCCACACGCGGGGCGGCGTGCACTCTAACGTTCGCGTAACCGGCGCTCGCCAGCAAACCGGCGCCGGCCGGGGCCACAACCTCGCCAGCGTGCATCACAACATCGCCGGCATGGGCCTCCTCGCCTGCAGCTCGAACGTTCTCCCCCACCTTAGCCGGTGCCGAGAAGCTCACGTGTGAGCCCTCGTTGCCGTCGCCGTCGAGCACCTCGACGATCTCGTATTTCACAACGGCATCCGCACCTTCGGGCACCGGTGCACCCGTCATGATACGGACGGTCTCGCCCGCGCCAATCGCGCCCTCAAACACATGGCCCGCCGCCTCGTGCCCCACGACGGAAAGCGTCACGGGCGTATCGGAGGACGCTTTGGCGAGGTCGTCGGCACGCACGGCATATCCATCCATGGCGCTGTTGGCAAACGGCGAGATATCGATATCGGCCGTGGCATCCTCAGCCAGGGGAAGACCGGCCGCCTGCCAAATCGGGATCTCGACGAGCTCGGTCCTGCGCACCTGCGAAAGGACGATTGCCTGCGCGTCCTCCAGCGGGATGAGCGTCTTAGCCATATACACCTCTTACATGCCACGGCGCGCAACAGTGGCGCCGATTCTTTATGTTTGGTTCAGTATAATCCCCCGCTGCCCGCTCAAGACATGGCCCGCAACGGCAAATACACCTGTCGGCCACGCGCCTTTCGTAACAGAACCGAAACCTGTCAATTGCCTTAAGGCACGGGGTGCCGTCTTATAATGCATGCATCGCAACAATAAAGAGGACGTTATGGCTTTTATCGATAAACGTGAAAATACACTCGACCCGTCTGATGACACCCGTCAGGACACAGACGGCAGGTCCTTCTCTCCGGCCGACTTGATCATCAGCGGTCGCAACCAGCTCACCCGCTCCGAACAGCTCTTGGCCGCCGACACGCGCCGCAATGCCCACAACATGCTCGCGAGCGCCAAACTGCTCGCGCTCGTCGTTGTCGTTTCGCTCGCCATGGGCGTTGCCGCTTGGGCGTTTTTGGCCTCGCTGGATATTGCGACCGATTATCGCGAGAGCCATGCGTGGATCTACGCCCTGCTCCCCGTCGTGGGCGTGGCCACCGCGTGGGTCTACAAGAACCACGGTCTCGCCGCCAAGCGCGGCAACAATTTGGTCATCGACTCCGCCCTGGGCACACGACTCATCCATGCGCGCATGGCCATCCTCACCTTTGTGTGCTCCACGCTCACGCATCTGACGGGCGGCTCGGCCGGCCGCGAGGGCGCCGCGGTGCAGATCGGCGGTACCATCGCCAGCAATGTCTCGAGCCTTGCCCATCTCAAAAAACACGACCACCACGACCTCATGCTCGCCGGTATCTCGTCTGCCTTTGGCGCCGTGTTCGGATCACCTCTCGCCGGAGCTTTCTTTGGCATGGAGATGTGCTTTATCGGCAAGATCGACTACACCGCGGGCATCTACTGCCTGGTCGCCTCGTTTACCGGCTACTTTACGTCACTCGCCCTGGGCACCCAGTACGAGAGCAACGTCATCGCCAGCGTTCCCGACATGACGCCCAGAACGGTTGCCATCGTCGTTATCGGAGCCATTGTCTTTGGCCTGACGGCGCGCCTCTTTGCCTGGTCGGTCCGCACGGTCAAGAACCTGTATGCGCGTTTTATCACCAACTATCTCGTCCGTGCGCTCGTCGGCGCACTCGTGGTGCTTGCGGCCTATGCGTTGCTTGACGCCTGGGAGTATGCCGGCCTTTCCACGTGGCTTTCGGGCGCCGGGTTTGCCGGCACCACCACCCTCGCCGACGCCGCCATCAAGCTCGTCGTAACGGCGCTCACCCTGGGTGCCGGTTTCCAAGGCGGCGAGGTCACGCCCCTGTTTGGCATCGGTGCGGCGCTCGGCGGATGGATTGGCTGCCTCGCTGGACTCGACCCGAGCTTTATGGCGGCCCTCGGCATGCTCGGCGTCTTCTGTGCCGGCCTCAACGTGCCCATCACCACCTGCATGATGGCCATCGACCTGTTCCACGGCACGGCCGCCGGGTTCTTTGTCATCGTGGCCTTTATCAGCTACCTAACCGGCGGACACCGCGGCGTGTACCCCGCCCAGCGCATCATCTCACCCAAGCGCCGCTCGCTTATTGTGGATGAGGGAGGTACGGTAGCGGATGCTATCGAGCGCCACAACGACCTGATAGAGTAGATGTAATAATCGCCGTGCAGCCACATTCGGGGCTAATTCGACCTGAGCGCGACCGCACTGTCATGTCACACGCCGGGAGTCGCCCCATGCACGCAACTGATTTAGGTCGCACGCTCATCATCGCCAACCCAGCCGCCCAGTCGGGTGCGGCACGCGAAGTTGCCGAGCGCCTGCAACGCTTTTAGGACATGACTGCTCGCGCATCCCAGTTTGACCTGGTGTTGACCGAGCGTATGGGA
>CABUVF010000159.1 GCA_902494945.1 uncultured Collinsella sp.
AGCCTAGCCGAAACGCACCGAGCAGACTGAAGCCCACCGGCCTAATGGCTTGGCGTCAGCATGCCGCGATCCGGTCGCACGGAGAGCATTTCCCAGTTGACAAAACTATAGGAACACCCCCAGGGATCAAAAAGGGCCGCCCCGGATTACCCGGAGCGGCCCTTGCATCGGCATGTATGTTGCAGGCAAAGTCCCACGCTACTTGGCGCGGCTCTCCTCATAGCGCTCGACCAGTTTGGCCTGAACGTCATAGGGAACCTGCTCGTAGCCGGCGGGCTTCATGGTAAAGTCGCCCGTGCCGCGCGTGATGGAGCGCAGACGCGTCGAGTAATCCGTCAGCTCGGCCAGCGGCGCTTGAGCGATGACCACGGTGTCTCCGCGCTCATCGGTCTCCATGCCCGTCACGCGACCGCGCGAGGCCGAGATGTCGCCCATCACGGCGCCGGCGTAGCTCTCGGGGATCGTCACCGTGATTTCCTCGATGGGCTCCAGCACCACCGGGTCGGCATCGGCGCATGCCTTGCGCAGGCCGATGCGAGCCGCCGCGCGGAACGCCATCTCGTTGGAGTCGACGCTGTGATACGAGCCGTCGTACACAGCCACGCGAATGCCCGTGAGCGGGTAGCCGGCAATAATACCGTCCTTCATGGTCTCCTGGACGCCCTTGTCCACGGCGGGAATCAGCGAGCGCGGGATGCGGCCACCCACGACCTCGTCCACGAACTCATAGCCGTCGCTCGTGCCGTCGGGCCCAATGAGCGGCTCCACGCGCAGCCAGCAGTCGCCGTACTGACCGGCGCCGCCGGTCTGCTTCTTGTGGCGACCCTGGGCGCTCGCCGTGCGGCGGATGGTCTCGCGATACGGAATGCGGATCGGCACGCTCTTGGCGGCGACCTTGGTGCGATCCTCCAAACGGTTGAGCAGCACCGAAACCTGCGCCTCACCCACGGCGGAGATGATAGTCTGGCCCGTCTCCTCGTCACGATCGATGCTCATGGTCGGATCAGCCTTGCACGCCTTCTCGATAAACGTGTAGAGCTTCTCCTCGTCGCCGCGGTTCTCGGCCTCGATGGCAATGCGGTACTGCGAGTTGGGGAACTTAAACGCCGCTGCCTCGACCTTACCGGTAATGGAGAGCGTGTCGCCCGTCTCTGCCGCCAACTTGGGCGCCACGATAATGTCGCCGGCATAGGCGTGACCGACCTCGGTCATGTCGCGGCCGCACATCACATACAGGTGAGCCAGACGATCGCTCTTGCGAGTACGCGCGTTGACCAGCTCAAGGCCCGGCTCAAGCGTGCCCGTCAGCACCTTGATAAAGCTGATGCGGCCCTGCTGTGGATCGGCCAAGGTCTTAAACACAAACGCCACCGGGCGGTCATCGTCGCTCGAGATCTTGAGCGAATCGCCGTCGATGAGCGGCATCTCGCCGTAGTCCGTCGGCGCCGGGAAGTACGTGGCAATGTCGTCCATCAGCGAGTTGACGCCCTGCTCCTTAATGCAATCGCCCGCAAAGACCGGCACAAAGATGCGCTCGGCGATTGCCTTGGACAACAAGCCCTCAAGCTCCGCCTGCGTCAGCGTCTCCTCGCCTTCCAGGTATTTCATCATCAGCTCATCGTCAGCCTCGGCCACCAGCTCGCACAGATGGTCATGGGCCTCCTCGGCCTGGGCACGATACTCATCGGGAATCTCCGACTCAACGGCCTCGGCGCCGTTGCAGTGGCGCGCCTTCATGCGCACCAGGTCGATGATGCCGTCAAAGTCCTCGCCTTCGCCCCAGGGAAGAGTCACGGCGCCCAGGCGCGTACCAAAGCGCTCCTGCAGCAGGTCCATTGTGGTCGCAAAGCTGGCCTCGGAGCGCGACAGGCGGTTTACGAACACCGCACGCGCCAGGCGCAGATCCTCGGCGGCATACCAGAGCTTAACCGTCGTAGGCTGCGGGCCGGCCTCGGCGTCGACCACAAACAGAGCCGTCTCGCAGACGCTCATCGCGGCAAAGGCGTCGCCGATAAAATCGGGGTAGCACGGGGCATCGAGCACATTGATGCGCGCGCCCTTCCAGTCGATCGGCGCGATGGTCGTCGAAATGGAAAATGCACGCTTGACCTCTTCGGGGTCATAGTCGAGCGTGGGCTTGGTGCCGTCGTGGCCGCCCAGGCGGGCGGTCTTGCCGGAAAGGTGGAGCATGGCCTCGGCGAGTGAAGTCTTGCCCACCCCGCCTTGGCCTACGAGCACCACGTTCCTTACGTTACCGGTCTTGGGAGCACCCATGATGACCTCCTTGCAGGGCCGCGCGCAATGCGCGACGCCAACGGGGAGAGTTCGCGGTCGGTGCCGTCCCGGGAGCAGCATGGTCGGCAGCCGAGCCGACTCACCCTCCAAATGTCCTATGCCACCACCCTACCCTTGCAGTCGCCTGTCCATGCATACCTTTCGGCGCACGTATGAATACAGGCGGCGAGAGGAAGAGACAAGCTTGTGAGTCGATTATTGAACCCCGTCGATGTAAACAAAAAGCCGCCACAGACCGTAAGACCTGTGGCGGCTTCGCCTCAATTAATAGTTGAGTAAATACCTGAGCCTATCCCTCGATACGGCTCAAGAACTCACGCGTGCGCTGCTCGCGCGGATGGTCGATAACCTGTTCGGCAGATCCCTCCTCGACAATGCGACCGCCGTCCATAAAGACCACGTGGTCGGCAACATCGCGCGCAAATTGCATCGCGTGGGTCACGATTACCATCGTCATATTCTGCGCCGCCAGGTCCTTAATGACACGCAGCACCTCGGCCGTCAGCTCGGGATCGAGTGCCGAGGTCGGCTCGTCAAAGAATAAGATTTCCGGATCGAGCGCCAGGGCGCGGGCAATACTCACGCGCTGCTGCTGACCGCCCGAAAGCTCACACGGCACCTTGTTCTCGTTGCCCGTAAGCCCCATCTGCGCGATCAACTCACGCGCACGCGCCTCCGCCTGCTCGCGCGGGCGCTTAAGCACGCGGATCGGCGCGTCGATGATGTTTTTCATCACCGTATAGTGCGGGAACAGGTTGTAGTTCTGAAACACCAGACCAAAACGCGAACGCGCTTGCTTGGGAACATCTCCCTTCGCATAGACCGCACCCGATCCCGCATCCGTCGCAACCGCAAGGTCGCCAAACGAGAGCGAGCCACCATCGAGCGTCTCGAGCAGCGTGGCGCAGCGCAGCAGCGTGGACTTACCGCCGCCCGAAGGCCCGATAATCGCCACGACCTCGCCGCGCTTTACCTCGAGCGAGATATCCTTGAGCACCTCATTGCCGCCAAACGCCTTGCGCGCGTTCGTTATCATCATTACCGTTCCGGACACGGGAACCTCCATGTGTTTGAAAAGCACGACGGAACAGGCTAGTCGTGGTAGTAGTCAAGTCGCTTTTCGGCAGCGCCAAGCAGCATCTCGACGACGAAGTTAAAGACCCAGTAAATCAGCGCCGCGATTGCAAACGGCACCATGCTCACCTGCGAGGCGACCAGCGCCTTGGCCGTCGAGAACATCTCGCCCACGCCAATGGCAAATGCCAGCGACGTATCCTTGACCAGTGTGATGATCTCGTTGCCCATCGCCGGCAAAATGCGCTTGGCGACCTGCGGCATCACGATATACAGAAACGTCTGCATGCGCGAGTAGCCCAGCACCTCGGCAGCCTCGTATTGACCGCGCGGAATGGACTGCAGGCCCGAGCGATAGATCTCGGCAAAGTAACCGGCGTAGTTGATGATGAACGCCACGACGCACGCCGTCCACTTGGAATCGGGCGTGAGTGAAATGCCAAACACGTAGTACGGGGCAAAGTAGATGGCAAACATCTGCAACATGAGCGGCGTACCGCGCATGACCGAAATGTAGATGCGCGCGATCCAGCGAAGCGGCGCAATTTTGCTCATGCGCATAAACGCCACGGGGATTCCCAGCGGAATCGACCCCAGCAGCGTCAGCACAAACAGCTGCAAACTGACCAAGAATCCCTGGCCAAGCATCTGCATCATGACCTGAATAGACAACCCAAGCTCTCTTTCACAGTAACGGAACAGCGAACCCAATGCTAAAGCGGGTTTTCCAGGTGCCCGAGTTTGCCGTGAAAGAGGAGCGCCGCGTACTAAATGTACGCAAGCGACGGTTTGAGCGGCAAAATCGGGTGCCTGGGAAAGCCGCTATTTGAGAACCCAGTTGTCGAAGGATAGGCCGTAGCTTGCGTACTTATCGCACAGGTCCTTGACCGTGCCGTCCTCATAGAGCGCCTTGAGCGACTCAGTCACGGCGTCCGCCGACTTGGTGTCGCCCTTCTTAAAGCCGACGGCGTAGTGCTCGCTGGACAGCGGCTCATCAAGCTGCGTATAGGCATCGGGCTTAGCGGCAAGCTGATACTGAGCAATCGAAAGGTCGCAAGCCACGGCATCTACTGCGCCGCTCTCGAGCTGCATAAAGGCCGTGTTGTACTCGCCGATGGTGTCGAGCGTGGCAAACGTCGCCGCCAAATCCTTCTGGTCGCCCTCGAGCACGTCCTGAGCAGCGGAATCGGTCTGGGTAATCACGGTCTTGCCGGCAAGATCGTCCCAGCTCTTGATGCCCGCGTCCTTCTTGACCACCAGCACCTGCTCATTGAGCATGTACGGATCGGAGAAGGTGTAGTCGTCCTCGCGACCCTCCATGGTAAAGCCGTTCCAGATGCAGTTGATGGCGCCTGAGTTAAGCAGCGTATCCTTGGCGTCCCAGTCGATGGCCTCGTATTTGACCTCCCAGCCCTGCTTATCGGCAACAGCCTTGGCCAGATCGAGATCAAAGCCGGTGTACTCGCCATCGTCGCCCAC
>CABUVF010000160.1 GCA_902494945.1 uncultured Collinsella sp.
AGAGAGGAAACTACCATGGCTCATCCCGTAATTGATGCCGACGAGTGCATCGCTTGTGGCGTTTGCGTCGACTCCTGCCCCGCTGGCGTTCTGGAGCTCCAGGACGTCGCTACCGTCGCCGACGAGGACTCCTGCGTCGCCTGTGGCGCTTGCCAGGACGCTTGCCCCGCTGGCGCGATCACCGAGATCGTCGAGGAGTAACAACTCCCCCACTTGCACACTCAAAAGTACACCGTGCACAAAAAAGGAGGCTTCCGCATCGCCGCGGAGGCCTCCTTTTGCATTCGTCGTTACTAGGACAGGTCGTCCTCGTAGGGCATTAAATCGGCAAGGTAGCCCTTCTCCTTGAGCATGGCCTCGATCTCGTCGAGGGTCTGCTCGTCTTCCGCGGCGATGCGATGGAAGTGGTAGCCGCTGGTCACCGTCAGCAGCGGGAAGCTCTTGCCGCTGGCGATGCCCTCTAGGTAGCGCTCGACATCGCGGCGGTTGCGGATGTCCAGGTCGGCCGTGATCTTGCCGTACACACGATGGTTGACGATCACGTTGAGCACGGCGCCACCCGCGTCGACGATACTCGTAAGCTCGTCGCCCGCCTGCTCCACGCTGTGGCGCACCTTAACAAGACGCGTGGGCACGGCGGGGCTACTCGCAGCTTCCTGCAGCACGTAGCCGCGGTTGGTCGCCACGATATCGTGCCCATCGGCACGCAACAGGGCAATATCCTGAACCACGACCTGACGGCTCACGCCAACCTCGCGGGCAAGTGCGCTGCCCGAAACGGGCTCCTTGGCTCCTTCGAGCACGCCCATGATGGCACGGCGACGCTCGCGGGCGTTCATTATTTACCGTCCAGCAGACGCAGGTGCTTAAGCGAGAGGTCGAGGATCGGCGCGGAGTGCGTCAGGGCGCCCGAGCTAATGTAGTCGACGCCCAGATCAGCCAGGGCGCGGATATTGCTGGCATCCACATTGCCCGAACACTCGGTCTTGGCACGACCGGCGATAAGCTCAATCGCGGCGGCCATGTCGTCATGGGTCATGTTGTCGAACATGATAATGTCAGCACCGGCCTCCACGGCCTCGCGTACCATGTCCAGGTTCTCGCACTCAATCTCGACCGTCGTGGTAAACGACGCGTGGGCGCGCGCCATCTCGATCGCGCGCGTCACGCCACCGGCGGCATCGATGTGGTTGTCCTTGAGCATGACGGCCGTCGACAGGTTGTAGCGGTGGTTGCTGCCGCCGCCAATCTCAACCGCCGCCTTCTCAAACACGCGCATGCCCGGCGTGGTCTTGCGCGTGTCGACGAGCACGGTCTTGGTTCCCTCGAGCGCCGCGGCCATGCTGTGCGTGTAGGTAGCGATGCCGCTCATGCGCTGCAGGTAGTTGAGCGCCACGCGCTCACCCGAAAGCAGCACGCGCGCATCGCCGCGCACCTGACCCACATGGTCGCCGGCGTGCACCTCCTCGCCATCGGCAACGTCGAGCAGCACCGAGCTCTGCGAATCCAGCAGCTCAAAGGTACGGGCAAACACATCCAAGCCGGCGATGATGCCGTCGGCCTTGGCGATAAGCTCCACCGTGGCGGGACGCGCCGTGGGGCACACGCTCGCCGTGCTCACGTCCTCAAACGTAATGTCCTCGCGCAGAGCCTGCAAAATCAGATCATCGACGACGAGCTTCATGGTAATGGGATTCATGGTCTACTCCTCTGCGGCCTGCGTGCCGGCGGCACGGGCCAAATCATCGATTGCAAGGGTATCGGAACTCAGGGCGCGATGGCGTCCATCGAGCGCGGGCTCGCCCGCCTGCTCCACGGCCAGCGACTCGCCGGTGCGCATGTACCACGCGGCGCGACGACCCCAGACCAGCGCCTCGAGCAGACTATTTGATGCAAGGCGATTCTTGCCGTGAACGCCGTTGCAAGCCGTCTCGCCCGCGGCGTAGAGCTCGGGCATCGAAGTGCGGCCGTCCTTATCGACCCATACGCCGCCCATAAAGTAGTGCTGCGTGGGCGTAACGGGGATGGGCTCGTCCAAGATGTCGCGGCCGTCCTCAAGGCAGCGCGCGCGAATGTTGGCAAAGTGCCCAGTCACCACATCGCGCTCGACGGGGGCAAAGCTCAGCCACTCGTGCTCGGTGCCGTCCTGCTTCATCTGCTCGCGGATGGCGGCAGCGACAACGTCGCGCGGCTGCAACTCGTCGGTAAAACGCTCGCCGGCGGCATTGAGCAGAATCGCGCCCTCACCGCGGCAGCTCTCGCTGATCAGGAACGTACGGCCTGGCTGCGGCGAGAACAGGCCCGTGGGATGGATCTGCACGTAGTCCAGGTGCTCCATCTTAATGCCGTGCTCCTGCGCGATGTAGCAGGCGTCGCCCGTGAGCTGCGGGTAGTTGGTCGAATGGTCGTATACGCCACCGATGCCGCCCGTCGCCCACAGCGTATGGCGGGCATGGATCTTAAACGGCTTACCGACATGCACGCCCTCAGCGGCATTTGCCAGCTCGTCGGCGGGGCGAGCTGAATCGTCCTCGTCCACGGCAACAGCGACGACACCAGTGCACACCGTGGCCCCATCGCGCTCGGCCGTCAGGATGTCGGTCATGGCAACGTGTTCGAGAATCTGCACGTTGTCCAGCTTGCGGACGGCCTGAAGCAGCTTGGTCGTAATCTCCTTGCCCGTAATGTCGGCATGGAAGGCAATGCGCGGACGGCTGTGCGCGCCCTCGCGGGTAAACTCGAGGCTGCCGTCGGCCTTGCGCTCAAAGTCCACGCCCATGGCCAGTAGGTCGTTGATGACCGAGCGGCTCGAGCGGATCATGATGTCGACGCTCTCGCGGCGGTTCTCGTAGTGGCCGGCGTGCATGGTGTCCTCAAAGAAGGCATCGTAGTCCGAGCCCTCGGGCAGCACGCAGATGCCGCCCTGCGCGAGCATCGAATCGCACTCGTCGACCGCGCCCTTGGAGAGCATGATCACGCGCGTGCTCGTCGGCAGGTTGAGCGCCGCGTACAGGCCCGCTACGCCGCAGCCGGCAATGACGACGTCGCACTCCATATCGGGGTATTGCTTGGTTTCCACAGGAATCCTCTCCCTTGAATGTGACATAAGGGACCGTCCCTCATGCAACATTGTTCTAGCGTGCTGCGTACTCGAGCATACGGTCGAGCGTGAGCTTGGCCCGGTCTGCTGCCTCGTCCGAGACGCCGATCTGCACCTCGCCCTCACCCGTCTCCAGGCAGCGCACGAGCTTTTCGAGCGTGATGAGATCCATGTTGACGCAGGTGGGCTGCACCGCGGGGAAGTAGAACTTCTTGCCGGTGCCCTGGCAGCGGCGCTCGAGCTCGTAGAGCACACCGCGGACCGTCACGATAATGAACTCGCTCGCGTCCGACTCCTCGGCGTACTTGATAATGCCGGCGGTGGAGCCGATGTAGTCGGCCTCGGCCAAGACGTCGGCCTTGCACTCGGGATGCGCCAGCACGAGCGCGTCGGGGTGGGCCTCCGTCGCGTCGACGATCTGCTCGACGGTGATGATGTGATGGCGCGGGCAGTAGCCGTTGTTGAGGATGACGTGCTTTTGCGGCACCTGCTCGGCTACGAAACGGCCCAGGTTTTGGTCGGGAATGAACAGGATATGCTGCTGCGGCAGCTCGGACACGATCTTAACGGCGTTGGAGCTGGTGACGCACACGTCGCTCCAGCTCTTGATCTCGACCGTGGAGTTGACGTAGCAGACCACGGCCAGGTCGTCGCCGTACTCGGTGCGCGCCGCGTCGACCGTCTCGCGCTTGACCATGTGAGCCATGGGGCAGTCCGCGCCCGGCTCGGGCAGCAGCACGGTCTTGGTGGGGTTGAGCAGCTTGGCACTCTCGCCCATAAACTCCACGCCGCACAGCACGATGGTCTGCTGCGGCTGGCTCTTGGCGAGTTTTGCCTGGTAGAAGCTGTCGCCGACGTAATCGGCAACGGCTTGGACCTCGGGCGCCACGTAATAGTGTGCCAGGATCACCGCGTCACGTTGGGTTTTTAGTTGTTGAATGGCCTCGACGAGCTCTGCGGGCACCAGTGCCGCGCGCTCCGTTGCCGTCGTTGCCGATGCTAGGCCGGCCGCGATATCGCGTGCAAGCTCCGATGCATCCATGTTCGCGCTCTGTGCCATCAAGGCCCCTCTCTTTTGGCGAATCTTGGGGCATTAGTATGACACCTGGCTTTACAGCTGACAAGACAGCTGTAAAGCCAGGTGTAAAGTTGGAATAAAGATTCAATCTTGGAGCGGGTCCGTTTTCGAACTAGCAAGCTGAGGATAGTCGAAAATGGATCCGCCCCAAGATTCGAGCAGCCCGTTTTGTCCTGGACCAAGGGGCAGTGGTCAAAAAAGGCCAAATATGAGTACTGTCACCAAATTAGTAGCAGCGATTTTCCGGTCCAGATCAGCAAAATCGCCTTGTTTGGAGCCCGATCGTGACTCTGACGGACGAAAATCGATGCGCTTTTGGCCGCTGGCACCGATTTTGGAGGCCATTTGGCTGCCACTAAACTGGTAACAGTACTCATATTTGGCCTTTTTTGACCACCGGGTTTCCGGCAAACCCCAAAAGCGGGTACGGGTGGCGGGCTGCGGGCCCGGAGGGGGGGGGGGGGGCG
>CABUVF010000161.1 GCA_902494945.1 uncultured Collinsella sp.
CGGGTCCGGATCGCTCGATCCGGACCCGCTGGGGGTAGCGAGCACAATCGAGGTGTAAGAAGCAAGAGAGGGCCATCGCCTAGAATCGTCAGCGCCTAGATATTCAACGAGAGGAAAGACAGTGGTCCGCAGCGACATGCTACCCCAGCCGGACCGGGGGCTCGGCCTCGACCGGCCCCAGACCGAGGCATTTCACCGACGAGTTCAAGAGGAAGATAGTCGATCTCCACAACGCCGGAAAGCCCAGGCGCGAGGCCATGGACGAGTGCGACCTCGACAAGAGCACCGTGGAGAGGCGGGTCAAGTCGATAAACGAGACCGGCTCGCCGCGCGCCGCCGACAACCGCACGCCCGAGTAGAACCGGATCCTGGAGCCCGAGCGCGAGAACCGTAGGCTCCGGATGGAGGTCGACGTCTTAAGACGAGCGGCGCCAGCATACGCTCGGAAGTCAGGGCCATGGCGGCCAACGGGGGGGCCGCTGCCCCATATCGGCGCAGCGCTGGCATCGAGGCCTTCTGACCTGTGTCAAGATTTCGGACACGCAAGCTCGAGGAATCAAGCGGCCATAGGCATGGCCTCGGGCTTGGGCTCGGTTCTCTCGAAGAAGGCCGCCATGGCCTCGGCCGGCACCTTGTAGCCGATCGTCGAGCGGGGCCTTCGGCGGTTGTAGTACGCCTCGATGAACTCGACCACCGCGTGCTTGGCGGAATCCCTGGTCGGGAAGCTGCGCCTGTAGTACATCTCGTTCTTCAGCGTGGCGAGGAACGACTCGGCCACCGCGTTGTCGTGGCAGTTGCCGGCGCGGCTGCAGGACAGCCGCACGTCGTTGTCGCGCGCCCATTCGGCCAGAAGCCTGCTGGTGTACTGGGCGCCGCGGTCGGCGTGGAATATCGCGTTGCCGGCCACGTAGCCGCGCGATTTGGCCGACGCCAGCGCCGAAACCACGATGTCGGCGGTCATGCGCTCGGAGAGCGACCAGCCCACCACCATGCGGGTGTTGAGGTCGATGACCGTCGACAGGTACAGCCATCCCTCGCCGGTGCGCAGGTAGGTGATGTCGCCCACGAGCTTGCAGGTTGGAACGGGACTGGTGAAGTCGCGGCGCACCAGGTCGGGCCGGGGCCTGGCCTTCGGGTCGGGGATGGTGGTGCGCTTCCTGGCGTTGGGCGTGCAGCCGCGTATTCCCAGCTCGCGCATCAGCTTGCGCACCCTGTACAGGGTCAATCCGGAGAACTCGCCGGGCAGGAAGCATTTCACGAACCGGAAGCCGAACCTGCGGTCCGACTCCAGCCACACGCGCCGGACCGCCTCGCGCTCGGCCGACCAGTCTTCTCGCGGGCAGCCGTTGGAGAGCCACGAGTAGAAGCCCGATCGGCTCACGCCGATCACGCGGGCCATCATTTTCACCGGGAATTCGGCCTTCTCCGCCAACATCATCCGGTAGCATGCGGCTACGCCTGGCTTTTGGCGAAGAAGGCCGCGGCTTTTTTTCAAGAAGGCGTTCTCCATCTCGAGCTCGCGCATGCGCCTTTTCGCCTCGCGAAGCTCGCGGTCCTCGGCCTTGGGGTCGGGCCCGCCGGCAAGCTCGCGCCGGCGGTTCTGCACCCACTTGTTCACGGTCTTGGAATTCAGGCCCAGTTCTGCGCAGCATTCCGTTATCGGCCTGCCCGTCGAGATGATGTAGTCGGCGGTCTCGCGCCTGAACTCGTCGGTGTACTTGGCGGCTGGGTTGGACATAGCATACCGTCCTCTCGGTCGTCGATGAATGCATTCTAAAGGATTGGGCCTCTAGCATGCGTGTCCGAAAAGACGATACAGGTCAGACAACCCAATCAGACGTCGTCTCGAGCGCGTCCTCTGCACGGTCGACCGTGCTTCTGGCCTTGGCGCCCTGCTTGAACCACGAGCGCAGGTCCTCGAGGGTGCTGCCCGCTGCATACACCTTGATTTTTCGACCGCCCTTCGTAGTCACCGTGCAGCGGTCGCCGCTCTCGCTGTTCTCGTGCGCCGTGACCTTCTTGAGGTAATCGCGACGGAACGCCACGACGCGGGCATTGCTGATCTCGATGAACCAATCATCGTCGACAAGCGAGGTGCCCGTGGTACCTCGACTTGCCATCTCCTCGGCGAAGGAGAAGCCGAGTTCGCGCTCCTGCCTGCCGATCTCGAGGATGCCGCGGGCGGGCATGCTGAGCATGAGCAGGGGCAGGAGTCCCCCTATGAACAGGAAGAGGCATGGGACGAGCAGGAGCAGACGAGCACCGGCGTCGGTGAAAACAGCCATGAAGGCGATCACGAGCGAGAAGACGAGCGCCATACCGTTGAAAACAATCGTCAACGGCTTGACGGCAGACCAACACAGACCCGCCTTGGTCATCGGGCCGTCGACGGCGTCCGAGACTTCGATGCCCTCTTCCTCCAGACGGGCGAGGAGGTTGAGCGAGCACACCCCCTCGAGGCTTATCGAGCAGAACTTCCGGTCGCCCTCGAACAGGTCGATCCTCATCATCTGCGTGTGAAGCGTTGCACGGGTGATGTGGCCAAACGTCGTCTCCTTGCGGATGCCGAAGGCGTTACGCGAGAGAATTCGCTCACCGTCCACGTCGATGCGCGGGATGCTCAGCAGGGCCCAGATGGCCATGCCCGCGAGCGCCATGGCGTGACCGAACCACACAAGTTCGTGGTCCCACTCGCCCAACGAGACGCCCTGCCAGACGTAGACACCCAGCATGAGCAGTTCGAACGCGACGGCGCAGCAGGCGATGATCGTGCGAATGGCAGCGGGCATGCGCACCGTGAAGCGATCGAGGCTGTCCGTCGCCTCACTGCGCTCGCGCGCGCCGCGACGGGCGACCCATGCAGTGAGCGGACCGACGATGAACACCACCATCGCCACGCGCAGGAACGATTCGAGTATGTCGCCCATATTAACCACCATCCCAATAGAGAACTTGAATTGGAGAGACTATAGCAAAGCAAAGCGGTCCGCACGGCATCGCCCGGGTGTTTTCGGCATACGGCGGAAACCAGCGGCAACGGACGTTGAGAACTCACCCAAAAGACGCGATTCGACCGAAGCGATTCTTCTTGAATTGGTCTCAATGTGATACGACATACGCCACTACCTGCGCGGTCTTGCGGCCCTGATCGAAGAGGGTCACACCGATGAGGCGCTCGAGCGTATCGACGCGCTTTGCGAGACCAACGACCGCACCGCTGTGCGCCGCTACTGCGCCAACGAAACGGTCAACATTGCGCTCTCGTCGCTTTCCGCGGACATCAACGCGCACGGCATCACCGCCGACCTGCGAGCCGCCGTGCCCGAAACCGTCCACGTGGGCGATGCCGATCTGTTCAGTGTGGTATCGAACGCCCTGGACAATGCCATCGACGCGGCGAGCACCGCCCCCGAAGGCAAGCGGTTTGTCGACCTGGACCTTCGCTACGAAGACGGTCAGCTTCTATTGCTGGTTTCCAACACGTTTGGCCGTGCGCCGCACATGGTCGACGGCATGCCCGTGGCTCAGCACACTGGGCACGGCTTTGGCACCAAGAGCATTAAGCTTGCCGTCGAGCGCATGAACGGCAACTGCCAGTTCCGCATTAACGGCGACCGGTTTGAGCTGCGCGCTGTGATGTAAGGGCGCGGGCGCGACGGATTTGCGTTCCGCGGGTACGGCTCGCCCGCTCGGGGTCGTTTGTCGACGCGGGCTCGCTACAGCGGCGCGGCCGCCGGAGTCAGCTGCTTGATGTAGGCCCACATGCGCTGCTTAGCGGCCTTGTCGGTGAGCGCCGCCTCAAAACCGTCGAGCGCCAGCACGCGGCGCCCCTGCACATGGGCGACCAGGCCGGGCTTGAGCATGGCGGTGTCGAAGTCATCGATCGCCACGAGCATATCGGCGTAGGTCTCGCGCATGGCGTCAGCCGCGTTGTTGTCGAGCAGTAGCACCGCCTCGGGGTCCAAAGCCTCAAGCGCCTCACGGAACAGCTCGCACGGCAGCGTCTCGCCCACCGCGACCGCTCCGTCACCTGCGCCGGCGACGCTTGCCAGCACGCAAAAATCCTCGGGCGCGTAGCCGATGGCCCCAAGCGCCTTGCGCAACGCCGCGCCATCCGGGCCGGCGGCAAGCTCGCCACCCGAACGCTCGGCCTCGTCCAAATCGCCTTTGACCAGCACGATCGGCGAGCACGCGTTGCCCGCGATACGCACGCCACGGCCCGCGAGCGATGCGAGCTCCTGCTCGGTCGCCTGGGCGATGGCTTCTTTTTTCTGGCTTTGTGACGTGGACATGCGCTCTCCAATCGTTTGCGTGCCCACCATTATATAAAAGAGCCGCCTACGAGTGGTTGCTTTGCAGGCGGCTGGGTATAAGCACGGTCGTACTGAGTTTTACGCGGCCAAGCCGCGTCGCATTATGGAGGTCACCATGGCTGACATTAATCAGATTACCCCCGAGAACTTCGATTCCATCGTTAACGACAGCCTGCCCGTGCTGGTCGATTTTTGGGCACCGTGGTGCGGGCCCTGTC
>CABUVF010000162.1 GCA_902494945.1 uncultured Collinsella sp.
GGACCGTTCATCCGTTTCGTTCGGTGATGATTGCCGGGGCGCGGCCCGTTTTGGGACTGTGGCTGATACTATGGATGCTCGCAAGCGATATGAATGAGGATGCTCATGGCATATGACGATAGGGAGACCGGGCTGACGGTTGAGGACCGCGGCTCCAAGTTGGGTCTTCCCCAAAACCAAGATGCAGAGGCCAATGTACTGGCCGCTATGCTGCTATCGCCCGAGGTGGTCGAAGAGGCCCAGGTCGAGCTGCAGCCCGATGACTTCTACCGGCCCATTCATAAGACCATCTATACCGCGATGGTCGATATGTACAACAGCCGCATTCCCATCGACTCCATCTCGCTGATCGATTACCTGCGAAGCATCAACAAGCTTGATGCCGTGGGCGGCGAGGCCTACATTTTGGAGTTGATGGGTCAGACCCTGTCGCTCGTCAACTGGCAGCACCATGCCGCTATCGTTCGCCGCGATTCGATGCTGCGTGAGCTGATCGGCGCCACCAACGAGATCAACGCGCTGGCCTATAACGCTCCCACCGATACCAAAGAGGTCGTGGAGCTGGCCGAGAGCAAGTTGCTCAAGGTCACGGCGCGCGAGGTCAAGTCGAGCTACAAGACGCTGACCGAGTTTATGGTCGAGGCCTATAACGAGGCCGAGGAAGTGTGCCAGGCAGGCGGCCAGGCTGCGGGCGTGCCCACGGGCTTCCCGTCGCTCGACCGCATGCTCATGGGTTTTCGCGAGGGCCAGCTCATCATCATCGGCGCCCGCCCTGCTGTGGGTAAGACGTCGTTCGCCCTGAATCTGGCGCTCAACGCTGCCGCGGCCGGTTATACCGTCGGCTTCTTCTCGCTGGAGATGTCGGGCAAGGAAATTGCCCAGCGTCTGATTTGCGCCTACGCCATGATTTCGATCAGTGACTTCCGCATGGGCCGCATTAGCCCCGAGCAGTGGGCCAATATCAACGAGGCCACGCAGACCTTGTCCAAGCTCGATATTCTGATTGACGATACGCCCGGCACCACAGTGACCGAGATTCGCGCCAAGAGCCGCCGCATGCTCCACAACAAGGAGAAGGCCATCATCATCCTGGACTACCTGCAGCTGGTGAGTCCTCCGCCGGGACGCCGCTCCGAGAGCCGTACCGTCGAGGTCTCCGAGATGTCGCGTGGTCTGAAGATCATGGCCAAGGAACTCAAGATCCCGCTCATCGCGCTGTCGCAGCTCTCGCGTCAGGTCGAATCCCGTACCGGCAAGCGCCCGCAGCTTTCCGACCTTCGTGAATCGGGCTCCATCGAGCAGGACGCCGATATCGTTATGTTCTTGGACCGCTCCGCCGACGAGGCCGAAGCCTCGCGCGACGATCGACCCGACGAGGGCGTTACGCGTATCGTCGTGGCCAAGAACCGTTCGGGCCCGATCGGCGACGTCGACCTGATGTTCCTGCCGGCATCCACCAAGTTCTATGAGCTTGATGGGGCGCATACCGAGGAGTAGGACAGGCGCCCGTTGCACGGGTATACTGGGAATGTTTTGTGCTTCTGCGTGCCGGCGTGGCGCGTAGACAGTCCATGAATGTAAGGAGTAAACATGCCGTCAACCGTTTTGGTCGGTGCCCAGTGGGGCGATGAGGGCAAGGGTAAGATCTGCGACCTGGTCGCCGGCGACTTCGATGCCGTCGTGCGCTACTCGGGCGGCAACAACGCCGGCCACACCATCGTCGTCAACGGCAAGAAGTACGGCCTGCACCAGGTGCCCTCCGGCATCATGTATTCCGACCATGTGTCGGTGATCGGTAACGGCTGCGTCGTCAACCCCAAGGTTGTCCTTGAGGAGATCGACATGTTCGAGGCCGACGGCATCACCACCAAGAACCTCAAGATTAGCGGCAACGCGCATGTCATCATGCCGTACCACATCGACCTGGATGGCGCCTTTGAGCAGAAGCTCGGCAAGAAGAACATCGGTACCACCAAGCGCGGTATCGGTCCGTGCTATCAGGACAAGATGGCCCGCATTGGCCTGCGCATGCAGGATATGCTGGACGAGGCGCTGTTCCGCGACAAGCTGGAGACCGCTCTCGCCCGCGTGAACCCCGAGCTTGAGCTCATCTACAACCTGCCCACCTACACCGTGGACCAGATTTGCGACGAGTACCTGCCCATGGCCGAGCGCCTGCGTCCCTACATCACCGAGACGAGCCTGCTGCTCAACAACATGATCGATGAGGGCAAGGACCTGCTGTTTGAGGGCGCCCAGGCGACGTTGCTCGACATCGACCACGGCACCTATCCGTACGTGACGTCTTCCAACTGCACCGCCGGCGGCGCCATCACCGGCTCCGGCGTGGGCATGAAGAACGTCGACCGCGTGCTGGGCGTCATGAAGGCCTATATCACCCGCGTCGGTTCGGGCCCCATGCCCACCGAGCTTTCCTATGAGTCCGAGGCCGGCCACACGCTGACCGAGGAGGGCTATGAGTACGGCGTGACCACCGGTCGCCGTCGTCGCTGCGGCTGGTTCGACGGCCCCATCGCCAACTACGCCTCGCGTGTCAACGGCCTCACCGATATCGCCCTGACCAAGCTCGACGTGCTTTCGGCTTTCGACACCATCAAGGTGTGCGTGGCCTACGACGTCGATGGCGAGCGCTACACCAGCGTGCCCGAGCATCAGGTGCGCTTTGAGCATGCCAAGCCCATCTACGAGGAGCTCCCCGGCTGGAAGTGCGACATCACCGGTTGCCGCAGCTTTGATGAGCTGCCGCAGGAGGCTCAGGACTACGTGACGTTTATCGAGGATCTGGCACACACCCGCGTGACGTTCATTGGCGTCGGCGCCGGTCGCGAGCAGATCATCAACCGATTCTGGAAGTAATCGGGACTATTTGGTTATTGCGATATACCCCTTTGCAGCCCAAGCGGGCGGCCGAGGGGTATATTTGCTTGCAAAGGGCTCGCGCGGAGCGGGCCATTCATCCATAGAGGAGGCACCCTTGAAGGCGGACACTCAAACCATCGACATCCTGTTGTTGGGCAGCGGCGGCCGTGAGCATGCTTTGGCAGCTAAGCTCGCGGCATCACCGCGCGCCGGCAAGCTCTACATCGCGCCGGGCAACGGCGGCACCGCGAGCTGCGGCGAGAACGTTGTTCTCGACGACTGCGATCCTGCGGCCGTGGCGGCGTTTGCGCAGAGCCACGGATGCGGACTCGTGGTAATTGGCCCCGAGGCTCCGCTCGTGGCGGGTGTGGCCGACGCCGTGCGCGCGGTGGGTATTCCCTGCTTTGGCCCGGGTGCCGAGGGCGCCCAGATGGAGGGCTCTAAGCTGTTCTCCAAGCAGCTCATGGAGCGCGCGGGCATTCCGACGGCAGCCTACGGCTCGTTTACCGACGAGGCTTCGGCTCTTGCTTATGTGCGTGAGCAGGGCGCTCCGCTGGTCGTCAAGGCCGACGGCCTTGCCGCGGGCAAGGGCGTCATCGTGGCGACCGAACTTGAGCAGGCCGAGGAGGCCGTGCGCGAGTGCTTTGGCGGCACCTTTGGCGATGCCGGCAACACCGTGGTTATCGAGGAGATGCTGACCGGCCCCGAGTGCTCGCTTTTGGCCTTTACCGACGGCAAGACCGTGCGCCCCATGGCCACCTCGCAGGACCACAAGCGCGCGCTCGAGGGCGACAAGGGCCCCAACACCGGCGGCATGGGTGTCTACAGCCCGGTGCCCATCGTGACCGACGAGGAGCACGCCACCATGGTGAAGGTCATGGAGCAGACCGTTGCCGAGCTTGCTGCCGAGGGCATCGACTACCGCGGCTGCCTGTACGGCGGCTTTATGCTCACGCCCGCCGGCCCCAAGGTGCTGGAGTTCAATGCCCGCTTTGGCGACCCCGAGACGCAGGTCGTGCTGCCGCGCCTTAAGAACGACCTGGTTGAGGTCATGCTGGCCTGCGCTAACTGTGAGCTCGATCAGATTGAGCTCGACTGGCGCGACGAGTGGGCCGTGGCCGTTGTCCTGACGAGTGCGGGCTATCCCGGCAGCTACGAGAAGGGCAAGGTCATCGCCGGTATCACCGATGCCGAGGCCATGGAGAACGTGACCGTGTACCACGCGGGCACTGCTGTGGTGAACGGCCAGCTCTTGACCAATGGTGGTCGCGTGCTTGCCGTGACCGCTCTGGGCGACACGTTCGAGAACGCTCGCAACCTTGCCTACGAGGCCTGCGAGAAGATTGATTTTGAGGGTAAGACCCTGCGTCACGACATCGGCCTGCGCGCGCTGCGCGGCCGCGACGCCTGGGGTGCCTAAAGTCCGAGAGGAATGAGACGGATGGACGAAAAGAACGAAGAGCTCGTGGATGCGCAGATCGTCGAGGAGGACAGCCGCGTGTATGGGCACGCCGAGGGCGAACCTGGTGGCGAGGTCGCTGACGAGCCGGCGCTGGTGCTGGGCGACGACGACCCGCACGATGCCGAGCTGCACGAGAAGATTCTTTCGGAGGAGTGCGCCTGGAAGGGCAAGATCCTCGA
>CABUVF010000163.1 GCA_902494945.1 uncultured Collinsella sp.
CCCAAGATCACCCCGCACCGCGATGCCATGCGCGTCAACCTGGCCCATGCCCTGGGCGTTGACGTCGAAAACGTGGGCGTCGCCGCCACTACGACCGAAAAGCTCGGTTGGGAAGGCCAGGGCGAGGGGATCGGCGCCTGGGCCGTCTGCCTGCTACAGAAAACCGTTAAGGAGTAACGAATGCGTATCTACAACAGCGCTACCCATAAAAAGGAAGAGTTCCAGCCCATCGAGTCCGGCAAGGTCCGCATGTACGTGTGCGGCCCCACGGTCTACGACAACATCCACATCGGCAATGCCCGCACGTTCATCAGCTTTGACGTGATTCGTCGCTGGCTCATCGCGAGCGGCTACGAGGTCACGTTCGCCCAGAACCTCACCGATGTCGATGACAAGATCATCAAGCGCGCCAACGAGCAGGGCCGAACGGCCGCCGAGGTCGCGACGGAGTTCTCTGACAAGTTCATCGGCGTCATGCGCGCCGCCAACGTGCTCGATCCCGATGTGCGCCCCCGCGCCACCAAGGAGATCGGCCCCATGATCGCCATGATCAAGACGCTTATCGAGCAGGGCCACGCTTACGCCGCCGATAACGGCGATGTGTACTTTGCCGTGCGCAGCGATCCCAACTATGGTCAGGTCTCGGGCCGCAACATCGACGACCTTATGGTTGGCGCGCGCATCGAGGAGAACGAGGACAAGAACGACCCACTCGACTTTGCCCTGTGGAAGGCCGCCAAGCCCGGCGAGCCCAGCTGGCCGAGCCCCTGGGGCGAGGGCCGTCCCGGTTGGCACACCGAGTGCGCCGCCATGGTGCACCGCTACCTGGGCACCCCGATCGACATTCACGGCGGTGGCTCCGACCTTGCCTTCCCGCATCACGAGAACGAGTGCGCCCAGGCCACCTGCGCCTGGCACCAGGGTTTCTCCAACACCTGGATGCACACGGGCATGCTGCTGGTCGACGGCGAGAAGATGTCCAAGTCGCTCGGAAACTTCTTTACGCTGGCCGAGGTACTCGAGCAGCACTCTGCCGCGGCTCTGCGCCTGCTGATGCTGCAGACGAGCTATCGCTCGCCGCTCGACTTTTCTTGGGAGCGCCTGGAGGGTGCCGAGAACTCGCTCACGCGTATCGCCGGTACGGTCGAGAACCTGCGTTGGGCCGCGAACCACTCGACGGCCGATGCCGATGGGGATGCTGCCGAGGTGTTTGCCGCCAAGGCCGCCGAGACCCGTGCCGCCTTTAAGGAGTGCATGGACGACGACTTTAACACCGCCGGTGCCATGGGCGCCGTCTTTGGCTTTGTGACCGAGTGCAACCAGTACCTGGAGCAGGCGGGCGACGCCGCCGACAAGGCCGCTGCCCTTGCCGCCGCCGATACGCTGGCCGAGCTGCTCGATACGTTTGGCGTTGAGCTTCCCGAGCCCAAGGTCGAGCTGCCGCTGGGTCTTTTGGGCGTTGCCGCCGGTCTGGTTGCCTACACGGGTGACGATGTGGACGAGGCCGCTGCCAAGATTCTCGAGGCTCGCGCCGAGGCCCGTGCCGCCAAGAACTGGGATCTGGCGGATGCCATCCGCGATCAGCTCAAGGACCTGGGCCTCACCATTGAAGATACGGCCGCGGGTACTCGTATTAAGACCCTCTAGTATTTGTCGACCGTTCGAGGTGTGGCAGATTGCCTTGAAAGAGGAAGGCATAGACCTGGTGGTCATGCCCGACGATTGAAAGGCAAGGTGCCGTGGCTCGGACGGTCGATTCTTATTCGTTTTCTATTTAAGGAGGTCGCTTTATGGCCGACAATCGCAAGCGTGCACCGCGTGGAGGCAAACAGGCTGCTTCTGGCTCGCGTCCGATTCGCCGCAACGACCGCACTGCCGCGTCCAAGGGTCAGCGCGAGCGCTCCCAGGCCGCGCGTTCGCAGCGCGATCGCAACCGCGACGCCATCCAGGCTCCCAAGGGCGAGTTTATCGAAGGCCGTCGTGCTGCCGCCGAGGCGCTCCGCACTGGTTTTCCCGTCAAGTGCGCGCTCATTGCCGAGGGCGGGGAGCGCGATGCCGCCTTGTCACGCCTGGTCGATGACCTCAACGCCGCGGGCGTCCGCATTAAGTATGTGCAGCGCGCGCAGCTCGACGCACTGTCGAGCCATGGCGCTCACCAGGGCATCGCGCTCGAGGTTGGCAACTTCCCCTATGCCGATGTCGCCGATATCCTCGATCACGCGGGTGACGGACCGGCGCTCGTCGTGGTGCTCGACCATGTGACCGACGACGGTAACTTTGGTGCTATCGTGCGCTCCGCCGAGGTCGTGGGCGCCGCGGGCGTCATCATCGCCAACAAGCGTGCCGCCGGCGTGACCGTGGGCAGCTACAAGACTTCTGCCGGCGCCGTCATGCATCTGCCTATCGCGCAGGTCCCCAACATTGCCCGTGCGCTCGACGACCTCAAGGCCGCTGGCTTTTGGGTGGGCGGTGCTTCCGAGCACGCCGAGGGCAGCTGCTGGGATGCTCCCTTCGAGGGCCGCGTGGCGCTCGTCATGGGCTCCGAGGGTGACGGCATCTCGCGTCTGGTGCTCGAGAAATGCGACTTTTTGACCAAGCTTCCCCAGCGCGGCATGACCGAGAGTCTCAACGTGGCCCAGGCGACCACCGCGCTGTGCTTTGAGTGGCTGCGCCGCAATGCCGGCGAGCTCATGGGGGAGGAGTAGCGCATGTCAAAGAAGAACCGCGCCAAGTCCAAGGCCAAGCGCTTTGGCGAAGGCTCGGCCAAGCCGATTGTTTCGGCCGCGACCTATGGCGTGGGCGGCAATGCGTTTGCGCAGGCCATCGCCGATCCGGTCTCGACGGTGCACTCCAATAAGCCCGAGCTGCTGGTGGTCGACGGCTACAACGTGATTCACTGCACGCCGCGCTACGAAAAGCTCGTGTACGACCATTCCGACGATCCGTATTCCAGCGACGTCCACGACATGGCTCGTACTGCGCTCATCAACGACGTCGCCGCCTTTGCCCAGGGCCGCTACGAGGCCGTAATCGTGTTCGACGGTGCGGGAAACATCTCCAGCGAGCGCCCTAATCTGCCTGCCCGCGGCGTGCGCATCGAGTTCTCTCCGACGGGCGTATCGGCCGATACCGTGGTGCAAAAGCTCTGCATCGAGGCGCGCGAGGAAGGCCGCGCGTGCTCCGTGGTGTCGAGCGACGGCACGATCCAAGCCGTCGTCATGGGCAAGGGCGTCACGCGCATCTCGAGCCGCATGCTGGTGGACGAGATCAAACAGATCGATAACGACGTTCACGAGGCAGAGGAAGCTCCACAGATCAAGATGACTCTGGGCAGTCGCCTGAGCCCCGATGCCCTGGCCAAGCTCAAGGCCCTGCGCGGACGGTAGGGGATTATCCATAGAGACCCGTTTCCCAATTGGCCGGCCCGTTGATTTGTAATCAATGGACTGTGGGTTGCCGTCGCCAAAACGAATAGTTTTTGGTTTTGGCGAACGGATAAAACTATTCGTTCTGGCGAATAGTTTTGAGATGTGGTCGGGTGAAGGGCCTGTTGCGCCTCGTCCGCAATTCCTTTATTCTTAACTGGCTTCGCGCGAAAGCGCCAAGTGTGCCAGTGTGGCGCAACGGTAGCGCAACTGATTTGTAATCAGTGGGTTGCAGGTTCGATTCCTGTCACTGGCTCCATGAGAGTTTCGGGCTCTGTCTCCAATTGGGACAGGGCCCGTTTCTATTTATGTCGATAAGTCAGCGTGTTTGGCGCCAACCAAGCTTCAGGTTTGTCTCGATCTGTAACACGAAGAAGCTGAAAACCGTTCTTACTGTTACAGAATGAGACGTAAGCGGAGGTCTCTGCGTAATATCTCGACCTGTAACAGATAGGGGAGAAAATGTTCTCTATATGTTACAGATCGAGACAAAAGCCGTGTCGAGCTCGGCTGCCCCCCCTGAGCGTGGATTATCGGACGTACGGGCGTGGAAAATCTCCCGCTTAGTGAATGATCGTGGATAATCTCCCACATTGGACTCGATGGCACGTCAAAAGCGGGAGATTATCCACGCTCGATTTCAAACGGAAGAAAATCCACGCTCGAATCTGCCGCGGAAGCCCGATCTCGACCTATATATAGGTGCAAATAAGCCGTTATCGAAGTTCGATCCTGAAGGTGTACTCCACTACACCAAAGTGTTACCTTGGGAAACGTCACCTCTGTATCCAAAACCACCGTCCTTCATATCCAAACTCAATAAAACCGCAGGTCACGGCTATATAGATACGCCCGGAACCGTGTATCTAGAGGTTTTCGTTGACAGCCCCCAAGGTTGCATCGTATTATCTTTTTCGTTCGCGGGGGCGGCGGTCCAAAAGACCAAAGGACCTGCGGATACTTGAACGATTGGGAGTTTGCCCGAGTGGTTAATGGGGACGGGCTGTAAACCCGTTGGCTCTGCCTACATAG
>CABUVF010000164.1 GCA_902494945.1 uncultured Collinsella sp.
CTTTCTGCCCGCGAGGCCGCCGAAGAGCTCGCCGATCGCTGCCACGCCGAGGTCGTCCAGGTCATCGGCCGCAAGTTCTCGCTGTATCGCGAGTCCTCGCGCAAGGACATCGAGAAGATTAAGCTCGTCTAAGAGCCAACAATCCGGCGAGCCAGCATACATCAAGTTTGCGAGCGTCCGAGCAATTCGGACGCTCATTTTTTATCGCTCGACGAGCACGCGGTTGAGCCTGCCCTCCACCAAGCGCTCGTACAGACGCCGCGTCTCGGGCTCGGGCACGCCATTGACCTGCTCCCTCAGGTGATGCATATGTCCACTGTACAGCTCGACGATATCGCGTCGTCGCCCCGCCGCACCGTAGACGCGCATAGCGCAACGCACCATGTCCTCGCGAGCCGTCTCTTGCCGCAGCCCCGACTCCACCAGCCATACCGCCGACTGCAGGTCGTTTTCTTCTAGGGCGGCATTCGCGCCCCGAATCATGCAGTCGATATACTTCGATTCCATAATGCGCCGCATACGCAAAAAGTAGGTGGGATTACAGCCATTGGGAACATACAACGGGCCGGCGTAGAGCTGCTCGATCTTAAGGCACAGCTCGACCAGATGGGGTCCGCGCGCACCCGTGCGATTTCCCAAAACTTCGCGACTTATCTGATCAAACAACCGCACGTCGGTCTTGACGTAATCGCCGTTAAGCCCAATGCACTCGTTTTGGATCAGCACACACGACTTGCCGTCCGGTGTCGGCCCCAAGGCCGAACGCAGGCGCGATATCGTCGAGTACAGATTGTTACGAGCGCTATTGAACTCGGCATGGGGCCACAGCTCCATAGCCAGCGTCTCGCGGTCGACCAGTGCATCCATACCCAGCGCAAGCCGCTCGGCAAGCGTCGCCGCTTTCTTGCGGCGCCACATCTTATCCGTGATGGGAAACCCGTCGCGCTCTGCGCGAAACGCCCCAAACATGCGGATCTCGATATGGCCAATCACATCGACACCCTCGGTATCACCGGCCTGGAACAGACGCTCGCCTTCGCCCTCAAAGTCGTCACGCAGCGAATACCGCGACAGCTCGCGCACCGGGAGCTTCTTTCGAATTCTAGCAGCCGGCTCACCCAGACAATGCATCGCAAGACGCGCAAACAGCCGATACGACGGATCCAAAATCCCTGGGCGGTTCATGGACATCCAGGCTGCAAGGTCGCTATCGCGGCCTGCGGAGGCCAAATGCAGCGCCACCATCCAAGCCTCGGCACCACCGACCTGCGTCCGACTCAAATCGAGCAGCTCTGCCTCTTCGCGCACCGATACCATCGATGTATTGCGTAAGTACGCCGCGCGCTCTAGCAGCAGTGCGTTGTCGCGTATGTATCCAATCGATTCCTCGGCAAGCCTGAGCACCTGCACCGCACGGAATTTGGCATTGACCGGACGCCCCTCAGCCAGCGACTGCCAGCCTTCCAGTATTAAGCCAAACAACTGGACTTGATTGTCACGCACGCGCACGGCAAAACGGTCGAGCTCATTGAATGCCTGCTCGTCGGTCACCGGCATGCCGGCAAACAGGCGCCGCGCCGATAACACCATGCGCACCCAGATGGCGAGCGCTCGGATTCCACGCGCTTCGAGTGCCTCGAGCGTCAGGGCCATCTCGTCATCACGCTCGTCAGTCCCCGCATACGACCCATCAAATAGCTCCGTTAACATGCGATCCGCCCGCACAAACGTCCCCGCGATATCGAGCTCACAATCGTAGGCCTTATCCGTTTTGAGCCCCGCGAGGATCTCGCCACCCTTCGCCCGCTCGGTCAGCCCATGCTTTATCTCGACATGTGCGAACAGCATGTCGAGTGCGGCACAAGACGCCTCACTTTCCAACGCTGTATGGCTTGCCGGAAGCCCCAGACCGCTATCTCCATAACAGGCGGCCGTAAACGCGTGCGCCACCTTCCACGACACGGGATCGAGCTCGCAAATCGCTTGCTCGCCCGCACGCTCGATAATCGAGGCCATATACCGCGCGAGCTTTGTATTGGAGACGCTCACCGCCGCCAGATAGATGCCGAGTGCCTCGTCAGGCGTCGGCTCCGATGCCTGACCATCTGCCTCGGACCTTCCCAGCGCCGCGCGGCAGACATCCCCTCCATGCCCCGTCAGGGCCAGATCGACCCCATACTGCCCGGCAAGTTCCAACACCGCACTGCGGTCCAAAAATGCGTCGGCGAGGTCCATCGCGGTATCGCAGCGCCCCGCTTTAATCAATATACGCGCCGCCCGCACAACGAGTTCGGGGCGAATTTCGGCGACCAGCTTGCGCAATCGCAGGCGTGCGTTGTCCTCGGTACCCAAGCAGGTAAAGCTCCGGTCTGCCGGATCAACGCCAAAAATGGGATAATCGCGGACAAGATAGGACTGGTCAATCGCCGAAAGCCTAACACCGCAAGCCTCGAGCTCCGAAATATTGCCCTCACCCATTAAGACCATCAAGCATGCCACACTAAACAGGGCGTTGTTCTCGAGCGACGCCAGATCAACAAGTGCCGCACCGTAGATATTGACGATCTCGTTTTCGAGCATCTGGGCAACGTCTCCCTGCCCGTATAGTCCCGACTGCATAGCCGAGACGAGCTCGGGCACGCCCTGCGTAAGCTGATAGAAGTCAAGCGATGTGCTGATCGAAAACGCCGATGCCCACGCCGAATACTCATAGGCATGCACCTTGAGCATCTGCGCGTTGACTTTAATCGAATCACCCAGTCCATGAATCAGCTGGCGATTCGAAGGACGGCAGCTCATAAAGACCCCAACCCCCATAGCACGCAGACTTCGGATTCGGTCGATCAGCTCCTCGGTCTCGCTCTGGCTGAGGTTAGGCACGTTATCGATTGCAATCAGGGAGTGCGGCTTGTCCTTAAGCTCTTCGGTAACGACCTCGAGCTGCATAAACACCTCGCGCCCAATGGCGCGGTCTGCCTCGATGATTCGCACGGGGCCTCGCGTCGGATCGCTTTTAACCTCTTAGGTATACTGCAGCAGCACCGAGGTTTTCCCAAAGCCATCAGGCGCGTAGAGGACTACGATGCCGGCCTTTCGGCCCTTGGCGATAAGTTCGTTCATCAAGCGATCGCGCCGCACCATATAGCTACTGCCCAGCGGCATAAGCTCGAGGTCGTCCGTATTGCCCAAATCGTTAACCATGCCCGCTCCTCAACTCGACCACATGGACACCGTAACCGCAAGACCATACAAGCCGCGCTATGAATAGAGCGACCTTGTGTTTAAGGTTGTCTTTTGGTACGCAAGCGGCAAGTTTTTGTACAGCGAGGGCCGATTGTTATTAATCCCCCGACTAATCGGTCTTTAAGCAGGTAAATGAGCTTGTCAGCTTGTCCCATCTAAGCGGCAGTGTACCTCAAATGAACGCTGTTCAATTATGTTGCGCAACTCACCTAGCGCCAGCTACCGTCTGCGACCTTTTCGTAGCATTTATGCATAGTATCTGTTATGGAATGAATCATGCTGCACCAAACGCACCCGTCAAGTTCGCGGCAAGGTTTTCGTCAAGCACACGGCGTGCACTCAGCAAAAAGGCCCCCGCAAAGCGGAGGCCTTCGGCAAAGCCATGTCGAGGTGATAGGCTTTCGCTACTCGCAGAGCGAAAGGGCGGCCTCGTCGGCAACGACAACGCAGTTGGTGTGCAGCTGCAGGATCGAGGCAGGGCACTCGGGGGTAACCGGACCAAAGCACATGTCATGCACGGCCTGGGCCTTGGCCTCGCCATTGGCGACGACCAGGATCATACGGGCATACATGATGGTCTGGGTACCCATGGTGTAGGCCTGACGGGGCACGTCGTCGATGCTGTCGAACAGGCGGCTGTTGGCCTGAATAGTGCTCTCGGTAAGGTCGACACAGTGCGTACCCTTGGAGAAGTGATCATCGGGCTCGTTGAAGCCGATGTGACCATTGTTACCGATGCCGAGCAGCTGCAGATCGGGGTAACCAGCAGCAGCGACGATCTTGTCATACTCAGAGCAGGCAGCGGCAGCGTCGGGATTGGAGCCATCGGGCACATGCGTGTTGTTCAGGTCGATGTTAATGTGATCGAAGAAGTTCTCACGCATAAAGTAGTGGTAGCTCTGGGGATCGTCGTGCGAAAGGCCACGATACTCGTCGAGGTTGTAGGTGCTGACCTCGGCAAAGTCGACGTCACCCTTCTTGTACCAAGCGGCGAGCTGCTTGTAGGCGCCAATCGGGGTGGAGCCGGTGGCAAGACCCAGCACGCAATCGGGCTTGAGAATAACCTGGGCCGAGATGATATTGGCGGCCTTGCGGCTCATATCCTCGTAGTCTTTAGCTTTAATGATCTTCATTACGCGTCCTTTCTCGTACAAGAGAGGCAAGGCTCCCCTTACAAGCACTTGCCCGCGGCCCGCGTCGGC
>CABUVF010000165.1 GCA_902494945.1 uncultured Collinsella sp.
AAGTTCCGGCAGGGAGGCCCTCCGGGGCTGGGGGCGGGGGTTAAGTTTGTCGCGAGTTCCGCACGCAAAGGAAAGCACTTAATGTGCTTTCCGTCTTGCGCAGGACTGTAGAGCAGCAAACTTAACCCCCGCCCTCAGCCCCGGAGACCCTCCCTGCCGTCACTTTGTTCGAGTCGTTGTTGTTCCTCGCCGCTTCCGCGGCTCGAGGTCCCCGTTCTCCTCGGCGGGGTTGTCTAAGGTTGTCGCTGAAGCTCTGCCTTTTGCTGAAACAAAAACGGGGGATGCGGCTTGCATCCCCCGTTTTTGTTGCGGTTAGTCCAAGTCAATAAACTTGGTGCTTAGGATCTTGCCGTCTTTAACGAGCATTCTGGCCATGGTGGGGCCTCGGGTGCCTCTGGGGTAGCTGGCGCTGCCCGGGTTGAGGACTAAGCAGCGACCCACTTGGGCTTCTTTGGTTACGTGGGTGTGGCCGTTGATAGCTACGTCTACGGATCCCACCGGAAGGTCTTCGCGGTAGTGGGCTACGGCGAATTTGAGGCCTTCGTAAGTAAAGAGCGCAAGACGGTCTACATCGGGGCCGTAGTCGCGGTAGTAATCGTTGTTGCCCAGTACGGCCCGCACGGGGGCGATGGTGCATAGGTGCTCGTAGTCCATCTCTGACGTAAGGTCGCCGGCGTGGATGATCAGGTCTGCGCCCTCAAGCTCATCCAGGAGCGCAGGCGATAAATAGCCGTGGGTGTCCGAGATGATGTCGATACGCTTGGCGCTTGCACTGTTCATGGGATCCCTTCCGCAAAAAACGATTCGGCAGATACATACAAAAAAGGCCCCACGGCTCCGCAGACGATGGGTCTACAGGGCTGCGGGGCCAGTGTGCTAGAGACTCAAGGCCTTCTTGAGCGGCACGACGCGGCGGCGCGAAACCGGCACGCGTTCGTCGACGCCCGTAATGCCCAGCTGGATGGCGCCCGAGGGCACCGTCTCGACGTCCGTAACGCACGCCAAGTTGACGATATAGCGGCGGTGAACACGGAAGAAGCCAAAGTCACAGAGCTTGGCCTCAAACTGCGCCAGCGAGGTCGTCGACAAAAAGCGATCATCGACGGTATAGATGCAGGAGTAATCGTCCTTGGCCATGATAAAGCGAATGTCGTCCACGGGAATGAGCACCTTGCGGCCGCCCTTTTCCACCGGGATACGCTCGATGGTCACCTTGCTGTCCGTAACCGGCTTGGCGCGTTGCATGACCTTCTCGATCGCGCGATCCAAGCGAGCTTCCTCGACCGGCTTCATCAGATAATCGACGGCATCGACGTCGAATGCCTCGACCGCATGGTCGCTATACGCAGTCACAAACACGATCGCCGGCGGATTTTTGAGCTTATGCAGCGCCTCGGCAAGTTGCAGGCCCGAGGCACCGGGCATCGAGATATCGAGAAACACGACATCCACGCGACTTTCCATAAGCATCTCGATGGCGGAGCGGACGCTCGACGCCTCCGTGATCGTGCCGATCTTGCCCGTTTGCTCGAGCAAGAAGCGAAGCTCCGAGCGAGCCGGCGCCTCATCATCCACAATCATCGCACGCAGCATAGGGATAAAACCTTTCGTCAACTAACTACGCCGGGCATCCGTCGCATGACGTTGAGCCCGTAGCCTTTTATTTTACTCTTGAATGTCAAAGATGCTCTCTGACAAATCAAGATGAAGGAGCACTTTGGTGCCCTTGCCCGGCGCCGATTCGACACGCGTATAGGAGTGCGGCCCATAAAAGCGATGGATGCGCTCCGAAATATTGTGCATGGCCACACCGGCGCCGCCACCCTGGGGAGAGCTGGCGTCGGGACGGGCAGAGCGCTCGTCAAACAGTCTGGCGGCGGTACCCTCATCCATGCCCACGCCATTATCGGCCACGGCAATCAAGATTGCATCCTCGCCGTCTTGGTGAACGGTCACGTCGATCCTCAGGGCGTCGTCATCGCCCATACCATGACGTACGGCGTTCTCGACAATCGGCTGGATCACGAACGCCGGCACCAGCGTATCTTCCACGTCCTCGGACACATCGAACGTCGCAAGCACGCGGTCCTCGCCAAAGCGGGCCTTCTCAAAGGTAAGGTAGCGCTTGGTCTGTGCGACCTCGCGCGAGACCGGAATAAGCGATCCCGAGTTGTCGAGCGTGGCACGATAGAACGATGAGAACTCACGAAGCAGTTCGCGGGCCCGCAGCGGGTCGGTGCGCGTAAACGATGCAATGGTGTTCAGCGTGTTGAACAGGAAGTGCGGGTTAATCTGCGCCTGCAGCGCACGCACCTCGGCGCGCGCCGTGAGTTCCTTTTGCACCTCGAGCTCGTGGATGGCGAGCTGCGTGGACAAAATCTCGGCAAAGCCCGAGGCAAGCGCGTACTGGGTACGGTCGACGGCGCGCGGGGTCTTGTAGTAGAACTTGAGCGTGCCGACGGTACGATCGCCCACCTTGATGGGAGCGATAATGCCGGCGGGGACTTGGTTGTGCGAGCCGTCCGAACCCACGACATCCACCATACGGTTGAACGACTGCACGATGCCATGTTCGATAACGTAGCGCGTGGCAAGCGTGTGGATGGGAGTATCGGGCAGCAGTTTTTCCTCAAACTCGCCCGCGCAGGCAAGCACGTTGTCCTCGTCGGTGATGGCCACCGTCATGGCGCGCGTCTCGGGCAAAATGCGCTGGCACACCAAACGCGCCGACTCCTGCGTCAGACCGCCCTTAATGTCCTCGAGCATGGCCGAGGCCACCGAGAGCGTCTCCTCGGTGTACTGGGAGCGCACCGAATCGGGATTGAGCGTCAAAAAGATAAAGATGCACAGAAAGATGCACAGCAGTGCGCAGGCGACCACGGTCGCGATCGGCTCGATTCCAGTCGCCAGGGCAAAAATAAAGTACACCAGCACGCAAATGGCGCAGGCAACGGCAATGATGCGAAAGATTGATATTGAACTATCGCGCTGGGCGCGGCGGTCGATCATTCGGCCCCCTCCAGGATACTGATCAGTTGTGCGTCACGCCAAAGCCCGTCCATGATCTTGGGCCAAAAACTCTGGAAACGCAGGTAGCTTGCAGCGTTTTGGCGCGCATAGGCTTTTGCCTCGTCGATACCATGGCGCCAGATGCGCAGGTAGCCCTCATGCTCGCGGGTAAACACGCTGCGGACCATAGCGGTCTTGTGCACGCGGTCGTCGAGCTCGCGCGAAATCCACGGGCCCGGGTAGGGCATGAGCGATGCTGCCGTAACGGGAATGAGCTCCTTTTGATGCGCGGCGAACGTCAACTTGGCCCGTTCGTAGTACCAACGGTATACATCCTGCATAAAGCGCGGTGAGCGCTTTTCGGACTCCGGAGGCAGATGGCGCACGGTCCACTCGTTATCGAACCACACGTCGTAGCCAAACATGCGCATGTTAAAGAGGTAATCCAAGTCCTCGCCGCGGGTGATAAACGGGTCAAAGGCCACACGCGTAAAGGCGCGGGCGTGCAGGGCCATCAGGCCGCCGCACACGTAGTTGGAGCGCGAGATGCGGGTGCCCGAGAGCGCCTTTTTCATCCAACGGTTGAACTCGATGCGCTTGGTCCACCAACGATGGCAGATGCCCGCCTTGTCCGTGGGAGCCAACGGCGAGCCGTCGCGATCGTAGAAATAGCCGCTCTTGACCAAGATCGGCAAGCCCTGACGCGTCTGCTGCCCCAACGCATAGGTCGCGCGCTTCATAAAGTCGGCGTCGATGACAGTCTCATCGTCATCCAAAAAGATAACCGCGTCATGCCCCAGCACCGCAGCGCAGGCCAGCCCCATGTTGCGGATGGCACCGTAGCCTCGCAGGCTCACGCACTCGCCCGAACCCTTGGGTGCGATCTGAGCAACCCGGTCTGCGATGCGCGAGGCCTGGGTGTTGGTAACAACGGTGACCTTGAGCGTGGGATGCGCGTCGACAATCTCGTGCACGCGCAGCGACACATCGGCTGTGGCAGAAACGGGACAGACCACCAAAAGGATGATGCGCGGGATGTCGCGCACCTGCTCAAGCGAGGCCAGGCAGCGGTCGAGTTCGGGATTGTCGGCGTTGAGTCGTGTCGAATGGTCATAGGTGCCAGGGGCGTTTGCGCGAGCGTCATCGCCCGCCCAATACGTTGGAATCACGACCGTGGCGTTCATGCCTTACCCTCCCTGCAACACAAAAACGGGACGCCGCCAAACACAGGCGACGCCCCGCGACCTAGCTGATTCCATCATACCCACTTGGGCAAATCATTGCTCGCAAGTCGCAATGTTTATTGCGGATAACCCCAAAAGAGTA
>CABUVF010000166.1 GCA_902494945.1 uncultured Collinsella sp.
ACCATGACGGTGGCGTTGGGCACGTCGACGCCCACCTCGACCACCGTAGTCGAGACGAGCACGTCAATCTCGCCACGCTTAAAGGCATCGATAACCTGGTCCTTCTCCCCCGCTGGCATGCGGCCGTGAAGGCGCTCGATGGCAAGACCCGGCAACGCCAGACGCAGGCGATCGAGCTCGGTTGCCGTATCGTGCAGCGGCACGGGCACGGTTACGCGACCCTCGTCGTCACGGGCGATACCGGGCACATCCTCAAGCTCATCGGCCGAATCGCTCGGCTCCACGAGCGGGCAAATCACGTAGGCCTGCTGACCCTTTTCATGCGCCTCGCGGATGGCGCCATAGGCAAGGTCGCGGCTCGACTCGGTAAGCACGCGTGTCGTCACGCCAGCGCCAGGGACGGGCCGATGGCGGATGATGCTCGTGTCCAGATCGCCGTAGACCGAAAGCGCCAGCGTACGTGGGATGGGCGTTGCCGTCATAACGAGCAGATCGGCACCAGGGCCCTTCGCACGCAGGGCGTTGCGTTGGCCGACGCCAAACCGGTGCTGCTCATCGATGACCACGAGCGACAGATGCTTGAACGCAACGTTATCCGAAAGCACCGCGTGGGTGCCAAAGAGGACATCGAGCTCGCCCGATTCCAGCTGGGCATGGATCCGCTCGCGCTCGGCCGCCGGCGTGGCGCCCGTCAGGAGCGCCCAGGTCATGCCAGCCTGCAAGAGCAAGGGGCCGGTCTTATCGGCATATTGACGCGCCAGCACGCCTGTGGGCGCCATAACGCAGGCCTGCGTGCCACTATCGGCAGCCACAGCCAGCGCGCAGGCGGCAACGGCGGTCTTACCGGTACCGACGTCGCCCAGCAGCAGGCGGTTCATCACGCGCCCGCCATCGCACATATCGCGCAGGATATCTTGGAACGCGGCCTCCTGCTCGTCGCTCAGCGAAAACGGCAGGGCCTGCTTGAGCGCGGCCAGGTGCTCGCCCGCGGCGTGGGCGTAGGGCACCACATCGACCAGGCCACCGTCGTTGCGCAGGCGCAGCGCCAGCTGCAGGTAGAGGCACTCCTCGTAGGCAAGCCGTGCGCGCGCGATATCGCGCTCAGCCATGCTCGAGGGAAAGTGGATCGATCGAAGCGCACGAGCATTGCTCATCAGGCGACGTTTAACGCGTAAGCGTGCCGGAATGGGATCAAAGGGATTGCCGACGACCTCGAGCGCGCCACTTACAATGCGGCGCATCCACGCCTGGCTCACCCCATCGCTCACATAATGGACCGGCAAAATGGTGCCCGCGGCGCGCCCTTCCTCAAGCTTTTCAAAGTGCGGCGAGGCCATCTGCTTAAAGCCGTAGGCAAACTCGACCTTGCCCATCACGGCCAGGCGGTCGCCCTGCTTAAGCTGCTGGGCAATCCAGGGCTGGCGGAAAAAGGCGACCTGCAGCACGCCCGTCTCGTCAACGAGTGAGACCTCGGTCACCTGCATGCGCGGACGCGGCTGCTTTTGGACGATACGATCGACCGTGGCGATGATGGTACACACGGTACCGATGGGCGCCATCTCGATGGACCAGGAGCGCGTAAAGTCCAGGTATCGATGAGGGATATGGAGAAGGAGGTCCCCCACCGTCCGAATTCCCAGACGGCGAAGGGCCTCCTCACGTTTACCCGAAACATATTTGAGTCGCGCGATATCCTCATCGAGCGCATTGCTCTGGGCAAAGCGCTCCGAGACGCGCGGCACGGAGCACAGTTCGGACATGGGCAGATGCCTACTCGATCGAGAAGATCACGGGATAGAGTGGCTGCTCGCCACGATGGGCGTCGATCTCCAGGTCGGGCTGAGCCTCCTCGATAGCGTCGACGATCTCCTGGAAGGCTTCATCGGACAGCTCCTCGCCGGCCAGAATCGTCAGCGCGTCGCCCTCCTCTTCCTCCTGCATGCGGTTGATGCAATCGAGCGTGACCTGCTTCACGTCGGAGCCGACCACATCGATGGAGCCGGCAATGATGCCCATGACGTCACCGGAGTGAATTGGCGAACCGTCGGAGGCGCTGGAGTCGCGCACGGCGCGGGTGACCTCGCCATCGCGGACCTCGCTGATGGCGTCGACCATAGCGGCGACGGCATCCTCGAGCTCGGAATCGGGCAGGACCGCGAACAGCGCGGAGAAGGCCTGCGGAACGGGCTTGGTGGGAACGACGGCGACCTTTTTGTCGGTGCAGGCTGAGGCAGCGGCCTCAGCGGCCATGCGGATGTTGCCGTTGTTGGGCAGGATGATGACCGAGGTCGCGTTGACCTGGTCAACAGCGCCCAGCAGGTCTGCAGTCGAGGGGTTCATGGTCTGACCACCCGACACGATCACGTCGACGCCGAGGGACTTGAGGATGTCTGCCTCGCCGGACCCAGCGGCAACGGCGACAAAGCCCAGCGCCTTGGCGGGCTCGGCGGCCTTTTCCTGGTCCTCATGAATCTTGGCGGTACGGTCGTGGGCCTCCATCTCCATGTTGTGGATAAAGACCTCGTAGATCTGACCAAGCTGAAGCATGTGCTCGAGCACCAGGTTGGGGGTGTTGGAGTGCACGTGGATCTTGTAATCGGGGTAGGCGCCCACGAGTAGCTCACAGTCGCCCATGGAACCCAGGAACTTAAGGCACTCATCCTCGTCAAACGGGGCGTCGGCCTTAAAGAGGAACTCGTTGCAGTAGCGGAACTCCGAGCCCTCCCAATCGTCGTTGGCCTCGATCTCAACGCGATTGAGGGCCGCGTCGCGGGCAGAGCCAGCGGAATCAAACGTAGCGGAGAAATCCTCGACAACGGTGCTGCGACCAAGTGCTGCAGCCACAAAGTTCTCCAGGAAGATGGCAAAGCCGAAGGCGCCGGAGTCGACCACGCCGTTCTCTTTGAGGACGGGCAGCAGGTCGGGCGTGCGTGCGACGGACTGGTAGGCCTCGACGACGATAGCGTCGAGCGCATCCTCGGCCGAGAACTTCTTCTTTTCGCACTCGTCGGCCTTGGTCGAGACATCGCGCAGCACCGTGAGGATCGTGCCCTCGATGGGCTTGCGGACGGCCTGGAAGGCCACCTTGACGGCACGACGGAAGGCGAAGGCGATGTTGGCGGACGTAATGGGCTCGTCGGCGGAGACAAGGCCCTCGGCCACGCCGCGCAGGATCTGCGAGGTAATGACGCCGGAGTTACCGCGGGCGCCCATCAGGGAGCCGTGGGTGATGGCGCCGGCAATGGCCTCCATGTCGGCATCGGCGGGAAGGGCGGAGAGCTCCTTGGTCACCGAGGCGAGCGTGAGCGACATGTTGGTGCCGGTGTCGCCGTCGGGCACGGGGAAGACGTTGAGCTTGTTGATCTCCTCGGCCTTGTCGGAAACGGCAGCCGCAGCGATCGGAAAACAGGTGCGAATGGTCTTTGCAATCATGGGTATTTGAATCTCCGTTTTCGGATGCTAGTTCAGACGGCTCTTGAGCGCGTCGATATGGATGCCGATCTTAAGGCTGGCGGGATCGATCTGGGCGATCTCCTGCAGGGTGAAGGCAACGGAGCTCGAAAGATTGTGGCAGACGGACTTCATGTTGACGCCGTTCTCGAGCACGACGTGAAGATCGACCGTAAGGCCGTTCTCGTCGGCGGAGACAAGCACGCCCTTGCGGAGGCGCTGGCCGGCAAGCAGGCGCACGCTCTCGGCGCCCTGGAGCTGCTCAGCCATACCGACGACGCCATAGCACGTCATCGCGGCATAACCGGCAATATCGGCAATAACGTCGTTCGAGACGCTCAGGCTGCCGTTAATGGTCTCAGACACAAGAATCTCCTTATCTGGTGCTCGCGGCACCATGTCGTGGGAGCAATCATTGCAATATTCTACAACGACCGCGCCATGTTGAGGTGGTGGGTCGCGGGATTACATCCTCGACACGAAATGTTGATATGGCAACGTTCGAGTCAAGTGGTCGCGGCATGAAAAAACCCGCCGCATAAGCGACGGGTTTTACAACCTGGCTCCCCGGGTAGGACTCGAACCTACAACAGCGCGGTTAACAGCCGCGTGCTCTACCATTGAGCTACCGAGGAATAGGTGCGTGCTCTCAAGCAACGAAGTTTATTATACGGACGAATCAGCTCAGGGCAAGAACTTTTTTAAGAAATTTTCCGACCCAGTCATTGGGGACGTTCTTAAACGACCAGTCATTCAAGAACGACCCCAATGACTACGTGAAAGCGCCCCCAAGCGGATGTGCTTGAGGGCGCCTCTTGCTTGACTAGCTTTCGATATAGTCCTTCAGCTTGCTGCTGCGGCTGGGATGACG
>CABUVF010000167.1 GCA_902494945.1 uncultured Collinsella sp.
CCGAGCTGACCGAAGAGGGTCGCAAGTTCAACGAGAACATCGAGGTCGGCATCATGGTCGAGACGCCCGCCGCTTCGCTGCTCGCAGACCGTCTTGCCGAGGTCGCCGACTTCTTCTCCATCGGCACCAACGACCTGATCGGCTACACCATGTGCGCCGACCGTGGCAACGACACCATCTCCAACCTGTACCAGGTTTACTATCCCGCCGTGCTCCGCTCGCTCAAGAACATCATCGAGAGCGGCGTGAAGGCCGGCATCATGGTCGGTATGTGCGGCGAGGCCGCTGCCGATCCGCTGCTCGAGCCGCTGCTGATCAGCTGGGGCCTGGAGGAGTTCTCGATGAGCGCTCCGTCCATCCTGCGCGCCCGCAAGACCATCAGCCAGTGGACCAAGGCCGAGTGCGACGAGCTTGCCGAGAAGGCGCTCGCCTGCAACACCGCTGCCGAGGTCAAGGCACTGCTCGAGTCCGCAGCTCGCTAATTTGGTATCAGAGGTAACCGCGTGGTTGGAATGGGCCGGCCACGCGGCCCTCACATATACAGGGGGTACTGTAAATGTTCTACACGCTAACCGCTAACCCGGCTGTCGACATGACGGTTTCGAGCTCTCCGCTCGAGCCCGACGAGAACGTCCGCACCGGCTCGGCCAGCTACACGGCTAACGGCAAGGGCCTCGACGTGTCCTTCGCCTTTAAGAAGATGGGCGTCGACACCGTCGCGCTCGGTTTCTTCGCCGGCTTCACGGGCAAGTTCATCGTCGAGGAGGTCATGAACCTGGGTTGCCTTTGCCGCCCGGTCTGGACCGACGGTATCACGCGCATTAACACCTACGTCAACGATGGCCAGCACGAGTACGGCATCCTCAACCCCGGTGCTCCGATCACGCCGCAGCACCAGGAGGAGCTCTACAACATCCTGGACACCGCGGGCGACCTTGAGTGCCTGATCGTCTCCGGTTCCGTGCCTCCCAAAGCTACGCCTGACTTCCTGGCTCAGGTCATGGAGCACGCTCAGGCCCGCGGCGCCGACGTCGTCCTGGACCTGTCCTCCGACAAGCTCAAGGAGCTCGCTCACAAGAAGCCGCTGCTCATTAAGCCGAACCATCACGAGATGAAGGCTATCTTCGGCGTGCCGGTCGACACCGACGACGAGGTCCGCGTTGCCATGAAGCTGGCTCACGAGGCCGGCGTCCAGAACGTGCTGCTCACCCGTGGTAGCCGCGGTGACGCTTACTTCTCCAACGGCGAGGACATCTGGTATGCCAAGCGTGAGTTCAACATCAAGCTTGTCTCTTCCGTCTGCGCCGGCGACTGCACCCTCGCTGCGTTCCTGCACAAGTGGTACAGGGATCGCGACAACGTCGAGGAGGCCATGAAGCTCGCTATGGCCACCGGCGCCAACGTTGCTGAGTCCGTCGGCATCGGCGACTTTGGTCACGTCGACGAGTACAGCAAGCGCGTTGCTGTCCGCAAGCTCGATCGCAAGTAAGCGAAACGCGACAAACTCGTGCGCATACGGCGTCCCGGTTTCGACCGGGGCGCCGTTTTTTTTGTCCCACTCGAACCTCGGAGCCGCGCTTCACGCGTTCCACACCGTTCACCGAGTTGTTGTAGCCTTTTGCCGAAGCGTGGAATATACTTTCATTAACACGTTGCTTCGTGAAAGGAACATTCATGATTTACACGCTTACTGCAAATCCCGCTATTGACTACAACATCTCCTGCGATGGCCTGTCCGCCAACACCGTTACCCGCACCCGTAACGCTGTCTACACCCCCAACGGCAAGGGTCTCAACGTTTCGTTTACGCTCGACCACTACGGCGTCGACACCACGATCCTGGGCTTCTTCGCCGGCTTCTCGGGCGAGTTCATCGTTAAGGGCGCCGAGGCCCTGGGCGTTCCCGTCAAGCCCGTGTGGACCGACGGCATCACGCGTGTCAACGTGTTCCTCAATGCCGGTCCCGACACCGAGTACAACATGGTCAACGCCGGTGCCGCCATCAACGAGGCCAACGAGCAGGAGATGTTTGAGCTGATCGATTCGCTCGAGGACATGACCTGCCTGGTCATTAGCGGCTCGCTGCCCCCCAACACCTCTGAGGGCTTCCTGGCCGAGGTGCTTCGCCGCGTTAAGGCAAAGGGCGCCGAGTTCGTGCTCGATATTTCGAGCCATCAGTTGGCCGACCTCATTGCTATGGAGCCGCTCCTCATTAAGCCTAACGACGACGAGCTGCTCGACATCTTTGGCATTAAGGTGAGCGGCGGCGACGATGAGTCCGTCAAGGCTGCCATGGCCGAGCTGCATGCCAAGGGCGCCAAGAACGTGCTGTTGACCCTGGGTGGCGCCGGCGCGTACTTCTCCAACGGCGAGCACATCTGGTTTGCCAACCGTACCTTTGAGGTCAAGCTGCTGTCGACCGTTTGCGCCGGTGACTCTTCGCTGGCCGCCTTCCTGTCCGTGTGGCACGACGCTCCCGAGCGCGTCGAGGACGCCCTGCGCCTCTCGATGGCCACCGGCGCCAACGTGGTCGAGTGCCCGGGTCTGGGCGATTTTGCCAAGGTCGATGAGTATCAGAAGGGTATTGCAATTCGTCAGGTTTGCTAGTTCCGGCACCTTGCCTGAATAGTTCAATTATTTCGCATCCGTCTTAGACCAGGACGGATGCGTTTTTGTTTATCGGACTTGCGTGTGCAGTGGAGGCTGTTTCTTGCTAGACTTCTTGCAGACGCAATCGATAGCCAATTTGATAGTCGCAGGAGGCCATAGGCATGTGCAATGTTTCGCTCAACGGTACGCAGCCGACCGATGCCTCTATCCGTGTCCTGCGTGCGCTTGAGGCAGCAGGTCTTGAGGCTTGGTACGTGGGCGGTTGGGTACGTGATGCCCTGATGGGACGCCCCAGCCACGATGTTGACATGTGCTGCAGCGGCCTGTGGCAGGAGTCCAAAGAGGCGCTCGAAGCGGCTGATATTGCCGTGGTTGAGTCGGGCATAAAATTTGGCGGCATCACGGCTATTTGCGATGATGAGCGCATTGAGGTCACCACCTACCGCCTAGACGGCTTTTACACCGACGGCCGCCATCCCCAGAGTGTGGAGCGTGCGGCGTCGCTTGAGGACGATCTGGCGCGTCGTGACTTTACCGTTAACGCTATGGCCTGGCATCCCGAGCGTGGTCTTGTCGACCGCTACGATGGTCAGGGCGACCTAGACCGCAAGCTCATCCGCGCCGTTGGAGATCCCAAGCGTCGTTTTAACGAGGACGCGCTTCGCATGCTGCGCGCGGTGCGTTTTGCCTGCCGTCTGGATTTTATGATCGAGCCTAAGACTAAACAGGCGCTTGCCGAGTGCGCGCCGCTGCTCGATGCTGTGGCGCGCGAGCGCGTGGGCATTGAGCTCGAGGGTATCCTTTCGACCGGCCATGGGGGAGACGCGATGCTGCGCTACCCCGAGCTTGTTTGCGCCGCCGTGCCCGAGCTCGCGTCCGCTCGCGGGTTTGATCAACGCAGCGTCTATCATGCGTTTAACGTCTACGAGCATATCGCCCGCGTGCTGACGGTGGCAGGGGAGCTGGCGCTGTGCGACGGCGTCGCGCCCTCGTCGAGCCTTATGTGGGCGGCGTTTTTGCACGACGTTTCCAAGCCCGATTGCTTTACGGTCGACCATGCGGGCAGCGGCCACTTTTACGGTCACCCCGAGCTCGGGGCCAAGAAGGCGCGCGCCATCATGGATCGCTTGGCGCTTTCGCACGACTTGGTCCGCGACGTGTGCCTGCTCATTAAGTACCACGACAAGCCGCTGCGCCCCGAGCGCTCCTGCTTGCTCAATATGATGCGCTTGCTTTCGGGCGAGGGCGTCGATACGCCGCGCCTGATGGACGAGCTTATGGACCTTAAGCGTGCCGACACGCTGGGCAAGGCGCCGTCGTGCTTCTATTACGTCGAGACGATCGAAGAGATGCGCTCACTCGCCCATGATTTGTTGGAGGCGGGAGAGCCCTATTCGCTCAAGATGCTTGCTATCAACGGCGGCGACTTGATTCGTGCCGGTGTGAAGCCGGGGCCCGAGCTAGGCCAGCTACTCAACGCCGCCCTCGAAGCCGTTATCGAGGACAACATTCCCAACGATCGCGAAACCCTTTTGGTTCATCTCAACTTGAATTAGCTAATTAGTTGACCTGCGCGTTCCATAACCTGTCGACAATTTTTCGGCAATTTGGAATTTCTTCTTGCGCTGATGTTTTTTGTCCCGTAATATATTTCCTCGCAGCACGGCAGTGCAGATGTCATGTGGCCCGTTCGTCTAGCGGTTTAGGA
>CABUVF010000168.1 GCA_902494945.1 uncultured Collinsella sp.
CAGTTCGTCATCAAGACGCACGCGTTTCATGAATGCCATCAACCATTCGTATCCGGAGATGCGGCCTAGCTATCCTGGGATTCGTTTGCCGCATCCTCATCGTATTCCTGCTCGAGCTTATCGGCCTCACGCGGCGTCAGCTCAAACTTGTCGACCATATCGACCGCGCGGGAGCCCAGCTCAATCGCTTCGTCAAACAGATCGAGTGAACGCTCCAAGGACGTGTCCTTGGAGCGAACGGTAGCGATGATCTGGTCCAGACGGTCCGAAATCTCGTCAAAGTTGCGGACAGAACCCTCTGGCATGGCTACTCCTCGACGGAGTCGGCCTCGACGGCCTCAGCAGCGTCCACATCCTCGGCAAGTACACCGGCGGTAGCCTGAGCGGCAGCGACCTTGGCGGCAGCCTCAGCAGCCTGGGCCTCCTCGCGAGCGCGATCCTCGGCCAGCAGTTCCTGGTACAGGTCCTCGCCCGGCAACTCCTCGCTGCGCGCGATCTTGCCCAGCACGCCGTTGACGAACGACGCGGACTGGTCGGTGCCATAGGCCTTGGCAAGTTCGACGGCCTCGTTGATCACGATAGCGTCCGAGACCTCTTCGTCGGTGAGGAAGCGCATCTCGTAGACAGCGATACGCAGCAGATTGCGGTCGGCGCCGGGCATGCGCATAAGATCCCAGTTCTTGGCGACGGCGCGCAGGGCACAGTCGATGCGATCGATATGCTCGTAGGCACCGCGGCACAGCTCCAGCGCATAGGGGTCGAGGGGGCCCTTCGAGATCAGGAAATCGCCCTCGAGGACGCGCTCGAGCGGGCTGTCCGTGGCCTCGGCCTGAAACAGCAGCTGCAGCGCCTGACTGCGGGCAAGCGTACGCCCGCGATAAACCTTAAGGCTCAAAGGTTACTCCTTGGGGAAAACGAGGCCGTCGATGCAAACGTCAACGCGCTCGACCTCAACGCCCACCTGGGCATCGATGGCAGCGACCACGGCAGCGCGAACGGCCTCGGCGAGTTTCTTGAACGGATAGCCAAAGAACACCACGACACGCACGGTGAGTGCGAGCTTGTCGCCGACGACCACGGCCTCGACCGCCGGCTCGGAAGCCGGGGCCTTGGACGAGAGCATCATGGAGACAAGGTTGGTGGCAAGGTCCTTGACGCCAACGGAGGCGATGCCCTCGACATCCGACACGGCGCGCGAGACGATGGCGGTCAGAACATCGGGTGAAATGCCGATGCCGTCAATCTTGATTTCCTGGGGCATGAGTCCTCCTAGAAGAGTTGGTTGCTAGACGCGGGAGACGAACTTGCCGTCGCGGGTGTCAACCTTAATGACCTCGCCCTCGTTGAGGTACATGGGGACCTGGATGACAGCGCCGGTGTCGATCGTGGCCGGCTTGGTGGAACCCTGGACGGTGTCGCCCTTAAAGCCCGGGTCGGTCTGGACGATGGTGGTCTCGATGAACATCGGCGGGGTCACGCCCATGAGCTCGTCGTCGGCGAAGAGCAGCTGGCAGATGTCGTTCTCACGCAGCCACTTGGAGTTCTCGCCCACCATGTCCTCGGGAACGGGAACCTGCTCGTAGGACTCGTTGTCCATGAAGATGTAGTCGGTGCCGTCGTTGTAGAGGTACTGGAACTCACGGGTGGTGAGCATGACGCTCTCGAACTTAGTGCCGGCGTTGCAGGTGTTCTCAACGACACGACCGCTCTTGATATCGCGAGTCTTGTAGCGCACAAAAGCACCACCCTTGCCCGGCTTGACGTGCTGGAACTCGACGATGGTGTAAACCTTGTCCTTAATACGGAGACCGAGGCCGTTCTTGAAGTCGGCGGTAGAAATGGTAGGCATAGCGACCTTTCTTCTTATGGGCAGAACGCACAGGCGTCCAAATTACATACGACCGAAATTATACACTTGCAGACGGCGCCTGCAGCGAGCGCATAAAAAGAGAACGCGGGGCGTCCGAATCGATCCGGACGTCCCACCCCAAAAATCTATCGAAATGAGCTAGCAATCGATGACGTGAAGGTCATGCGGCGTCTTGGTGAAGGGCTCGTAGCCGTTCTCGGTGACCACGCCGTAGTCCTCCAGACGCACGCCGCCCACGCCGGGCAGGTAGACGCCGGGCTCCATGGTGATAACCGAGCCGACCTCGATGATATTCTTGCTGCGGTTGAAGTTGGGCAGCTCGTGGATGTCAATGCCCACGCCGTGGCCCAGACCATGGTTGTAGTAATCGCCATAGCCGGCATCGCCGATGATCTTCTTGGAAAGCTTGAAAATGTCATTGCCCTCGACGCCCGGATGGATGGCGGCGACGCACTCCTCGTGCGTACGGCGCACGAGCGCGTACAGGTCGAGCTGTTCAGATGTGGGCTCGCCCATCACGACGGTACGCGTCATATCCGAGCGATAGTCGCAGTAGCCCGCGCCATAATCCATGAGAACGAAGTCGCCCTTCTCGATCACACGGTCGCTCGGGACGGCATGCGGGTTGGCGGTGTTGGGACCGCTCGCGACGATGGAGCCAAAGGCCAGGCTATCGGCACCGTTAGCGAACATAAAGTTCTCGAGCTCGTTGCGGACCTGCTTCTCGGTCATACCGGGCTTAATATAGCCGAGCATGTGCTGGAAGGCGGCGTCGGTGATCGACTGCGCGTGGCGCATGAGCTCGATCTCCTCGGCGTCCTTGATGGCGCGCATCTTACGGATGTCGTCATGCATCAGCGGCAGCATGCAGGCAACGGAGCGGTCCTCCAGGCCACGCTGAATACCCTGGTAGAAATTGATCTGCATGTCGTCCTCGACAGCGCAGACGCGGCACTTGTTGGCCGCGATTTTGCCGGCGACCCAACTGGGGATGGTGCCCTCGTCCATGTCGTAGACCCAGGGGCTGCCGGCGGGCGTGTTCTCCTCAAAGCTGTTGAGATAGCGCGAGTCGGTATGGAACAGGCACTGGTCGGCCGTAATAAACGCAGCATGCGGGAACTCGAAGGTGTAATCGAAGACGCCCTTGACGCCCGTAAGCCAACGAAGGTTGGCCTCGTCGCGCACCACGATAGCGTCGTAGCCACGCTCAACCATCAGGGCACGGACACGCTCGATACGACCGGCGGGACCGGCAGCAAACTCTGACATGCAGATTCCTTTCTTGTTGTCTCTATAAAGACGGAACGGGTCTCAACCGAACGACGGAATCGCGCGCGATTCGCAACCGATTGGAAACCCGCCCCTCAACATGATACGAAAGACGATGTATGTCAATAAATCCTAGAGAAGTTCTTTGCGAGAAGCCAAGTATGCGCGAGCATGGCGGTCGAGAACCTCGTCCTCAACGCTCGTTAGACGAATGGCGCCGAGCGCCGCGGGCAGCGGCAACATGCTGCGGTTCGAGCGGACAAACTGCTGCCTGCGGAACTCCTCGATATATGAGGCAGGCTCCAGATCGAAGGCAAGCTCCTCGATACCAAAGTCCTCCAGGCAGTCATCGACCTCAAAGACGTAATCGATATCGAAGTCACAGGCATCATGTGCTAGGCGCGCCTCAAAGCGCAGGCCCTCGGACAGCAGCTGGTAGACAGGGACCTGCGACGCGGCATCGACCAAGCAGGCGCGCAGGGTACGCTCCCCCGTCTTGCCAAAATCGAGCGCATGGCGGGCGCTCGGGTTCGTGGCCATCAGTACGTCCTTACGTGCAGTCTGAGACCACTGAACGGCATTGACGAGCGCGACCTCCTCGCCCGCGAGAATCTCGGGGACGGTCTCAGTAAACTGATTCCAGCGGGACTTGCTGCTCGAAAGCATGGTGCCAACAAGTACCCCAACGCCGAGCTTGCGGTCCTCGGGGTCCCTCTCGCGAACAAGGTCGAGGTCACACACGACCAAGCCCGGTTCGGGACGAAACGCGATAGCGGGAAGCGCATTGGCCGACGAGGCGAAGAGCGGCTTCATGGTCGTCGCGACCGTGAGCATGGCGTCGAACGTCGTCGGCAGCAGCGCGCACTCGGTGCGACCGCACCACTGGTTGGCGCACCAGCTAACAACCGAGCAGGTTGAGGCATCGCCAACGGCGACAACCAAATCGTCGCAGGTAATGCCGTTAGCCGACAGGGCGCCAAAGACGGTATCGGCATCGGCCAGCGTAGCACCGGCAGGCGAAACCTCGAGGACGAGCAGCGACACGGCAAAGCCGGCGTCGACCAGCGCATGCTCGACGACCTCGCCAAAACGCTCGGATGTGGCGTCGTTCCAAACCACCATCGCGCGCTTAGGCTTGCCCACAGCCGAGGCAAACATGCGCGGCAGCTCCTCGAACG
>CABUVF010000169.1 GCA_902494945.1 uncultured Collinsella sp.
CTCCTGGGGTTACCAGACGCCCGGCTACTCTGCCGCCACATCGCGCTACGGCAACCCGCAGCAGCTCATGCACTATATCGATGCGTGCCACGAGGCTGGCATCGGCGTGATCATGGACTGGGTGCCCGGCGGCTTTTGCGCCGACTCCCACGGCCTTGCCACCTTTAACGGCCACATGCTGTTTGAACACGAGATTCACCCCAACTGGGGCACGCACAAGTTCGACTTCGCCCGCGGCGAGGTCCGCTCCTTCTTGGTCTCCAACGTGCTGTACTGGCTCGAGAACTTCCACGTTGACGGCATTCGCATGGACGGCGTGTCCAGTATGCTGTACCTCAACTTTGGCATCGACGATCCGGGTCAAAAGAAGTTCAACAAGTACGGCACCGAGGAAGACCTGGACGCCAGCGCGTTTATCCGTCAGGTCAACTGCGCTGTGGAGGCGCACTACCCCGACGTGATGATGATGGCCGAGGAGTCCACCGCGTGGCCGCTCGTGACCTATCCGCCGCAGGACGGCGGCCTGGGCTTCCACTACAAGTGGGACATGGGCTGGATGAACGACACCCTGCACTACATGCAGACCGATTTTCCGTGGCGCCCCGGCAACCACGGCCTGCTCACGTTCTCCATCATGTATGCCTTTACCGAGAACTTCATTTGCCCGTTGAGCCACGACGAGGTCGTGCACGGCAAGTGCTCGCTCATCGGCCGTATGCCGGGCGACTGGTGGCGCCAGTTTGCCGGCCTGCGCACGCTGGCCTTCTACCAGATGACGCACCCCGGTGCCAAGCTCAACTTTATGGGCAACGAGATCGGCCAGTTTATTGAGTGGCGCTACTACGAGTCCATTCAGTGGTTTTTGACCGAAGAGTATGAGACCCACCGTCATCATCAGGCGTTTATCAAGGCGCTCAACCACCTGTACACCGCCGAGCCCGCCCTATACGAGCGCGGCTACACCGACGACGGCTTTACCTGGATCGACGCGGATAACTCCAAGCAGTCCATCGTGAGCTTTGTGCGTCAGGGCGAGGACGTCGATGACGACCTGGTGATCCTGATCAACTTTGACCCCGCGAGCTACGAGAGCTTCCGCGTAGGCGTGCCGCGCGAGGGTGACTGGGAGGTCATCTTTGACTCCGACCGTCCCGAGTTTGGTGGCAGCGGATACGCCGGTGAGGAGCCCTACACCTGCTCGAGCGAGCCCTACCCCTGGAACGGGCAGATGGACTCCATCGAGATCAAGGTGCCCGGCCTGGCAGGCGTGGTGCTTAAGCGCCGCGGTCCCAGCAGCTATAAGCCGCCGGTGGTCGAGGAGCCCAAGGCTGCGCCCAAGAAGCGCACGTCCTCGGTGAAGCCCAAGTCTGCGGCTGCCAAGAAGGCTCCGGCTAAGGCGAAGGCAACCAAGCCCGCCGCCAAGGCCACGGCCAAGTCCGCCACGGCCAAAAAGGCAGCCACCAAAAAGGCCGCTCCCAAGGCTAAGGCAGCTGCCGTTAAGGCTCCTGCTAAGAAAGCGTAACAAAGGCGTTACCACTGTAATTACCCGCCCCGACGAGGCGTAGGATACAAGTCATAACCGTTCCGGGAGAAACATCCCCGGGGGAAAGGAACGTATGAATAAGATCTTCGACAACAAGAAGGAGTTTACCGAGCTCTATCGCGATGCCGTCATGAGCATCAGCGGCAAGAGCGTCGAGGCCGCCAGCGACCTCGACCGCTTTAACGCCCTGGCCAAGCTCGTGGCCGAGAAGGCGCGCACCGTTGCCACCAAGAGCGACGCCCGTGTGACCGCCGAGGGCAAGAAACGCGTGTACTACTTCTCGATCGAGTTTTTGATCGGCCGCCTGCTCGACAACTACTTGCTCAATTTTGGCGTGCGCGACATGGTCGCCGAGGCGCTCGACGACATGGGCTTTGACCTGTCCGTCATCGAGAACCAGGAGCCCGATCCGGCTCTGGGCAACGGTGGCCTGGGCCGTCTGGCAGCGTGCTTCCTGGATTCCATGGCAGCCGAGGGCATTGCCGGCTACGGCAACGGCATGCGCTACCGCTACGGTCTGTTTAAGCAGGAGATCGTCAACGGCAGCCAGGTCGAGGCCACCGACGAGTGGCTCACCCACGGCTATCCCTGGGAGGTCCGCCGTCAGGACAAGGCCGTGACCATCAAGTTTGGTGGCCATGTTGAGGGCTTTGAGGAGAACGGCCGCACGTTCTACCGCACGGTGGATACGCAGGACATCCTGGCCGTTCCTTATGACATCCCCGTTGTGGGCTATGCAGGTGAGACCGTCAACAAGCTGCGCGTCTGGGCCGCCGAGCCGGTCGAGGAGCACTTCGATCTGGAGGCCTTCAACCGCGGCGACTACGCCCTGGCCGACGCCGAGCGCGCCGAGGCCGAGGCCATCAGCGCCATCCTCTACCCCAACGACGCCGGCGAGCACGGCCGTCTGCTGCGCCTGAAGCAGGAGTACCTGTTTGTCTCGGCCGGCATCTACAGCCTGCTCGACACCTTTGAGAAGGAGCACGGCGAGAACTGGGAGCTGCTGCCGCAGTTTGTGGCCATCCACACCAACGACACGCACCCCGCCATGTGCGGCCCCGAGCTCATGCGCATCCTCATCGACGAGAAGAAGCTCGAGTGGGATGACGCCTGGAACATCGTGACGCAGGTCGTGAGCTACACCAACCACACCATCCTGCCCGAGGCCCTGGAGAAGTGGCCCATCGGCACGTTCTCCAAGCTGCTCCCCCGCGTGTACCAGATCATCGACGAGATCAGCCGTCGTTGGCACGAGTCGTTCGATACCACCCAGGAGGGCTGGCAGGAGCGTCTGCGCCAGACCGCCATTCTGTGGGACGGCGAGATTCGCATGGCCAACCTGTCTGTGGTCTGCAGCCACAGCGTCAACGGCGTGGCAAAGATCCACTCCGACATCATCAAGAACATCGTGCTCAAGGACTTCTATGCCCTGACGCCCGAGAAGTTCAACAACAAGACCAACGGCATCTCGCACCGTCGCTTCTTTGCCGAGGCCAACCCCACCTATGCCAAGCTCGTGACCGAGGCCATTGGCGACGGCTGGCTCAAGGACGCCTTTGAGCTGGAGAAGCTCAAGGAATTCCAGAACGACACCGAGTTCCTGAAGGCCGTAGGTGCCTCCAAGCGCGCCAACAAGGAGCGTCTGGCCGCCTACGTTAAGGCCGAGACCGGTCTGATCATCGACCCCAACACCGTCTTCGATGTTCAGGTTAAGCGCTTCCACGCCTACAAGCGTCAGCTCATGAACATCATGAAGGTGATGGACATCTACAACCGTCGTATCGCCGATCCCAACTTCCACGTGACGCCGACGACCTTCATCTTTAGCGGCAAGGCTGCCTCGAGCTACACCTTCGCCAAGGAGACCATCCGCCTCATTAACTCCGTGGCCGACGTCATCAACAACGATGCCCGCGTGAACGAGGTCATGAAGGTCTGCTTTATCCCCAACTTCCGCGTGAGCAACGCCCAGCTCATCTACCCCGCCGCCGAGATCTCGGAGCAGATCTCCACGGCCGGCAAGGAGGCCTCGGGCACGTCCAACATGAAGCTCATGATGAACGGCGCCATTACGCTGGGTACCCTCGACGGCGCCAACATCGAGATCGCCGACCTGGCCGGCCGCGAGAACGAGGCCATCTTTGGCCTGACCGCTCCCGAGGTCGAGCAGCTCTGGGCATCCAACAGCTACTTTGCGTGGGATACCCTCAACGGCGACCGCGAGCGTCTGGGCCGCGTGATGGACGAGCTCAAGGACAACACGTTTGCGGGTCTTTCGGGCAACTTCGAGAGCATCTACAACGAGCTCATGAACAACAACGACCCCGACCTGGTCATGGCCGATTTCCGCAGCTACGTGGATGCATGGGAAAAGCTCACCGGTAGCTACGGCGACCAGGAGACCTGGAACCGCAAGGCCCTGCTCAACACCGCCTCGAGTGGCTGGTTCTCGTCCGACCGCACCATTCGCGAGTACCGCGACGAGATCTGGCACGCATAAAGCGCGCGAGCTCCCTTTGCCGCACGGCATTACTCGACGGGCGTGACAGTGCGCCGCGCCCGTCGCTAATGGGTTAGGAACATCGATGACAGAAGGAGAAATCGATGAGTAAGAAAGAATGCATCGCGATGCGCCTCGCAGGAGGACAGGGCAGCCGATTGGGGGCACTCACCCAAAAGATCGCCAAGCCGGCGGTTAGCTTTGGTGGCAAGTTCCGCATTTTCGACTATTCGCTGTCCAACTGCTCCAACTCGGGCATCGACA
>CABUVF010000170.1 GCA_902494945.1 uncultured Collinsella sp.
TAGGCGAGCTGTTGGCGCTGCACGAAGGGCATGCGCCCAGCCTGGGGGCACCGCATGAGATCGTGCATACGGGTCGCCGCGGCAAAAAGCTGGGACACTTGTTTAAGCGCTCGCCGGCACCAAAAACCGCGCTCGAGATTGTCAAGCAGACCCGCTCGGCAGATCGCGCCACGGCGGGTGAGATGATCTCACTGGGCCTGGATGGATTTGTGGAGCTGCACGGCGACCGTTACTTTGGAGACGACGCCGCTGTGGTGGCTGGTATTGGCTGGAAAGACGGACGTCCCGTAACGGTCATCGCCATCGAGCGCGGCACCACGACCAAAGAGCGTATGCGCCGCAACTTTGGCATGGCGCATCCCGAGGGCTACCGCAAAGCGCGTCGCCTTATGCGCCAAGCCGAAAAGTTTGGTCGACCGGTTCTGTGCCTGGTCGATACTTCGGGCGCGTTTTGCGGCATCGGTGCCGAGGAGCGCGGTCAGGGCGAGGCGATTGCCCAGAATCTCATGGAGATGAGCGGCCTTAAGACGCCGATTGTCTCGGTGGTGACAGGCGAGGGCGGCTCTGGTGGCGCGCTGGCGCTGTCCGTGTCCGACCGCATCCTGATGCTCTCGAGCTCGGCCTATTCGGTCGTGAGCCCCGAGGCCTGTGCGTCAATCCTGTGGAAGGATACCGACCGCGCGAATGAGGCCGCCGAAGCGCTTAAGCTCACGGCCCCCGATCTGTTGGCGCTCGGCATCATCGACGGCATTGTTGACGATAGGGGCCTGTCGCATGAGGAGATCGCCGGTGCCGTCATGTCCTCGGCATTTGATGCCTTCGATACGCTTGGGCAGCTCGACGACGCGACCCTCACAAACCTCCGCTACGAAAAGTACCGCGCAATCGGTCGGTACCGCACGATGTGACAAAGGGGCAGTCCGCATGTCACATTGGGAAAGGCGTTCCATGTCACAAGTTTCTAACACCTCGTTTACAACGACGTTCTCATCAAACGCCATGGCCGTGGTGGACTATCTGTCCAAAAGCATGATGTCGGCGCTGCCCTTTATTGTCTGCGCGGCGTTGTTCCGCACCGTCGCCGTCATTATGGGCGAAGGCATGCTGGGCCTGTGGCCTGCCGATTCCGAAATCTATCGCCTGTTCTACAGTTGGCTCTATAACGCCGGTTACTACTTTTTGCCCATCTATCTTGGTTGGGCGGCTGCCCGCCAGCTCGGTTGCTCGGAACAACTGGGCATGATGCTGGGCGGCGTATTGATTGCGCCCGATCTGCTTAAGCTCGTCGATGCCGCATCGACGGCGGGGGCATCGATGACTTCCGTGTATGGTCTGCTTCCCGCGCCGGTCAACGATTACACGACGACTGTTATTCCGGTTCTCATCTCGGTGCCCGTGCTATGGCAGGTGGAGCGTTTCTTTAAGCGCACTATCCCTCAGGCTGTGGCGTTTTCTTTTGTACCGTTTGCAACCATGCTCGTCATGGTTCCGGTTTCGCTGTGTATTACAGCGCCGGCGGGCAGCTATCTGGGCATGCTGTTGGGCCAGCTTATGTTTATGCTTGGCAATTCCGGTGGCATCGTGTCGCTGCTCACGCTCATGGGGCTTGCCGCGGGTTGGGAGTTTCTTAAGATCGCGGGTATCAGCAACGTTGTCCTATCGCTTGCGTACGCGCAGTTTATGAGTGTGGGAACGGATTCGTGCATCCTGATTGCCGCGACGATGGCGACGTTCGCCGTTTGGGGCATGCCTTTTGGCGCGTCGCTTCGCGTTGCGGATAAGGACGAGAAGGCGCTCATGCTGGGCTATTCAATCTCGGGTGTTCTTGGCGGCGTAAGCGAGCCGGCGCTGTACGGTTGCGGCTTTAAATATGGCAGGTGCCTGACGTGCATGGCCATTGGCGGTGCCGTCGGAGGCCTTGTTGCGGCCGTGGGCCACGTTACGGCCTATACCATCGGCATGACGAATGTCCTCATGGTCATTGGCTTTGCCACGGGCGGCATCTCGAACCTGCTGTGGTGCTGCGTTGCCGGCAGTGTGGCATTTGCGGTGTCTGCGGCGCTGAGCTACTGCTTTGGCGTGGTGCCGGCGAAGGGGCAGACGACGGGGGACGGAGCTGATTCACCCGAAACCTCGAAGAGCGTGGCCGAAGCAAGCGCATAAACCTGTGCGACAAAGGGCGATTTCTTTGTCATGTTCCAAGGCCGTGGCCCGTGTGGGTTGCGGCCTTTTTGTATCTGTGGGGCAAAGTGGCTACACTACAATCCGTTTGAGCAATAGATATATAGGTAGTACCGTGGGGGCGGATATAGATGGTTGAGTGGATTGTTCGTCGTGCGCAGGGCGACCGTGCGCGCGTGGGAACGTTGACGGGTGTGGTGTGTATTCTCGCCAATGTGGCGCTATGTGCTGCGAAGGGTGCAATTGGCGTGCTGTCGGGATCGGTTTCGATTGTGGCGGATGCCATGAACAACCTGTCCGATGCCAGCTCGAACATCGTGAGCGTGCTTGGCTTTAAGCTGGCGGGCAAGCCGGCCGACCCCGAGCATCCTTACGGACATGGCCGCTACGAGTATCTCTCGGGTCTGGTCGTGGCGGCGCTCGTGCTGCTGATTGGCGTTGAGCTGGTGAAGTCCTCGGTCGAGCGCGTCATCCACCCCGAACCTGTCGAGTTCTCGCTTGCCCTGGTGGCAGTCTTGGTGCTTTCGATGATTGTTAAGCTCTGGATGGCGGCCCTCAACCAAAAGCTCGGCGATCGCATTGAGTCCGAGACGCTGCATGCGACCGCTCAGGACTCAAAGAACGATGTCCTAGCTACGGGCGCCGTGCTGGCGTGCGCAATTGTTTCGCAGGTGACGCACATCAATCTTGACGCATGGGTCGGCCTTGCCGTTGGCGCCTATATTGGTTGGAGCGGCTTTGAGCTCATCCAGGATACGGTGAGCCCGCTTTTGGGCCAGACGCCCGATCCTAAGCTGGTCAAGCACATTCGAGACAAGATCATGAGCTACCCCGGCGTTTTGGGCGTTCACGATCTGATGGTTCACGACTACGGCCCGGGCAGGAAGTTCGCAAGCGCTCACGCTGAGATGGCAGCCGAGGCTAGCCCGCTGGAAAGTCACGACACGCTCGATAACATCGAGCAGTCGTTTAGGGTCGAAGACGGCATGATCGTCACGCTTCACTACGATCCCATCGTGACTGACGACCCCAAAGTGGCGAGCATGCGCCTGCGCATCAACGCCATGGCTCAAGAGATTGATGGCCGCCTTTCGATTCACGACTTGCGTTGCGTACCGGGCCCCACGCACACCAATGTGATTTTTGACTGCGTGCGACCCTCGGATTTGACGATGAACGCTGAGGACCTAAAGCACGCGTTGGCGAAACGTGTCGAATCCGAATACCCCAAGTCGATTGCCAAGATCACGATCGACGAAGACTACGTAGGGCATACCCACGAGTAAGGCTGTGCCGGCAAAGCAGGTTATGCAGAAGGGGAGAGCATGAAGAAGCTGTATCTACTCCGCCACGGTCAGACGGAGTTCAACGTCAAAAAGCTGGTCCAGGGCCGCTGCGATTCACCGCTGACCGACCTGGGTCGTCAGCAAGCCGGGATGGCAGCCGCGTGGCTCAAAGCCCACAACGTCGTTCCCGACAAAGTGGTCTCTTCGCCCTTAGGCCGAGCCATGGACACGGCAAGTCTCGTCGCAACCGAACTCCTCGGCCGGGATGCAGCAGTCGAGCCCTGCGAAGGCATCATCGAGCGCAGCTACGGCACCTTCGAAGAAGGCCCCCACGACGCCCTACCCACCGACGTCTGGGATCCGGGCGAGGACCTGGTCCCCTTCGGAGGAGAAGGAAGCCGCGCACTGCAAGAACGCATGGTAGGCACCCTCACCAATCTCATGGGCGCCGAGGGCATAGAAACCCTCCTAGCAGTAAGCCACGGCAGCGCCAGCCGCCAATTCATTAGAGCCGCCGCCCCAGAGGGCTTCGAGCTCCCAACAAAACTCCCCAACTGCGCCATCATGATCTTCGATTTCGATGAGGCAAAGCCACAAGCAGAAGGCGAACCTCATCAATGTAAGTTCACCCTCCAGCAAATAGTGGACCCCCAACAAAGTAATTAGCTGAGCGAGCAGAGTTAAGCAGACATCAACGTATCGTCTCCCGAGCTTGGCAGAGGGGCGGCGAAATATATTAAGTTTGTCGCGAGTTCCGCACGCAAAGGAAAGCACTTAATGTGCTTTCCGTCTTGCGCAGGACTGTAGAGCAGCAA
>CABUVF010000171.1 GCA_902494945.1 uncultured Collinsella sp.
AAAATTAAGCAATTGCTTAAAACAAAAAGGTCAGGCACTAGGTGCCTGACCTGCAAACTTCTGGTCGGGACGACTGGATTCGAACCAGCGACCCCTTGACCCCCAGTCAAGTGCGCTACCAAGCTGCGCCACGTCCCGAAGCTTTTGTTTGTTGCTCTGCTCTCGCTCGCAACAGGGAGTATATTAACCCGAAACTTTGTCCTTGTACAAGAACTTTTTTACAAATTTTGAAGCAAGTCCAAAATTGTATCCGCAAGCTGGGGTTTTGTTAGCACGGGAAGTTCTTGCGTACCCGCTGCACTCACAATCCAGGCCTTATTGGTATCGGTTCCAAAGCCCGAATCGGCGCGCGAGACGTCGTTGGCGATAATGGCATCGCAACCCTTGCGGGCTAATTTGCGCTCGGCGTACTCGACAACGTTATCGGTCTCGGCCGCAAATCCGATCACGCACCGTTCCCCCTTTTGGCGCGAGAGCTCGGCCAAGATATCGACCGTCTCGACCAGTTCGATGCGATCCAGGCGCTCGTTGGCCTTTTTGAGCTTATGGTCCGCCGGGGCCGCGGGGGTGTAGTCGGCGACAGCAGCCGCGCAAATGGCTGCATCGGCCGTCTGGAAGGCGCTGAGCGCTGCCTGCAGCATCTCTGCGGCGGTCTGCACGCGTACGCACTCCACGCCGCGTGGAACATGGAGCGATGTCGGGCCCAACACAAGCGTGACCGCAGCACCGCGGCGAGCGGCCTCCCCCGCCAGGGCGATGCCCATCTTGCCCGACGATCGGTTGCCGATAAAGCGCACGGGGTCGATCGGCTCGTGCGTGGGGCCGGCGGTGATAACGATGCGCTTGCCCGCCAGGTCTTGCGGCACGGGCTTGAGCACCTCACAGACAGCCTCGACGATGTCCTCGGGCTCGCTCATGCGGCCCGTGTCCACGTCGCCGCACGCAAGGTAGCCGCTGCCGGGTCCCACCACGTGAACGCCGCGGTCGCGCAACGTGGCCATGTTGGCCTGCGTCGCCGGCGCCTTCCACATGCCATTGTTCATGGCCGGCGCGATCACGACGGGCCGCGGCGTCGCAAGCAGCGTGGTGGAGATGAGGTCGTCGGCGATGCCGTTGGCCATCTTGGCGATGATATTGGCCGTCGCGGGCGCCACGACCACCAGATCGGGCTCCTGCGCAAGCGAGATATGGTGGATGGGGTCAGACGGGTCGTCGAATAGCCCAACCGCGACCGGCTCATTGGTGAGCGCGCGGAAGGTGAGCGGGCCCACAAACTCGGTAGCATGCTCGCTCATAACGACTTTGACACGTGCGCCGCGCTTTTGCAGCAGGCGCACGATATTGCACGACTTATAGGCGGCGATCCCGCCGGTAATGCCCAGCAGGATCGTTTTTCCCTCAAGTTGCATTGAATTGTTGGATGCCGCCGTCATCGCTAGGCTTCCTTGCTCGGGAGCACCAGGAGGCGGTGGCAGTACGGACAGTGCGTAATCTCGCTACCGTCGTGGTTGAGGTCGCTCATGGACGATGCCTGCAGCGCGGTGTGGCAGACCGTGGGGATGTTGCCCTGGATGGTCTCGACGGCCAAGCCGCGGAACTGCTTGAGCAGGCGCTCGTAGTCGGTGAGCACGTCGGTCGGCAGCGTGGCAGCCAGCGCGGTGCGCTCCTTGGTGGCGGCATCAATCTGTGCCTGGAGGTCGGCGGCCTTGGCGCGGGCGGCCTTGGTGTCGGCCTTCACGCCCTCCTCGAACTTGGCGATGATGGCCTGCGCGCGAGCCTCGCGGTCGAGCGCCTCCTTGTGGGCGACGACGACATCCTTGCGGGTGTGCTCGATCTTGTCCAGACGCTTGGCCAGGGTGGCGAGCTCGTTCTCCAGGTCCTGAACCTCGCGGTAGTCAGAACCGTCAACGTGACGCTTCTTGGCGGCCTCGATGGCGTTGTTGGTCTGGATCTCGGTGGTGTTGAGATCGTCGAGCTCAATATCCAGGTCCTTGCGCTGGGCGTAGAGCTTGGTCATCTCGGATTTGAGCTTCACATAGGTCTTACGCTTGGAAGCGAGCTCCTTGAGCTCCGGCATATTGGCAAGTTCGCTCTTGTTGCGGGCGAGCTCCAAATCGATCTGTTGCAGCTTGAGTAGCGTAGCGCCGGCGCTCATAAGTTCTCTCCTTTTGTCACAGTCCACCATTGGCAAGGGTTCAGTATTTTAATCGCATGACGGGGGTCGACCCCGGCGTCAACCGCAGAGTTCATCAAGATATCAACGAACGGCTCCTCAGAGCGGTCGTGGCCGAGCAAGATCGCCGGCAGACCGCGCAAGGCGAGGTCTTGCGCCACGTGGTAGCCCGCCTCGCCCGTCACGATGACATCCGCACCGGCGGCAATGGCAAGCTCGCCAAAGTCGCCGAGGGAGCCGCCCAGAATGGCGACGGTGCGGCACGGGTGATCGGCCTCGCCCCACACGCGTGGGTCGCTGCCAAACGCCGTGACGGCGCGAGTGGCAAGGTCACGCAGGCTGCAGGGGTCGTTGAGCGATGCAAGCGCGCCCAGGCCGGTCGCTTCGGGGTCGTCCACATGCTCCAGTGAGCTCACGGGTTCGGCGACCAGCAGCTCGCTCAGGCAGGTGCGCGCTTCGTGCGAACGGTCCAGATTGGTGTGGAGCGAGATGATGCTCACGCCGCAACGCGCTGCCTCGTAGAGCGCCGCGCTGCATTGGGGGCGTGCGGAATCCGACGGACAAAACGCCTCGGGCGCCTTGATATAGATGGGATGATGCGTTAGCAGCACGTTGGCGCCGGCCTCCTGGGCGCGGTGCACATTGGCTTCGGTCGCATCGAGTGCGCAGGCAACACCGGTAATCTCCGCGGCAGGGTCGCCGACGGAGAGTCCTACATGGTCCCAACTCTCGGCATCGGTCTTGGGATAGCGCGCCAGCAGCGCGCGCTCAAGCTCGGCTACGATCATGCGGCGCCTACGATCGAGAGCAGCGCACTTGCAAACTCGTCCAGATCGCTCGGATTCACGCGGTCATCGAAGGAAATGCGCAGTGCGCCCAACGCCTGCTCGCGACCGATGCCCATCGCGCTCAAAACGTGGCTGGGGTCCATGCTGCCGCTCGAGCATGCCGAGCCTGCCGACACCTCAAAGCCGGCGGCGTCGAGCTTGATGATGAGCTCCTCGGAGTCCATGCCGTCAATGTAGATCGATACCATGCCAGGCAGACGGTCGGCCTGCGTGTAGTCGCCCATGGTGGCGTGAATGCGCGGATGGGTCGTAAGCGTGGCGTAGAGCTTATCGGAAAGGGCTTGTAGCTTCTCGCGCTCCTGAGCCACATGGGGTGCCAGCGTGCGGGCGGCAGCGGCAAAGGCCAGCTGCGTGCGCAGGTCCTGCGTGCCGGCACGTCGTCCGGCTTCCTGTCCACCGCCAAAGATGCGGGGGCGCAGCGGCGTGCGGTTCTTAAGGTAGAGCGCGCCGGATGCCACAGGACCGCCAATTTTATGTGCGGCAACGGACATGGCATCGACGCCCAACTCGGCGGCATCGAGCGGAATGTGCAGATAGCCCTGGATGGCGTCGGTGTGGAACAGGGCGCCCACGGTATGCGCGGCCGCGGCAAGCTCGCGGATGGGCTGCACCACGCCGGTCTCGTTGTTGGCAGCCATGATACTCACGAGTGCGACGTCGTCGCCGAGCAGCTCGACAAGCGTGGCAGGCTCAACGTAGCCCGCGCGGCAGGGCTGCACCAGGTCGACGGTAAAGCCGGCGGCACGCAGCAGCGGCAGGTTGTCCAGAATCGAATCGTGCTCGATGGCCGAAACGATTACACGACCGCGCTTGCGATCGCGCTGACGAGCGCCCTCGGCAAGACCGAGCAGCGCCAGCTGGTTGGCTTCGGTGCCGCCGTTGGTCAGTACAATCTCGGACGGGCGGACGCGCGCGCCAAAGCTGCGGGCGATCTCGCGACGTGCAACCTCCAGACGCGCGGCAGCCTTGCGGCCGAGCGAATGCAGCGAGTTGGGGTTGACGCCGGCAAGCTCGCTGTCGTCGTACTCGCGCTGCGCAAGGAGCGCCTCGGCGCGCATGGGCGTCGAGGCGGCATAGTCAAG
>CABUVF010000172.1 GCA_902494945.1 uncultured Collinsella sp.
CTGTTCAACATGCTCGGCAACCTGTCCATCTTGCGCGCACTCAACCCCATCCGCGGCATCATGTTCCTGTTCTCGCCCATCAACCACTCGGGCATCATGGTGCTCGGCTTTGTCTTTCTGTCGACGACCGGCGCCGAGGCGCTCTATTCGGACATGGGTCACGTGGGCAAGGCTAACATTTACGCATCCTGGCCGTTCGTAAAGGCGGCCCTCATCCTTAACTATCTGGGTCAGGGCGCTTGGCTGCTCGCCAACAACTCCAATCCCCAGATGCTCGCGATGGACATCGTCAACCCGTTCTACATGATGCTTCCCGAGCCCCTGCGCCCCTTTGCCATCGTGCTATCGGCCGTAGCGGCCATCATCGCCTCGCAGGCGCTTATCACCGGCTCGTTCTCGCTGGTATCCGAGGCCACGCGTCTCAACCTTATGCCGCATCTGCGCATCCACTACCCCAGCGACACCAAGGGTCAACTCTATATTCCGCTCGTCAACAACATCATGTGGGTCGGCTGTATCTTCATCGTGCTGCTGTTCCAAAACTCCGAGCGCATGGAGAGCGCCTACGGCCTCGCCATCACCGTGACTATGCTCATGACCACGACGCTTTTGACGAGCTATATCGCCGGCATCCTCAAGCACAAGCTGGGCGCCTGCGTCTTTGCCCTGCTTTTTGGCGCCATCGAGCTCTGCTTCTTTGCCTCGTGCCTCACCATGTTCTTTGACGGCGGCTATGTGATGATCTTCCTGGCCTCGCTGCTGTTTGGCCTTATGTACGTGTGGCGCCGCGGCACCGCCATCGAGCGCACGCAGACGATCCTGCTGCCCGTCTCCAAGTACATCGATCAGCTCAACCGCCTGCGCAACGACGAGACCTACCCCGTGCTCGCCGACAATCTGGTGTTCCTCACCAACAGCCCCGACCCGCTCACGCTCGACCGCGACGTGCTCTATTCCATCCTGGACAAGCACCCCAAGCGCGCCAAGGCATATTGGTTCATCAACGTGCACGTTACCGACGAGCCCTATACGCACGAGTATTCCGTCGAGACCTTTGGCACGGACTTTTTGTTCCGCGTGCGCCTGGACCTGGGCTTTAAGGTCAACCAGCGCATCAACGCCTATCTGCGTCAGATCGTTGGCGACTTGATGACATCGGGTGAGCTGCCACCGCAGCATCACACCTACTCCATCTACGAGACACGCGGCAACGTGGGCGACTTCCGTTTTTGCATGCTGCGCAAGATGCTTGCCCCCGAAACGGACATCAACCGCAACGACCACCGCGTGATGGCCATCAAGTACGCCGTCCGCCGCGCCTGCGGAAGCCCGGCACGCTGGTACGGTCTTGAGAACTCGGCGATCATCATCGAGTACGTGCCTCTCTTTGCCCGCATGCGTCCGGCGGTCAAACTCGTACGCACCCATGTGCCGCTCGAGGTCCAGATCGAGGAAGCCGAGGAAATGGAAGTCGATATCTTCTCGGACGACCTGGTCAACGGCAACGAGGCCGGTAGGGACATGAACGTCGATCCCACCGAATTGCTCGAGAGCGTCGCCGATACGCCCGAACAGCAACTGCTCGACGGCCTCGAGAGCGCCCAGCTCAACGACGCCAACTTCTAGCGACGTCGCGCATCAACGACAGCGCCCCTGCACCTCACAGGAGATGCAGGGGCGCTTTGCATTTCAGTAAAGCTAACGGCTACGAACGACGCGGCTCGGGAACCACGAGCCTATCGGGGCTCGCGCCCTCGGCATCCATCAGGCTCACGTAGCGAATCGACGGATCCCCATACATCGCGTAGTAATAATTGCCCGTGCGCCCGCTAAAGCATCCGGTATAGATAGTCTTCTCGAACTGGCCATCGCCCATCCTGGACGCCCCCTCAATCATCACCACGCCCTCGAGTGAACGGAACATGCGGACGACGTTTTCGGTCTCGCTCTCCTTTTGCGGGTAATTGGCATTGAGGTACGCCGCCTTTACAAAACGGCTCGGCGAATAGCAGTCACCCGGAATACCGCGCATGCCGGCACCCGCGCCATAGGGCTTGAGCTCGGCGCCACGCCATGTCGCCGTCTGCGGAAAATCGCTTGTGGCCGTGATATAGGTGCGCAGGTTTTCCATATGCCACGGGAAGGTGGGCTGATTGGCAAGGGTGTCGACCGGATCGTCGTATACATGCAGGCCGTCAGCCATCATCTCGACCACGATGCTACGCTGGCTGTCGCCGATAATCCAATGGAGCAGCGACACGCCCAGCCCCTCTCCTGCAGATTTGGCAACAATCACCGTATCGCGCAGCGCAGCCTCGACCTCGTCGACCGTCGAGAACGTCGCTGCCACCCACAGGGGAAACTCATAGGCCGCGATATTGGTCTTACCGTCGACAGGGTCCTCGGCATACTCGGCATAACCCGGGAAATTGAGACCCGCCACGGCGAGGCCCGCATCGTTGCCGCAGTCGAAGAACATAGGGTAATTCTTGTAATCGATGCACATACCGATCACCGCGTGTGCCGCTGTCGCGTCGTCGATAAACGAATACGGAATGTGAAACCCGCGCGGCATCACGCGAACCTGTTGGCCGTAGTCAAAGCTCCAGTCGAGGTTGCGGCCCAGATACATGTGGCCAGAATTATCGGTAAATCGAATGCTCGTGCACATAGCGCCTCCTAGCTCAATGTTTTTGCTAGGCTTATTGTCACCAAACAAAGGAGCGCTAAACAAAAAAGTCCGGACATGACAACAATGTCATACCCGGACTTTACAAGCAAGATAGACCCAACCAAGTCAACCCCGCAGGTCGTCTAAGGGGTCAAAGTGCCGCAGATTACCACGAAAGAGGAGCGAAGCGTACTTAAGGTACGCGAGCGACGATTGAGCGGCAAGGTGCGGTGCTTTGGTCCCCTTAGACCAACTTGCCAAGACAGTGATCAATCATGTGTTGGATCATCTGTGCTTCGAAGCCTGCGTAATCGCGGCGGCACTCCTTCATCTTGCCGTCGACGATCTGGTCAAAGGCAACCTTGCACTTGATATAGCGCGTGGACTTGGTGACCTCCTCGTGCGTCAGGCAGCTCTCCTCCATCTTGCTGGCGCCCAGACCAAACACCAGACGGGGGTTGTAGAGCACGTGGGGCTCGCCGGCGTCGTCCAGGTAGACGCAGATCTTCTTGGTAACGCCAATCTGGTTAGCGGCAAGGCAGCCGGCATCGTCGAGCGACTTGATGGTATCGATCAGGTCCTGAGCAACCGACTCGTCCTCGACGGTCGCAACCTCGCAACGCTGGGACAGGATAGCCTCGTCGTGGCAAAGCTCTTTAATCATACGTTCCTCCATAGGGGTCGTTGTAACCGCTTAAGTATACGGTACCTACACAATTTCATGCGAAAGATACCGCCCGTCCGTTACAAACCGCCGAACATCAACATGTGAGGAACACCAACTTCACAAAGACGATATAGTAAGTGAGTTCGTGTCAATCGGCCTAAACTCGGGGCCGAACAAGGAAAGGGTATGCATGGACGAACTTTTTCACGTCAGTGAGCGCAAGTCCACAATCGGGACCGAACTTCGCGCTGGACTGACAACATTCCTGGCGATGGCCTACATCATCGCCGTCAACCCCGCAGTGCTCTCGGGCGCTGGCATCGATGCGGGAGCGCTCGCCTGCGCCACCTGCCTGGGCGCCGGCATCATGACCATCTGCATGGGCATCTTCGCCAACCGCCCGCTCGCCTGTGCGTCGGGTCTGGGCATCAACGCCATGATTGCGGGCATCGCCACCACCATGTGCGGCGGCGACTGGCACGTGGCCATGAGCGTTATCTTCCTCGAGGGCGTCGTCATCTTGCTGCTCGTCCTTTGCGGCCTGCGCGAGGCCATCATGGACGCCATCCCCGTGGTCCTGCGCCACGCCATCTCGGTGGGTCTGGGCCTGTTTATCGCCATGATCGGCCTGTGCGACGCCGGCATCATCACCGCTGGCGCCGGTACGCTCGTCGGCCTGGGCGACATCGCCTCCCCCACCTTTATCGTCGGCATCATCTCCATCGTCGTGACGGTTGCCCTGGCTTCCCGCAACGTGCC
>CABUVF010000173.1 GCA_902494945.1 uncultured Collinsella sp.
AGGTTTTACTTCATGGGTTTCATCAATTTTATCGCCGAGCTGCTCAAAGACCCGCGCACCGCGATTGCCAGCTGGATTGCTGCCGGCCCGCTTATGGCCTACGGCTGCGTGTTCCTGATTATCTTTATCGAGACGGGCGTGGTGTTCTTCCCGTTCCTTCCCGGCGATTCGCTGCTGTTCGCCTCGGGCTTTTTTGCCCACAACGGCGGCTTTAACATCGTGGCTTTGCTGGCCGTTGCATGGGCCGCTGCCATCTTGGGCGATCAGTGCAACTTTATGATCGGCCATTTCTTTGGCAAAAAGATCATTGCCTCGGGCAAGGTGAAGGCCATGACGCCCGAGCGCATTAAAAAGTCCGAGGATTTCTTGGACAAGTGGGGTCACCTGGCCATCTTCCTGGGCCGCTTCTTTCCGTTTATCCGCACCTTTGTGCCCTTTATCGCCGGCATGGGCGGCATGCACTGGCGCAACTTCGTTATCTTTAACGTGCTGGGCGGCATTACCTGGTCGACGCTCTTTACGCTGCTGGGCTACTTCTTTGGCGGCATCCCCTTTGTGCAGGAGCACTTTGAGCTGCTGATTGTGGGCATCGTCGCCGTGTCGATCATCCCGACCGTGGTCGGTCTGGTCAAGGCCAAGCTGGGCAAAAAGAACGTATAGATCGAGCCGGCGCGCAAACCGTGCCGTTGAGGTCCGTCACCGCTTACGGTGGCGGGCCTTTTTGTTTCGGTCAAATGAAAATACTTTACTTAGTTAAAGAAAAGCGTTTTATCAGACGCGTACGGGGAGTACAATCTCGTGCATGCGAATCGACGTGCCATCGGCTTTGATGCCGTTCGCGTGTCCCGTCCGGCTCTACGCTCCGGGCGTGCGACGTTGCGACGCGGTCGGCCCCGGTCCTTGCGTGCGGGTTCGCGAGTATGCAACTGTGTATGTAAGGAGCGACATATGACTGTCGAGAAGAAGGATATCGATTGGGGTAGCCTCGGCTTTGGCTACATGAAGACCGATTACAGCTACGAGGCCCATTGGAAGGATGGCGAGTGGGACGAGGGCGGCCTGACCACCGACCACACCCTGCATGTCTCCGAGTGCGGTGGCATCTTCCATTACTGCCAGGAGGTCTTTGAGGGCCTGAAGGCTTACACCGCCGAGGACGGCAGCATCGTCTGCTTCCGTCCCGACATGAACGCCGAGCGTATGTATAACTCTGCGCAGCGCCTCGAGATGCCCCCGTTCCCCAAGGACAAGTTCGTTGAGGCCGTCAAGCAGGTCGTTTCTGCCAACGCCGCCTGGGTTCCGCCCTTCGGTTCCGGCGCAACCCTGTACGTGCGTCCGTTTATGATCGGCTCCGGTGACGTGATCGGCGTGGCTCCCGCTCCTGAGTACACGTTCCGTATTCTCGTGACCCCGGTCGGTCCGTACTTTAAGGGTGGCCTCAAGCCCGTCAAGCTGCGCGTTTCTGAGTATGACCGTGCGGCACCGCACGGCACCGGCAACATCAAGGCCGGCCTCAACTACGCCATGTCCCTCAAGCCCACGATGGAGGCCCATCGCGAGGGCTATGCCGAGAACCTGTATCTCGACTCCGAGTCCCGCACCTATGTCGAGGAGACCGGTGGCGCCAACGTCCTGTTCGTGAAGGAGGATGGCACGCTTGTCGTTCCGCAGTCGCACACTGACTCCATCCTGCCCTCCATCACCCGTCGCTCGCTCGTTCAGGTTGCTCAGGACCTGGGCATAACCGTCGACCAGCGCCCCGTCGAGTGGGCCGAGGTCAAGGCCGGCACCTTTGTGGAGTGCGGCCTGTGCGGCACCGCCGCCGTCATCTCCCCGGTGGGCGAGATCGACAATAAGGTTTATGGTGCCGATGAGACCGTGACCTTCCCGGCTGGCTACACCGAGATCGGCCCTGTGATGAAGAAGCTCCGCGAGACCCTGACTGGTATCCAGTCTGGTGCTGTTGAAGATAAGCACAACTGGGTCTATACCGTCGCGTAAGCTGCCATAGCTGTTCGGCCCGAGGGCAACCTTCCTTTCCGGCGCGTCCTCGGACATGAAAGAACCTCCGCTGCGCACTTCGTGCGGCGGAGGTTCTTTCGTCCTGCGGAGTGCGCCGGAAAGGAAGGTTGCCCTCGGGCCTGCGTTACCTCGGCGCTGCCGTTACGGGCAATATAGATCTGAATTAAAGATGGCGCATGGCCTTTTAGGCCGCGCTTTTGTTTTGGTTCGCGCCATGTGGGGGTGATGGCGACGTGCATTTTTGCGAGTATTCTGCAATCGAAGGCCCCTGCATACCGACCTCGGGCAAAAAATCGGGATTTCTCGATGTTTTCTACGAATGATGGGCGGGGTTATGGGCTGACAGCGGGTGATTTGCAGAGATATTCGCGGTCTTTGGCCTATGTCGTGGCACCCGATGCTCTTGGTTATGTTGAATACTCCCAAAAATGCACGGCGCTTAGAGGGGGACCTTCGCGAAAAAGGAAACCGCCCCGTCGAAGTATGCGTTCGATGGGGCGGTTTATACATTTGGCCGATTAAGGATGCGCTGCCAAACTACTAGAACTTGACGGTCGGGGCCTGGCGGGCTGCTTCGGCGGCCTCGAAGCCCTGGCGCTCCTTAAACTGGAAGATGCCGGCAAAGATGACAGCCGGGAATGTCTGGATGGCGTTGTTGTAGCTGAGCACGCAGTCGTTGTAGCTCTGGCGTGCATAGCTAATCTTGTTCTCGGTATCCTCGAGCGATGCCTGCAGCTGCGTAAAGTTGGTGTTTGCCTTAAGATCGGGATAGGCCTCGGCTACGGCGAAGAGCTGACGCAGCGCACCGGTCAGCACGTTGTCGGCTTCCATCTTGGCCTCGGGCGTGGTGGCCTTGACGGCGGTGTTACGCGCGCTGATCACGGCGGAGAGCGTCTCTTGCTCGTGCTTGGCGTAGCCCTTGACGGTCTCGACCAGGTTGGGGATCAGGTCGTTGCGGCGCTGCAGCTGCGTATCGATGTTCTGCCAGGCGTTATCGATGCGGTTACGCTTGGTGACCATGTTGTTGTAGATGCCGGCGATGGCGCAGACAATCACAATGACAACAACGATGCCGATGATGACGGTAATCATGATGTCTCCGTTTCGAATGGCCGCGGCGGCATGCGCCAGCTGCCGTTGGTATAACGCTACTAGTATACCCGCAACGTTTTGCCGTGCCGAACTTTCCGGTAAGCGTTATGTTTTCGGCGGGGTCGGCACCGGGGTAAAACGCGCGAGGTACAGGTGTAAGATATGCGACAGATTGACGAGTGTTGTCTTTGCCCTGAGGATGGCGATACCAGTGGACCTTCGCATCAAGAAAACCTACCGTGCCCTGTTCGATGCCTTTACCGAGCTTCTCGAGGAGCATCGTTTTGAGGACCTGACGGTTGCCATGCTGTGCGACCGCGCCATGATTCGCCGCACGACGTTCTACAAGCACTTTCGCGACAAGAACGATTACTTTGCCTTTTATATCGATGAGCTCATGTCGGGCTTGCCGCAAAAACAGCCCGATGAGGCCGGCGCAGTGTCTGCCGAGGACGTGCGCGCGCTTCGGCACGCGATTTTGGACGATGCCATGGATTTGATTCTGACGCACGAGCGGCTCATGGATAACATTTTGGCAAGCAGCATGTCGGGCATGTTGACCAACGTTATTTGCGACCGCATTGCCCGCTCTATCCGCGAGCGTGTGATGAACGTGCTTGCCGAGGATGCCCTGGCTCCCGTGTCGCTCGAGACGACGTCTGAGTTTGTCGCCGGCGGTATTATTCGACTTTTCACGATATGGTGGGAATCGGGCCACGATCTTGAGCGTCGACCTGAGATAGCCGACGTGGTCGATGCGCTGTTTGAGCGGACCATGACACCGGTGAATCACTAAAGTGGCGGAGAGAGGGGGATTCGAACCCCCGGAACGCTCTCGCGCTCAACGGTTTTCAAGACCGCCGCATTCAACCGCTCTGCCATCTCTCCGTGAGTCGTAATGATAGCATCGTTTTGAATTTGCAACAGGGAAGGCGAACGATGACGATCACCGAAATCGACGAGAAGTTCATGCGCGAGGC
>CABUVF010000174.1 GCA_902494945.1 uncultured Collinsella sp.
GCCGCCGTCTTCCACGACGGTACCGGCGAACACGTCGTCGCCCACGCTGCGCTCGACGGCCAGCGGCTCGCCGGTCAGGGTCGCCTGGTTGACCATAGCGCTCCCCTGCTCGACAACACCGTCGATGCAGATGGACATGCCGGTGCGCACGGCGACCAGATCGCCGGGCTCAAGCTCGGTCGCGGCAACGCTTACCTCGGTGTCGCCGACAACCTTTTGCGCCTTGTCGGGCACATCGAGCAGCGAGTTGATGAGCTCGTTTTCACTCATGGCGCGGGTGTAGTCCTCGAGCAGCTCGCCCACGTTGAGCAGGAACATCGTCTGGCCCGCGGTGTCGACATCACGCTTGACGAACGAAATGCCGATGGCCGAAGCGTCGAGCACGGGAACGGTCAGGCGCGGCTGCGCGAGCTCACGGAGGGCGGCGCGCAAAAAGGTCATGTAACCGGCCACGACAAACACCGCACGCAGGGGCGTGGGCAAAAACCAGCGACGTGCGTAGTGGGCGCCGACAAGTGTGGCAAGATCCATGACGAGCTTGTGCTTGCGCGGCTCGAGTTGTATCACGTAGCCCGTCTTTGCGTCGGCAATGGCCTGAGCGTCGAGCGCACCGACGGCGGCCAGCACGGCATCGCGTCGCGGCTCGTCGTACTCCAGCGCCATCTGGCCAATGCGGCCATACACGCGCACCTTGCGCACGCCGTCGATGTCGCCACCAAGCTTAAGAAGCGCATCGAGATCGCTCTCTGGCACAGGACCCGCCAACTGGAGGCGGGTCCTGCCGGGGATCTCGCTGATAATCGAGAATCTCATAGTTTGTGCCTGGAAGCGCTACTCAGCTGCGTTGTCCGCGGCGGCCTCGCTCTGGGTGATGTAAGCAGCCTCGGCAACCATGTCGTCGACATTAGCCTTGGCCTGCTCGACCATGTCCTGGTAGCCGTTCTTGATGCGCATACCGCACGCAATACCCTGCACGCAGGCATTCTTGACCGGAGCGCTGGTAAGCAGCTTGATGCCGGCCGTGCCAAGCAGAAAACCGCCACCAACAAGCAGGGTATTGAACGTCGACTTCTTCATGTTGCTTCTCCCTTTTGCCGCATGGGGCGCGGCATGGTGCCTTAGCACCCGAGTTCATCAGTTAGCTCGAGCACGCTTTTGAAATAACTTAATTCTATCTAACTATCTAGGTCAGCCATGGCTAACCTTTTGAAAATTAACGATGCAGAGTAACCGATTGTCAATGTGACAAAGGGACTGTTCCTTTGCCCCTTCTTACAGCTGCCAGGCAGCCGCTTCCTTTTGCAGCGCAACCATGCGGGCGAATTCTCCACCTGCCGCCTTGAGCTGCGCCGGAGTGCCCTGCTCGGCAACCACACCATCCTTGAGTACAACGATTTTGTCGGCATTTTCTACCGTGCGCATACGGTGGGCGATCACGATAACTGTCTTTCCTGCGAGCAGGCGGGAGAGCGCCTGCTGCACCACGGTCTCGTTCTCCACATCCAAACTCGCCGTCGCCTCGTCCAGCAACACAATCGGCGCATCTTTGAGCAGCGCGCGGGCGATGGAGATGCGCTGGCGCTCGCCGCCGGACAGCTTGGAGCCGTTCTCGCCGATCATGGTGTCATAGCCCTGCGGCATGCGGCTCACAAACTCGTCGCAGTTGGCGGCACGCGCGGCAGCAAGCACTTCCTCATCGGTGGCATCGCGACGACCAAGACGGATGTTTCCCATCACCGTGTCGTCAAAGAGCAGCACGTCTTGGAACACAATGGCGTAGTCGCGCAGCAGTACCTCGGGATCAACGCTCGCAACATCCACGCCACCCACGGTGACCGTGCCTTCGGTGGCATCCCAAAAACGCGCGGCCAGGCGGCTCACCGTAGACTTACCGGAACCCGAAGGACCGACCAGCGCCGTAACTTCGCCTTCCTTGGCGGTAAAGCTCACGTCGGTAAGAACTTTCTCGCCGGCGCGGCCGTCCTCGCCCGCACCATAGCCAAATGCCACATGATCAAACACCACGTCATGACCTACGGGCTCAAACTGCTCGCTGCCCCGCGCCACGGGCTCTTCCATGATGGAGCGCATGCGCTTGGCCGACGACTCGGCGACAAACAGCTCCGACACGAGCATAAGGGCCTGATCAAACGGCGCGTAGATACGGCTCACCATAAGCAGGAAGGCAAACATCACCAAAAAGTCGACCTGCCCGGAGGCGACCATCGTGGCGCCCGTGACCAACGTGGTGGCTATCCCCAGGCGCAGGATGGCAAAGGCGGAGTTGACCAAAAGCCCGTTGGCGAGCTCGCCTTTGGTGGTCTCGCGCTCCTCGGCATCGATCACGGCGTTAAGCCCCTCAAGATAATGGGCCTCCTGGTTGGTGGCGCGAATCTCGCGCACGCAGTCGAGCGTCTCCTGGATCGCCTCGGTGACCTTGACCTTCTCGGCGCGCACACGGTCGAACACCGGGGTCATGGGGCCGCGTGTTAGATACAGCACGGCAAAGGCCACGGGAACGCTCCAAAACGCCGCGATCGCCAGCTGCCAGCAAAAGAGCAGCGACGCCACGAACACAATGGCGCTTGCGATGACGGCACCCCAAAGCTCTCCCAGCACGTGGCTGTAGGCGTGCTCCATAGTCTGAACGTCGCCCATGATGGTTTCGGTTAGATCGGCCAGATCACGACGGCCGAAAAACGACAACGGCAGTTTGCGCAAGCGCTCGGCAATCCCCATGCGCTGCTTGCCGCACTCCTCGTAAAAGATGCAGTAGGTGTAGTAATACTGCTGCCAGTTAGAGGCAAAGAGCAACACAAAAAAGACCAGGAGGCCGCCCACGATCGGCAGGGCATCCGGCAGGTCAGCCCCGCTGGCGAGATGCTCGACAAAGCCGGCCATGACCAGGAATAAAAAGCCCATGCCGGCCATGGTAATGAGATTAGTGAGCGTGGTCCAGAAAATGCCGCGTTTTACGCCGGCGACGCCTTTATCGGATAGGAAATACTTCTTTTGGAATGAGGCGAACATTTAGGCCTCGCCTCCCTTCGTGACGGCGGCATCCGCGGTCGCTGCAGTGATTTTCCAGCTCGCGGCCTGTTCGTATTCGGCCCACATCTTGGCGTATAGACCCTTTTGGGACAGCAGCTCGGCATGGGTGCCGGCCTCCTGCACGCTACCTTGGTTGAGCACCACGATCTTGTCGGCCCCCACCACGGTAGAAAGCCGGTGCGCGATCATAATGACCGTGCGACCCGCCGCCAGCTTGCTAAAGGCGCGCTGGATGAGCGCCTCGTTCTCGGGGTCGGCAAACGCCGTGGCCTCATCGAGCACCACGATAGGAGCGTCTTTAAGGATCGCGCGGGCGAGTGCCACGCGCTGGACCTCGCCGCCCGAAAGATATGCTCCGCCGGCGCCGAGCATGGTGTTGATGCCCTGTGGGAGCTTGGCCACAATGTCGTCGCACTGAGCTGCGGAGAGGGCCGCACGCACTTCGTCGTCAGTGGCCGTAGGCTTGGAGGCGCGCACGTTATCGGCAAGTGTTTGCCGGAACAGCTGGTTGGTCTGGAACACGAAGGCGACCTGGTCCATAAGCTCGTTCGGATCCATATCGCGAACGTCCACACCGCCTACGAGCACTCGACCCGAGGAAACATCCCAAAAACGCGGGATCAGGCTTGCACAGGTTGACTTGCCGCCTCCCGAAGGACCCACAAGCGCGAGGGTACTACCCGCGGAAACGCTAAAACTCGCATGGTTGACGGCAGGCGCCTCGGCGCCCTCGTAGGTAAAGCTCACATCCTCAAATCGCACGTCGCTGCTGGCAGGGTACTTGGGTTGAGCGGGCACGGAGAGCTGCTTGGAATCCATGACGCTTCGGATGCGAGCCAGCGAATCGGCACTCATCTGAGACGCCTCGCCCACAAACATGAGCTTGGTCATGGCCGTCGGCACCACGGCCGAAAATATCGCGTAAAACGTGAAGTTGGCCATAAAATGCGCGAAGTCCGTCTCGCCCGGCGCCAACAGCAACGCCACGGGCAA
>CABUVF010000175.1 GCA_902494945.1 uncultured Collinsella sp.
AGGACCAGCAGACTGCCGTCGAGCTGATCAAGGAAGCCGGCCTCGAGGTCGGCACCATCGACCAAAGCTACAACGACGATGTCGACGAGGGCAAGGTCGCCGAGCAGACGCCCAACGGCCACACCAAGAAGGCCAAGGGCACCAAGGTGAACCTGGTGATCTCCAAGGGCCCCAAGCCCTCCGAGAAGGTTGAGGTTCCCCAGCTTGTCGGTCTAACCAAGGACCAGGCAGAGGCGGCACTGGCAAGCGTTGGCCTAAAGGGCAACGCCACCGAGGAGGCCAACGAGGCCGATGAGGGCCAGGTCTTTGAGCAGGGCACCGACGCCGGTAAGGAAGTCGAGAAGGGCACGACCATCTCGTACAAGGTCTCGAGCGGCCCGGATACCACGTCCGTCCCCGACCTGACCGACATGACCGAGGCCCAGGCGCGCAACGCCCTCGATATGGCAGGCTTTGGCGTCGACGTGAGCTACCAGGAGAACGACTCGGTTACCGAGGGCACCGTGATCAGCTGGAACCCCAGCGGTAAGCAGAAGCCCGGCGCCACGATTACCGTCGTCATTGCCAAGAAGTCCGGCAAGGCCAGCGTTCCGGGTAACCTGTACGGCAAGAGCATCTCCGCCGCCGTCACCGCGCTCAACAACGCCGGGTTCTACAACATCGCGTTCTGCGACCAGAACGGCAACCCCGTGAGCGGCAACGAAAACGCCACCGTTACGGGCGTCTCCCCCACCGGCAAGCAGTCCACCGACAGCACGATTACGCTGACGGTCGCACTTTCTGGTTCGGGTTCGGGCTCTGGCTCGGGCACGGGCGACGATTCCGGTACGACCAACTAGTCGCCACCCCACCGCTCATCACGGCTCTCGCCGCAAACATATTCGCTCACAGGCGCCCGCTTGCTTCCCCAGCAAGCGGGCGCTTCGTTTTTGACATGACATGAACCAGAAGAGCCCGGTACCGTGACGGTGTACCGGGCTCGATCAATCTCTGGTGTCCCCGGGCGGATTCGAAAACTCCCCCCGCGGGGAAAATGGTGACGCGGGTGTCGACGGCTCGAACCCTGCCCTTAGACCAGAAGAGCCCGGCACCGTAGCGGTACCGGGCTCGGCAAATCTCTGGTGCCCCCGGGCGGATTCGAAAACTCCCCCCGCGGGGAAATTGGTGACGCGGGTGTCGACGGTCCTAATCCGTCGGCAGCTCCCACAAACCAGAAACGGCGCCGCTCTCGCGACGCCGTTATAATCTTCTGGTGCCCCCGGGCGGATTCGAACCGTCGACACCCGCTTTAGGAGAGCGGTGCTCTATCCCCTGAGCTACGGAGGCATGTTGTACTAGTGTAGCAGATTTACACGTTGTGATGCAGCGTGTAGCCACTCTTCGAAGTTGCGGTGGAACAGCCCTCCGGAAAGTGCGTCCCACTATCCAGGCAAATTCTGGGTCAGACTTTCCCCATGGGACCTCGCTGGGAAACTGTGTCCCAGAATTTCGACTCGAAACGGGACACGGTTTCCCAAACGGGCCCGTTCCGGAAACTACATCCCGCAATCGGCACTCGAACCGGGATGCACTTTCCCGATCGAGCCTCATGGGAAACCGCGTCCCACTTTAGGGGGGCGCTCTTTAATGGCTAGTTGCCTTTGTGGAAAAGGTTCTTGATGACGGAGGGGATGCTCTTGGCGCCCTTGGCCGTCACATCGATAAAGTCGGGCGAACGAACGAGCTTGTCCTCGTCAATGTACTTACGCACCGCGCGAAGCGTTTCCTTGTCATTGCGCGTCGAAAACGTAAAGTGGCCATTCTCTTTGGTAAAGATGGCAAAACGCGTAATCTTCTTGGTGCCGCGCAAAACCTCGGCGGCAATATAGTCGACCTCGTCCCACGGGATTTGGATATAATCCTCGGGATTGCGCTCGTTATAGTACTCAAACGCCTTATTGCCCACCATCACGTTACCGTGACTGGTAAGCCCCATCAGGCAGGTTGCCGGCGTTGCCAGATCGACCGTGCTGTTCTGAGATTGCGCCATGCGCGCCTCGCCCTCCAAATAAAACAATCGGACCGCATCCAGTGTACCCACCGGGTGCGGTCCGTTTCAATGGCTCAAAAGCCCTTGCCTAGCAACTCTCGGTCTTAAGCCGAAGCGTGCTTACATGAAGCCGCAGACGCGACCGATGATGCCGACGGCGAAGAGAGCCAGGATGATGACGATCGGGCTGACCTTCTTCTTGAGGAGCTTGCAGACCAGCAGGGTCAGGCACACGGCGGCAAGGCCGGGGATGAGCTGATCGAGGTTAGCCTGAAGCGTGGTGACCTTCACCTGATCAAGGGCGTTAGCACCGATGGAGTTATACATCGTCAGTGCTTCCTTGACACCCTCAGAACCGGAGGGCAGATTAGCCCAGTCGATAAAGGCGCCAGCAGACTGCGTGACCTTGGAGACGACCGGGGTGAAGGAGATGGACACCCAGCGCTCGACCAGGGCGCCGATGATGAACATACCCAGGATGGAAGCGCCCTCGGTGACCTTGCCCATCAGACCGCCGGAGAGGTCCTTGGCGATGGAGGAGCCGACCTTGTAGCCAAACTCCTGCGTGTACCACAGGAAGGCGTAACGGATGATGTTCCACGCGAAGAAGAACAGCAGCGGACCGGCGATGCTGCCGGACAGGGCCAGGGAAGCGCCCAGAGCACCCAGAATCGGGCGAAGGGTGAACCAGAAGGCGGGGTCGCCGACGCCGGCGAGCGGGCCCATCATACCGACCTTGACGCCCTGAATGGCGACGTCGTCAATCGGAGCACCGTTGGCGCGCTCCTCCTCGAGAGCGAGGGTAACGCCAATGACGGGGGCGGAAACATAGGGGTGGGTGTTATAGAACTCCAGGTGGCGCTTAAGAGCGGCAATCTGGTCATCCTTGCTGGTGTAGAGCTTCTTGATCGCAGGGATCATTGCGAAGCACCAGCCGCCGTTCTGCATACGCTCGTAGTTCCACGAGCCCTGAAGGAACTGATGACGGAAGCAAACCTTCTTACGGTCAGCCTTGGTGAGCTGAATCTTGTTCTCTGCCATATGTATCACTCCCCTCCTACTCGTAATCGTTCAGAATGTCGCCGAGCGGGTCACCGGAGCCACCGCCCATGCCGCCACCCTGCTTGGCCAGATCCTTAAGGCCAAGGTAGATGAGGGCAAGGGAGATGCCGATGAGGCCAAGGGCGATCAGCGTGAGCTGAGGGATGGCAGCAAGGACAAAGCCGAGGATGAAGAACGGCCAGGTCTCCTTGGTGGCCATCATGTTGATGACCATGGCGTAACCGACGGAAGCGACCATGCCGCCGCCGACAGCCATGCCGCCGGACAGCCAATCGGGCATAGCGTTAAGCGCGTTGGTAACGGCCTCGGCCGGGATGATGCACAGAAGTACTGCCGGGATGGCGATACGAACACCCTGCATGAGGATGCCGGCGTACTGCCAACGCTCGATGCCGGCGAAGTCGCCCTTCTCGGCGCAGGCGTCCATGCCGTGAACCATAGCGGTAGCCAGGGTACGGCAGATCATGGTCAGGAACAGACCAGCGACCGACAGCGGGACGGCGACGGCGATGGCGGCGGTAACGGCCTTGGCCGAATCGGTGGCGCCACCGTTGAGGGCGAGCACCATGATGATCGAAGAAGCGACCGAGGCCAGAGCGGCGTCAGGCGCGACGGCGGCGCCGACGTTAGCCCAGCCAAGGGCCATCATCTGGAGCGAACCGCCCAGGAGGATGCCCTCCTGAAGGTGACCGGTTACGAGACCGATAAGCGTGCATGCCACGAGCGGCTGATGGAACTGGAACTCATCCAGAATGCCTTCCATACCGGCAAGCAACGCGACAATCGCAACAAGCAGAATAGTGATTGCAGACATGTATCGGACCCTCCTTTACTATGCTTGAGCGGCCAGTTCGGCCTTAGCTTTCTTCAACATGGCGTCGAGATCCTCGGA
>CABUVF010000176.1 GCA_902494945.1 uncultured Collinsella sp.
GAAGCACCCGAAGGCACCATTGCGCGGCCAAAGCTGCCGTCCTCGAGCACGACCTCGACCTCGACAGTGGGATTGCCGCGGCTGTCGAGCACCTCGCGACCGTAGACGTCCAAAATATCACTCATGCTGTCTCCCTCTCACTTGGAAACGTAGTGGATGCAAGCGACCGGCTGACCGTGCACCGTCGGTGCGCCTCCGTAAGTTAGCCATGTCGCACTTTTTGCATTATGCCCTAAGTTAGCCGAGGGATACACTTGTTTTTCGAAAAATTTAGCGGGAACGATGAGGCGTGTCAGCCCGTCGTTCCCGCAGTCTTACTCCTCTGCCTTGGCGGCATCCCAGAGGTCGTTGAGGCCGTGGGTCGAAAGCTCAGCCAGATCCACATGGGCGTTGGCCGCCATCTGCTCCATCGCAGCCCAGCGACGGCGGAACTTGGCCGTGCTCGCGCGCAGGGCGCTCTCGGCGTCGATTCCCTCCTTGCGCGCAACGTTGACCAGGGCAAAGAGCAGGTCGCCAAACTCCATCTCGCGCTCGGGCGAGCCGGGCTCCTCGGCCTCAAACTCGGCACGCTCCTCGGCTACCTCGTCCCACACATCCTGGACCGTCTCCCACTCAAAGCCCACGGCCGCCGCCTTGCGCGACACCTTCTGAGCTTGCATCAGCGCCGGCAGATGCGTGGGCACGCCGTCGAGCAGGCCTTCGGGCGCTGCCTCGTCCGCCGCCACAGCCTTGTCCTTGGCAGCCTTCTCGGCAAGCTTGACCTCGTCCCAAATCTTGAGCACCTCGTCGGGGTTGTCGGCATCCGCATCGCCAAACACGTGCGGGTGGCGGCGAATGAGCTTGGCGTCAATATCACGTGCCACATCGGCAAGCGTAAACTCGCCGGCGTCCGCCGCAATCTGCGCATGCAGCACCACCTGCATGAGCACGTCGCCCAGCTCCTCGCGCAGATGCGCGGCATCGTCGGCCTCGATGCAGTCGAGCGCCTCATAGGCCTCCTCGATCATGTTCTTGCCAATGCTGCGGTGCGTCTGCTCACGGTCCCACGGACAGCCGTCGGGCTGACGCAGGCGCCAGATGGTCTGCACCAGATGCTGCAGCTCGGCCGACGCGTCGACCAGCGTGGACAGATCGCGCGAGCCCTCGGCATTTTGCTGAGCCAGCTGCTCTGCCATGGTTAATCCTCCTCCAGGATCACGTGGCGGAACGCGCCGCCCTCGTAGATGCCGTAGCTGTGTGTGCCGTCCTTGGGGATGCTCACGCTGCCGGGGTTGAAGAGCCACAGGCCCGGGTATGCCTCGCTTGCCTCGTTAACCTTGATGTGTGTGTGGCCGTAGACGAGCGCGGAGCCCTCGGGCAGCGCGGGCGCATGGTCGACGCTGTTGTGCATGCCGGCGCCAAAGACGTGGCCGTGCGTCAGGAACAGCTCGCGGCCGGTCTCGTCGAACAGCGTGGCGTAGTCGGCCATGACGGGAAAGTCGAGCACCATCTGGTCGACTTCGGCGTCGCAGTTGCCGCGCACCGCGATGATGCGGTCGGCCAGGGCGTTGAGCAGCGGAATCACGCGTTTGGGGGCGTAGTCGCGCGGCAGGTCGTTACGCGGGCCGTGGTAGAGCAGGTCGCCCAGCAGCACAATGCGGTCGGGCTGTTCGGATTCGATGGCAGTGCAGAGGCGCTCGGCCCAGTATGCCGAGCCATGGATGTCGGAAGCGATGAGGTATTTCATGGGGAGTCCTTTCGGTGGGGTTAATTGGATTGGCGCGGCGCGTCACTCGCCCGCATCACTCAAATCGCAACGCCGCGGCTTGGGCCGCTTGCATCACGCGTTGGAGCGGCACGTTGTGCTCGCGGGCAAGGCGAGCACAGTCCTCGTACTCGGGAGCCGCACGTTCACTGCCATCGGGCAGGGTCGCCACCTTAACGGATACCTCGCCCCAAGGCGTTGTCACCTGCTCGGATCGGCGCGGCAGGCAAACGCGTTCCATCACCTGGCGACGAATGGCGTTGGTCGTGGTCTCCAAAAAGATAATCGTCTGCAGGCGCTCGATATCCTCGTGTGAGCAGATCACCTGCAACTGCCATCCGGGGCGGCCCTTTTTGCAGTAAAGCGGCAACCAATGCACCTCGCGGGCGCCGGCCTTGCGCAGGCAATCGGCAGCGTAGGCAAGCACCTCGGGCGACGCGTCATCGATGTCGCACTCCAGCTTGACGATAGTTTCGGGCGCATCGGTCTCGCGAGACAGTGGGGATGTGCTATCGCATGGCATACGGTCCGGCTCCTTTCCGCACGGGCTCGTTTTATTCATCCAAACGCTAGCACATCGGACGTGGCACAGGCGTGACTTTCGTCCGTCGCCGCCCTCGCCCCTATCCAAACATGTACATCAGCCTCCAAACATGTCATTTTTTGTCGGTTTTGGAGGCTGATGTACATGTTTTGAGAGCAAGCGAGGTCGCACCGCGCAGCCTTTCCAGTCGATTTCGGCACCCCGCGTGCACGACGCGCCGAGGCTGCGCCATTACAATGAAGCGGATTCGCTTGACGCAAAGGAGCCGCCATGTCCGCTTGCCCGCTGGTCGATTGTCACACCCACACCTCGTTTTCGGACGGCCATGCCTCGTTTGATGACAACGTCCGTGCCGCTGCTGCGGCAGGCTGCCGCGTCATGGTCTCGACCGACCACCTCGCCCTGCCTGCCAGTATGGATGCTAACTGCGAGGTGCAGGGCGTCGAGGGCGACTTGCCGGCACATCGTCTGGCCTTTGAGGACGCCCGCAGGCTTGCCGCGCAAATCGCGCCGGAGCTCGAGCTTATCTATGGCTTTGAATGCGATTGGTACGAGGGCTGCGAACCCTTGGTTGAGCGCTGGTCCCGGGGCGCCGTGGTGCGCTTGGGCAGCGTGCATTGGATTGGCGACCCGGGCGATATCATGGCCGGCGCCGCGGGCACGGCGGGAACGGAGAGCGTCACTCGTCCCGATACGCCCGATTCGCTTTGTGGCTGGATCGACGACGATACCAACCTGCATGTTTGGGAAAACTTAGGCGTACGCGGCGTATGGGAACACTACGTCGACGACTGGTGCCGTGCTTGCGAAAGCTCGCTTAACTTTGACGTGATGGCCCACCCCGACCTGGTCATGCGTTTTTCGAAGGAGGGCTTTGCGCCCGATTTTGACCCGGCGCCGTTTTGGGGGCAGATGGCCGAGTGCGCGCACGATACGGGTCGCCGTGTCGAAGTCTCGACCGCCGCGCCGCGTAAGGGCCTCGACGACTATTACCCCTCGACGGGGCTGTTGCGCTGCTTCGCCCACGCCGAGGTGCCAATCACTTTTGGCTCGGACGCGCATCGCGCCTGCGACATCTGCTGGAACATTCGCGAGGCTCAGGCCCACGCCTACGACTGCGGTTATCGAACCTTCGACATCCCCCACGCCACCAGCGAATGGGAGTCCACGCCCCTCGCCTAACTACTCATTGGGGACAGACTTAAATGACTAGTGGCGGCGGGCGTTGAGTTCGCCGGCCAGCTCGTCGAGGTTAATGCCGTAGCGCTCGAGCGTCACGAGCAGGTGGTAGATCAGGTCGCCGGCCTCGTAGCGAATGTGATCGTGGTCGTTATCCTTGCAGGCCATGATCACCTCGCTCGCCTCCTCGGCAAGCTTCTTGAGCAGCTCGTCCTCGACGTCGGTCAGCAGACGGGCGGTGTAGCTCTCCTGTGGCGACGCATCGCGACGACCGTGAATCACCTCGGCCAGTCCCGTCAGCGTCTCACCGATATTTCCATCCTGAACATTTGCGGTGTGCACACCCATAGTTCAATCCCTTCTGGTGGCCGAGCGTCTAATCGAACGCCCGCCCTACGCGAGTTTCTTAAAGAAGCAGGTACGGTTGCCGGTGTGGCAGGCCGGGCCCGGAGAGTCGACCTTGACCAGTAGC
>CABUVF010000177.1 GCA_902494945.1 uncultured Collinsella sp.
GCGCGGCATGGTCGCCTGCCACGATGCCGCCGAGGTTGTCGCCGCATCCGATATCGTGGTCGCTGCGGTCAAACCGTACATGATCGAGAAGGTATTCGCCCCGCTCAAGGATGCTCTTGCCAAAAAGGTCGTTCTGTCGGTTGCCTGGACCTGGGACAGTGCCAAGTGGGAGCAGGTCCTGCCGGGCGTCGCGCATATCTCGACGGTGCCCAACACGCCGGTTTCGGTGGGCGAGGGCGTCATCGCCTGCGAGAAGGCTTCGACGCTTAACGACGAGCAGCGTGCTGTGGTGCTCGACCTGCTCGGTAAGCTTGGCGCTGTCGTCGAGCTCGACACAAGCCTGCTGTTTGTGGGCGGCACGGTGGGTGGTTGCGCTCCGGCGTTTGTCGCCATGGCAATCGAGGCCCTGGGCGATGCGGCGGTCAAGCACGGTATCCCGCGTGCGGATGCTTATCGCATTGTGAGCCAGATGGTGCTGGGTACGGCAAAGCTGCAGCTTGCAACTGGCCAGCATCCTGCGGCGATGAAGGATGCCGTATGCTCGCCCGGTGGTGCCACCATCAAGGGCGTCGTTGCGCTCGAGGACGCCGGCATGCGCAGCGCCCTGGTCAAGGCAATCGACGCAACCCTCCAGTAAAACCGACCAAAAAAGGGACAGTATATTTTGGCAGGTTTTTCCTGCGGTTTTGTCCTTTTAGCGAAAAGTGCCCCGCAACTGGCTCAATTCCAGTTGCGGGGCACTTGCGTTTGCCCAGATAAAACCGACCAAAATAAACCTGTCCCTTTTTGGCAGGTTAGTCCCAGAAGCTGTCTTCTTCGTCCTCGGACTTGGGGCCGCGGTCGACATACATCTTATGGGTGCGCTTCTCCATTACAAAGGCAAGAATCGCAAACAGCAGGATGCCGCCGGCGAAAAGGATGGCAAAACCGGTGCGGGTGCCAAACAAAAAGGAAAAAACTGCGTCCATTGGGTGCCTTCTTGCGTAGTTGAGTTGGGCCGTAAACGCTCATAAGTATATACTTGCCCATACATGTACAAGGTTGCAACCTAAATGGAATGTATATCGCCGGAGGATCTAATGCTTGATATCAAGTTTGTTCGCGAGAACCCCGATGCCATCGATGTCGCCATGGCTAACCGCCAGACGTCTTGGGATCGCGAGAAGTTCTTTGAGCTCGACGACGAGCGTCGTGCCGTCATCACCGAGGTCGAGGAACTTCAAGCCACGCGCAATGCCGAGTCCAAGAAGATCGGCGCCCTGATGAAGGAGGGCAAGAAGGACGAGGCCGAGGCCGCCAAGGAGGCCGTGCGCGCCGTCAACGAGAAGATTGACGGTCTGGCCGAGCGCCGCACCGCCCTCGAGCAGGAGCAGTACGACTTCATGGCTCACCTGCCCAACATTCCCTGCGAGGCCACGCCGTACGGCAAGGACGAGGACGAGAACATCGAGCGCCGTCGTTGGGGCACCCCGCGCGAGTTCGACTTCGACTTTAAGCCGCACTGGGATCTGGGCACCGACCTCGACATCCTTGACTTCGAGCGCGGCAACAAGCTCTCCGGCAGCCGCTTCACCGTTCTCGGTGGCGCCGGCGCCCGTCTTGAGCGCGCCCTCATCAACTTCTTCCTCGATACGCACACCAGCCGTGGTTTTAAGGAGTGGTGGCCGCCCATCGTCGTCAAGCGTCAGACCATGTTCGGCACGGGCCAGCTGCCCAAGTTCGAGGACGACGCCTATCACGTCTCGGGCGACAACTTCCTGATCCCCACCGCCGAGGTCGTGCTCACCAACCTGCACGCCGGTGAGGTCCTCGACGCCGACACCCTGCCGCGCCGCTACACCGCCTTCACCCCCTGCTTCCGCGAGGAGGCCGGTTCCGCCGGTCGCGATACCCGTGGCATCATCCGTCAGCACGAGTTCGACAAGGTCGAGATGGTCAAGTTCGCTAAGCCGGAGGAGTCCGACGAGGAGCTCGAGAGCATGACCGCCGAGGCCGAGTACCTGCTGCAGCAGCTGGGCCTTCCGTATCGCGTGATTAGCCTGTGCACCGGCGACTTGGGCTTCTCTGCCCGTCAGACCTACGACATCGAGGTCTGGCTGCCGAGCTACAACGCCTACAAGGAGATCAGCTCCTGCTCCAACTGCGGTGACTTCCAGGCTCGCCGCGCCAACATCAAGTATCGCGACCCCGAGAACTTCAAGGGTTCGCGCTATCTGCACACCCTCAACGGTTCCGGCCTGCCGGCTGGCCGTACCATGGCTGCCATTCTGGAGAACTACCAGAACGCCGACGGCACCATCACGATCCCCGAGGTCCTGCGTCCCTACATGGGCGGCCTCGAGAAGATCGAGCCGGTCGCGTAACTTGTCTGCATAGGCGATATGCAAGGGCGCTCCTTCGGGGGCGCCCTATTTCGTGCGCAGGTCCATACCATGCCGTGCGGACAGCTCAATAGAAAACACACGAACAACTGTTCTGTATACAGCAATCTACCTGCTATGCTTTTGCTAAATAAGAGCGAGAGAAAGGGGACGCGATGGAGCTGTTTGATGATCGGGTGGTTTTGTTTGAGAGCGACGAGGGCGGGGAGTACCTGCTTGTAACGTGTGAGCCGTCTGGCATGGGTGGCCTGGTGGTTCGACAGACGAGCGGGGGTCCGTTGACCCAATGGTGCTTTGAGGAGTCGCCTCATGTGGTTGAGACGTTTGTGGCGCACGAGGGGCTTGTGGCCCTGGAGCATTTCTATGGGGTCCGGACATCTAACCGGGTTGCTCGCATGTTGAGTATCTCGTTTGCCGATTATGATTGTGCCCAGCGGGTGAGATCGCTCCTGAGGGAACTTGATGCTAAGTTTGACGTGATCGAAAAGCCAATCGATCGTACGGGGAACGACGGTATATGCGGAGCAGCATGACAAGACTGCGTTCCACAAAAAAGTTTGAAATTGTGCTTGACTCCAATAAGCTAAAGTGGTTTTATATGTCTTGCGCTGCGGCGTTACCTCAGCTGGATAGAGGGTCTGACTACGAATCAGAACGTCATAGGTTCGAATCCTATACGCCGCACCAATTGAACTTGAAGCCTCCGGCAACGGGGGCTTTTCTTTTTTGGAGACCAGACAGGGATTCGAACCTCGGTCGAGGCGCGAGCGTGAAGCGGACGCGGAGCGTCCGTAGCGAGCGGGCGAGCACGCCGGCAGGCGGGCGAAGCCGGCGCGGATCCGCGGAGCGGATGCGCGGAATCCTATACGCCGCACCAATTGAAATTGAAAGCCTCCGGCAACGGGGGCTTTTCTTTTATGGCAGCACCGCATGGATTCGAACCTCGGTCGAGGCACGAACAACTTAATTATCACTCCGTAAAATTTTTTTCTAATTGTCGCTTGACCCATCGGGGGCTCGCGTGCATAATAATCCGTGCGTTGCGGCGTTACCTCAGCTGGATAGAGGGTCTGACTACGAATCAGAACGTCATAGGTTCGAATCCTATACGCCGCACCAATTGACTTTAAAGCTCCCGGCGGCGGGGGCTTTTCTTATATCGCGATGCGTCGAAGATCGCGCCAAGCCCTCCAAATGATTAAAAATCAAATTCGATAACTTTTTTTGAAAAAATGCTTGACCATTATTCAGTCTCTGTGCATAATAATCAACAAGTCGCGGCGTTACCTCAGCTGGATAGAGGGTCTGACTACGAATCAGAACGTCATAGGTTCGAATCCTATACGCCGCACCATTTGAGATTAAAGCTCCCGGCAACGGGGGCTTTTCTTTTATGGCAGCACCGCATGGATTCGAACCTCGGTCGAGGCACGAACAACTTAATTATCACTCCGTAAAATTTTTTTCTA
>CABUVF010000178.1 GCA_902494945.1 uncultured Collinsella sp.
GACCTCTCCGATCGCTATATCGCCGACCGCTTCCTGCCCGACAAGGCCATCGACCTGGTCGATGAGGCGGCAAGCCGCCTGCGCATGGAGCTCGACAGCATGCCGGTCGAGATTGACGCCACCACGCGTCAGCTCACCCAGCTGCAGATCGAGGAGCAGGCGCTCATGAAGGAGACCGACGACGCCTCCAAGGAGCGTCTGGAGGCCCTGCGTCAGGAGATCGCCGAGGTCCAGGAAAAACTCAACGTGCAAAAGGCTGGCTGGCTCAACCAGAAGAACGCCATCGACCACGTGCAAGAGCTCAAGGGACAGCTCGACGAGGCCAGGAGCGAAGAGGAGCGCGCGACGCGCAATGGTGATCTGGGCCGTGCGTCCGAGCTGCGCTACTCCGTGATTCCGGGCCTGCAACAGCAGATTCAGGATTCCGAGGCTGCGCTCGAGGCGCAAAAGCAGCAGGACGGCGAGGGCCTCAACGAACAGGTGACCTCCGATGAGATCGCCGAGGTCGTGAGTGCCTGGACCGGCGTGCCCGTGTCCAAGATGATGCAGGGCGAGCTCGACAAGCTGAAGGGCTTGGAGGGTGAGCTGCATAAGCGCGTCATCGGCCAGGACGAGGCCGTCTCCGCCGTCGCCGCGGCCGTGCGCCGCAGCCGTGCGGGTCTCTCCGATCCGGACAAGCCCATCGGCAGCTTCTTCTTCCTGGGCCCCACCGGCGTGGGCAAGACCGAGCTCGCCAAGGCGCTTGCCGAGTGCCTGTTCGACGACGAGCGCGCGCTCGTGCGTATCGACATGTCCGAGTACATGGAGAAGTTCAGCGTCCAGCGTCTGATCGGTGCGCCCCCGGGATACGTGGGTTACGACGAGGGCGGCCAGCTCACCGAGGCCGTGCGCCGTCGCCCCTACTCCGTGATCTTGCTCGACGAGATGGAGAAGGCCCATCCAGATGTCTTCAACGTGCTGTTGCAGGTGCTTGACGACGGCCGTCTGACCGACGGTCAGGGTCGCCAGGTGTCCTTCAAGAACACGATTATCATCATGACGTCTAACGTGGGCTCCAAGGCTATCGCCGAGCTTTCGGGCAAGGACGAGGAGGAGATGCGCCATCAGGTTGACGGGGCCATGGCTCAAACCTTCCGCCCCGAGTTCCTCAACCGTATCGACGATATCGTGGTGTTCCATCCGCTCGGCATGGCGCAGATCGAGAAGATCGTCGACATCCAGCTCGCCGACGTCCGCGCGCGTCTGGCCAAGGAGCGCATGACGCTTGCCATCACCCCGGCGGCCAAGCAGATGCTCGCCGTGGGCGGCCTGGACCCGGTCTTTGGCGCCCGTCCGCTCAAGCGTCTGGTTCAGCGCGAGGTCGTGGATGCCATCGCCGCCGCTATCATCGACGGCACGGTGCGCGAGGGCGATCAGGTGACAGTCGATGTCGACAAGGACGGCGGCTTTACCGTCGTGTGCGATAACACGCCGGCGGCCACCTACGAGGTCCCCGACGCCGAGTAGATTTTTGGGATATGCCTTAAAATCTACCAGCCGTCTCTAAACGCCAAGGGCGGCGGATCCATTGGGTCCGCCGCCCTTTTTCGTGCGACAATCGATGATGCCGAACGGATGCGATGTAAGGAGCTATGCAGATGAAAGACGAGATCAAGACAAGCGCGCCGGCGCCCAGGCCCACGTCCAAGCCGGCGCCCAAGCCGCGCGACCCCTACATCCGTGCCGAGAACGAGGACGATGACGGCTACGATCCCTACAGCGATCGCCGCCCCGAGCGCGAGCCCCTCTTCGAAGCTGACCCCTGGCGTTAAGTAGCTCATTTGGGACGGGGCTTTTTTAGCTACTTTGTTTTCGGCTAGAGGCGTTCATGCCTGCCCCCCTCGGCCGCTCGATATCCTCCGGGAGGGGCCACTAATAGAAAACTTGCTTATCCATTAATCAAGATACGCACAATCTTGCTCTCCTGCTAATCAAGAATCGTTATAATCTTGATTAGCAGGAGAGCAAGATTGGAGAATTATGGCATTCAACGACTTGGTGGCTCAAAAAATAAAGGACTTTGAGCAACAGGGGATTCCGCAGGTCTTTGAGCGCGACCTTGATCTGGGCAACCCGCAGGAGCCAAAGCGCGACAACATCGTATATGTGATTGTGGGCGCCCGTCGTTGTGGAAAGACGTATCGCCTGTATCAGGAGATGCGGCGGCTTCAGGGCCAAGGCGTCGAGCTTGACCGGATGCTATATTTCAATTTTGAGGATGAGCGCTTGCGTCCGTATGAGCCATCGCTACTAGCGGACGTGCTCGATACATTCTATGCACTATATCCTGCTGCTCGAGGCGAGGGCGCCTACCTTTTCTTTGACGAGATCCAGGAAATACCCGAATGGGGTGCGTTTCTGCGACGCGTGGTCGATACGGAGAAGGCGACCGTTTACGTGACGGGATCTTCTTCTAAGATGCTGTCCTCAGAACTTAAGAGCGAGTTCAGGGGCCGTTCTCTTGTGCGAGAGCTTTTTCCGTTGAGTTTTTCGGAATACGTCCGATATAAGACGGGGAGCGTTCCTGAGTCGAACGCGCCCTTCTCCTCAAGCGCTGCAGCGTTGCTCCGACACCATCTGGTCGGATATCTCGAGCGAGGGGGATTCATCGCGACACTTGAGCAGACGCCCGCAGACGCGATTCAGCTGCTACAGGAATATGCGTCGCGAACGGTCGCTATGGACGTTGTGGAGCGTTACGACGTCAAGAGCCCTCGTTTGGCCTCACTGTTTCTGACGCGGTGTATGGCATCTTCGGGACGAGAGCTGTCGGTGAACAAGGTGTACAACGAGTTCAAGAGCAGGCAGATACCCGTCAGTCGTAATTCGCTCAGCGACTTACTTGAGTATTACGAGGACGCCTACCTGCTGTTTTCTGTGCCGGAGTTTACGCGTTCACTTGCAAATAATACGCGGTCTGCGTCTAAAGTCTACGCTGTCGATCCTGCGATGTTTGGAGCATTCTCTCCCGCATCGGCATTGGACCAGGGCCAGAGGCTCGAGACTGCGGTGTTCAATGCGCTCAGAAGAAGGACTCCTGCGGTGCGGGTCGGTTCGGTCTGCCGCCTACTGGTCAAGGAGAAGAATAAAAGCCATGAGGTTGACTTTGTGGCTGGGGATGCACTTCTCATGCAGGCTTATAGCCTGACTCAGGTGAGTGTGGATATGGCAAGCGAGAAAACGCGCGAACGCGAAATTGCAGCCCTCGATGCCTCGATGGCCCAGTTTGATCTTGGCGAGTCGGTAATCGTTACTATGGATGAACAGGCCGATATTCCATGTGAACACGGTGTGGTACACGCTGTGCCCGCATGGAAGTGGCTCCTTGCCTAATCATCTACGGATCTGTGGGGCCAGGACCTCCTGGCCCCTTCATCACGGTTGGGGAGTACCATGATGCGCCCGGCTAGTCCTGGGCCTTGATGCTCGGCAGCAGAATCTGGGCGATGTAGTCGCATTCGAGCTTGGTGGCAGCGTCGGCCTTGCCGTCTTTGCCGACCAGCACGCTCTTGATCTGGCTGTAGGTGTAGCGGTTGCCGGTCGTAAGCTCGACAAGCTCAATGGCTGTGTCCATGGGATAGGTCGACACGGGGTTCTGCGTGCGCCCGTTGATGGTCTGGGGCACCACGTACGGATAGACGGGGCCGCTGGCGTAGACGGTATAACCGTTGCCTAGATTGGCCGCACCCAAAACCGTATCGCCCTCATCGGGCGTAAAGCTCTC
>CABUVF010000179.1 GCA_902494945.1 uncultured Collinsella sp.
AGGAGGGCCTACGAGGCATGGGTCGAGGCCGGACTTCCGCTCGATTGGGACAGGCAAGCCTTCGAGGCCGAGCGCAAAATGGATTCTAAAAAACACCTTGCCAAATAGGAGCGTCAGGACGCAAAGAGGCTCCGCAGCGCGAAGCGCGATGCGGAGCCTCTTTGCATGTCCGAGGACGTTCCGGAGAGAAGCCCCCGTCACGCCCCCGGATTCCCGGTGGGAGTTCTAGACCTTGTCGGCCTTAGTACATACCGCCGCCCTGCTGACCAGCGGTAGCAGCAGCGATAGCGTCCTCAAGCTGAGTGTTCTTGGGCACATCGGAGACGGTAGCCTCGGTGATGAGGATCAGGCTGGCGACAGAAGCAGCGTTCTGCAGGGTGACGCGGCTGACCTTGACGGGGTCGAGGACGCCCATCTCGATCATGTCGCCCCACTCGCCGTTGGCAGAGTTGAGACCCTGGCCGGCGGGCAGCTCGGCAACCTTGTCGACCACGACAGCGCCCTCAAAACCAGCGTTCTTGGCGATGGTGGCGACCGGAGCAGTCAGAGCCTTCTTGACGATGTCGACGCCGATCTTCTCCTCGGGGTCGTCGATCTCGACAGCATCGAGCGCAGGAGCAGCGTCCATGAAGGCGACGCCGCCGCCGGCGACAATGCCCTCCTCGACAGCAGCACGGGTAGCCTGCAGGGCGTCCTCGACGCGGTGCTTGATCTCCTTGAGCTCGGACTCGGTAGCAGCGCCGACCTTGATGACGGCAACGCCACCGGAGAGCTTGGCCAGGCGCTCCTGGAGCTTCTCGCGGTCAAAGTCAGAAGTGGTGTTCTCCATCTCGCCCTTGATCTGAGCGATACGAGCGTCGATGGCCTCCTTGGAGCCAGCGCCGCCGACGACGACGGTGTTGTCCTTGGAGATAGTGACGGACTTAGCGGTACCGAGCATATCTGCGGTGATGTCAGCAACCTTCACGCCCAGCTCGTCCAGGGCAGCCTGGCCACCGGTGAGGACGGCGATGTCCTCGAGGATGCGCTTGCGGCGATCGCCGTAGCCCGGAGCCTTGACGGCGCAGACGTTGAGGGCGCCACGGATCTTGTTGAGGACGAGGGTCGGCAGAGCCTCGCCATCGATGTCCTCAGCGATGATGAGCAGGCCACGGCCAGCGCGCTGGACAGCCTCGAGAACAGGCATGATGTCCTGGACGCTGGAGATCTTCTGGTCGGTGATGAGGATGTACGGATCCTTCATCACGGCCTCCATGCGGTCGTTATCCGTGACGAAGTAAGCGGAGACGTAGCCCTTGTCGAACTGCATGCCCTCGACGGTGTCGATGGTGATGTCGAACGTCTGGGAATCCTCGACGGTGATGACGCCGTCCTTGCCCACGACCTCCATGGCCTCGGCGATCTTCTCGCCGACCTCGGGGTCACCGGCGGAGATGGTACCGACGGAAGCAATCTGCTCCTTGGTCTCGACCGGCTTGGCCTGCTTCTTCATCTCGGCGACGGCGGCGTTGACGGCCTTGTCGATGCCGCGACGGATGGCCAGCGGGTTGGCGCCAGCGGCGACGTTGCGCAGACCGTCGTTGACGATGGCTTGAGCGAGCAGGGTTGCGGTGGTGGTGCCGTCACCCACGGTGTCGTTGGTCTTGGTGGCGACCTCCTTCACCAGCTGGGCACCCATGTTCTCGATGTTGTCCTCGAGCTCAATCTCCTTGGCGACAGAAACGCCGTCGTTGGTGATGGTCGGGGCACCAAACGTGCGCTGCAGAGCAACGTAGCGACCCTTGGGGCCCATGGTGACGGTAACGGCGTCGGCCAGAGTGTTGACACCCTTGGCGAGCTTAGCGCGGGCATCGGTGTTGAACGTAATGTTCTTTGCCATGGTAGGTAATCCTCCAAAAGAAACGTGACTCGCGTCGCCGCTTCCGAGTCCTATGCGGCGGGCGCGTTCAAAGACGAATCAGAGATTCTGACGAGACTAGGCCTCGACGACGGCGTAGATGTCGTCGGCGCGCATCAGCAGATACTTCTCGCCGTCGACCTTGACCTCGTTGCCACCGAACTTACCGTAGATGACAACGTCACCGACCTTGACGTCCATGGGGATGCGCTCACCCTTGTCGTTGACCTTGCCGGCACCAACGGCAACGATGGTGCCGCGCTGCGGCTTCTCCTGGGCGTTGCTGGCGATATACAGACCAGAAGCGGTCTTCTGCTCGGCCTCGTCGGGCTTGACCAGAACACGATCTGCAAGCGGCTTCAAAGACGACATGCTTGTCTCCTCCTTTTTGGGCCGCGTGGTTATGCCACGCGAATTAACCCTTTTTGTTTGCGTACGCGTTGAATGGTACCCACGAATGGCGGGTTATACAACACGGAGTCAAAAAATCTTATTTTTTGGCACTTAGATTTTCTGAATGCCGGGGGATAACTTAGCAGTGGCTCCCGTGTGGCTCCGGAGGGGCGGGGCATAAGGTTTCCTGCTCGGGCAGTCCTGCTCGCACGAAGGCCACATTAAGTGGCCTTCGGCTCGTGCGGAACTCGCGATAAACCTTATGCCCCGCCCCTCCGGAGCCACACGGGAGCCAGGTTAACTAATTCGGACCCGGCATTCAGAAAAGTCAGTGCAGCAAAATGGCGATGCGGATGGTGCGAATAAGAAAGGGACACGTTGCTGAAACGTGCCCCTTATGAGTGGGGTATGAGGTTAGCGCTCGTAGATTAAGTTGCCCGCCAGGTAGGTGGCCTGAACCTTGGTGGCTTGCAGCTCTTGGGGGGCGATGGTGAGTGGGTTTTGGTCCAGGACTACCAGGTCGGCGTATTTGCCGGGCTCTAGGCTGCCGAGGTTTTGCTCGTCGCCCGCTGCGTACGCGCTGCCAAGCGTGTAGCTGCGCAGGGCCGTTGCCGCGTCGATACGCTCGCTCGGCAGCCAGCCGCCCTCGGGCCAGTGGCTGCGGGGATCTTGGCGCGTGATAGCCGTGTAGAGCACGTTCATGCTGGTAACGGCCGTGATGGGGCTGTCGGTACCGAAAGCTTGACGGATACCGCGCTGCTGATAAGTTGCGAACGGCCACATGATGCGGCTGCGTTCCAGGCCCAGGTCGCGCTCCGGGCCACCCGGGTCGAGCGTGATGTGGCAAGGCTGGCTCGAGGCAATGACGTTGAGCTTGCGCAGACGATCGATGTCCTGAGGCAGCAGATTCTCCAGGTGCTCAAGCGTATTGTGGCCGTGCTGGGGCAAGCCGTAGAGCTCTGCCGCCTCCTCAAAGATATCGAGCGCAGCATGGATGGCACCGTCGCCGATAACGTGGATGCGCACGGTATGGTCACGCTCGGCTGCCGCCAAAACCAACTTGCGCATACGCTCGACAGGGACCGTCAGGCGGCCCTGGTCGCCCGGGAAGCGCGGGTTGGTATAGGGCTCAGTGAGGTATGCGGTATGCTCGCTCGACACGCCGTCGAAGAACTGTTTAAAGCCTGGCGCCGAGAGCAGCGCGTTGTTCGCGTAGCGGGTCTGGAGTTCTTCCAAGCGCGATTGGTCATCCAGCAGCGTGGGGAACAGATGGGCGCGAATGCCCAGCTTGCCGGCGGCCTGTAGCTTGTCGTAAACATCGTCGCGAATAAAGTCGCAGCCCGGCATGGGCATGAGCGACATATCGCAGATTGAGGTGATGCCTTGCTCGGCCATACGCTTCATCTGGTCGGCGTAAGCGCTCGCGATGCGGTCCTCGCCCAGCCACTCCAGGCAGCGCGGCAGCAGCTGCAT
>CABUVF010000180.1 GCA_902494945.1 uncultured Collinsella sp.
ATCGCCATCGACTCCCACATCGACACCGTCGGCATCGGCAACATCGAGAACTGGGATGCCGATCCCTATGAGGGCTACGAGACCGACGAGATCATCTACGGCCGCGGCGGCTCCGACCAGGAGGGCGGCATGGCTTCTGCTACCTACGCTGCCAAGATGATGAAGGACATGGGCCTCATCCCCGAGGGCTACAAGATCATGGTCGTCGGCACCGTCCAGGAAGAGGACTGCGACGGCATGTGCTGGCAGTACATCTACAACAAGGACGGCATTAAGCCCGAGTTCGTCATTTCCACCGAGCCCACCGACGGCGGCATCTACCGCGGTCACCGCGGCCGCATGGAGATCCGCGTCGACGTTCACGGCACCTCCTGCCACGGTTCCGCTCCCGACCGCGGCGACAACGCCATCTACAAGATGGCCGACATCATCGCCGACGTCCGCGCCCTCAACAACAACGGCTGCGACGAGTCGACCGACATCAAGGGCCTCGTCAAGATGCTCGACCCCAAGTACAACCCCGAGCACTTCGAGGATGCCCGCTTCCTGGGCCGCGGCACCTGCACCGTCAGCCAGATCTTCTACACCAGCCCCAGCCGCTGCGCTGTCGCTGACTCCTGCGCCATCTCCATCGACCGTCGCATGACCGCCGGCGAGACCTGGGAGTCCTGCCTGGACGAGATCCGCAACCTGCCGGCCGCCAAGAAGTACGGCGACGACGTGAAGGTCTCCATGTACATGTACGACCGTCCGTCCTGGACCGGCGAGGTCTACGAGACCGAGGCTTACTTCCCCACGTGGATCAACAAGGAGACCGCTCCGCACGTCAAGGCCCTCGTCGACGCCCACAAGGCCATGTTCGGTGACGAGCGCATCGGCTGCGAGCCCAGCATGGACAAGCGCACCGGTCGTCCGTTGTGCGACAAGTGGACCTTCTCCACGAACTGCGTTTCCATCCAGGGCCGCTATGGCATCCCCTGCGTCGGCTTTGGCCCGGGTGCCGAGTCTCAGGCTCACGCTCCCAACGAGGTCACCTACAAGGACGACCTGGTCACCGCTGCCGCCATGTATGTTGCTGCTTTGAACCTCTACGATCCGAGCCAGGCCGATGGCGACGCTACCGTGTTCCGCGCCGGTCTGACCAACAACAAGATCGACTAGTCCCATTCCTTGATCTTGTTGAGCCGGGGGCCGCTCGTGTCCCCGGCACCCCCTGTTGACTTGGGGCCCGCGGTCGTTATCTCCCATGCTTCCTCAACGGTAGCGGGTCCTCGTCATAGCGCTCTGCATGTTCTAGCCACACGCGCATGCCGGAACGCATCTACTCATTGCGATCGTTTCATCTATGGAAAGGATATTTACATGGACGCCAAGTTTACCGAGCTCGTCGAGCAGCTGAACGGCCTCGATTTTAAGGGCATGTACGGCAGCGACTTCCTGCACACCTGGGATAAGACCACCGATGAGCTCAAGGCTCTCTACATCGTTGCCGACGCCCTGCGCGAGCTGCGTGAGAACAACGTTTCGTCCAAGATCTTCGACTCGGGCCTGGCCGTCTCCCTGTTCCGCGACAACTCCACCCGTACGCGCTTCTCCTTCTCTAAGGCCGCCAACCTGCTCGGCCTCGAGCTGCAGGACCTGGACGAGAAGAAGTCCCAGATCGCTCACGGCGAGACCGTCCGCGAGACCGCTACCATGATCTCCTTCATGGCCGACGTCATCGGCATCCGCGACGACATGTACATCGGCAAGGGCGACGCCTACATGGCCGAGGTCTCCGAGTCTGTCCAGCAGGCCTACGAGGACGGCGTTCTGGATCACCGTCCCACGCTCATCTCCCTGCAGTCCGACTCCGATCACCCCACACAGTCCTCTGCCGACATGCTCTACCTCATCAACGAGTTTGGCGGTCTTGAGAACCTCAAGGGCAAGAAGGTTGCCGTCACCTGGGCCTATTCGCCCTCTTACGGCAAGCCGCTGTCCTGCCCGCAGTCGCTGATCAGCCTGCTGCCCCGCTTTGGCATGGACGTCACCCTGGCCCACCCCGAGGGCTACGACCTCATGCCCGAGGTCGTCGAGCGCGCCAAGGGCTATGCCGCCGAGTCCGGCACCACCTTTAAGCAGGTCAACACCATGGCCGAGGCCTTCGAGGGCGCCGACATCGTGATCCCCAAGAGCTGGGCTCCGTTTGCCGCCATGGAGAAGCGTACCAACCTGTACGCCGAGGGCGACGACGCCGGCATCGCAGCGCTCGAGAAGGAGCTGCTCGCTCAGAACGCCACCCATCAGGACTGGTGCTCCACGACCGAGCTCATGGAGAAGACCGCCAACGGCCAGGACACCATCTTTATGCACCCGCTGCCCGCCGACATCTCCGGTGTCTCCTGCGAGCACGGCGAGGTCAACGCCGACGTCTTTGACATGCACCGCGTGGGCATGTACAAGGAGGCCAGCTACAAGCCGTACGCCATCGCAGCCATGATGTTCCTGCAGAAGGTTGCCGATCCCGCCGCTACCCTCAAGGCCCTCGACGAGCGCAACACCGCCCGTTGGTTCCAGGCCTAAAGCCGGGTTGAGGTAAGCCATGTAAAGGGGGCGCTCTGCCAACCGGCGGGGTGCCCCTTTTTTGCATCGCGGGCGTACGGGATAAGCGCTTTCGATGTGGATGCCCGCGGCGCGAGTTATGGGTACGATGGTTTCAGGGGAGGTATCGCCATGAAACTCGGTTGCGTCATTATGGCTTCGGGCGAGGGCAAGCGGTTTGGCTCTAACAAGATGCTTGCCGATATCTATGGCAAGCCGCTGATTGCCCGGACTATCGATTCGGTTCCCCGGGGCTTTGACGTCGTGGTTTCGACGCGTTGGCCCGAGGTCGCCCAGATTTGCGAGGACAGGCATTGCCCGTGCGTGCTGCACGATGGCAAGCTGCGCAGCGAAAGTGTCCGTGCGGGCCTTTCGTGGGGGGCACAACGCAACTGGAAAGGTTGCCTCTTTTTGCCGGGCGACCAGCCGCTCGTGAGTTCGGATTCTTTTGAGGCCATGGTTCGCGCGTTTGATGAGCGTGGCCGCAAGTATCCGGTGCGTCTTGCGTGCAACGGTGAGCCTTCGAGCCCGGTGCTCTTTCCGGCGGAACTGTTCGATGCACTTATGTGTCTTGAGGGTAAGGACGGCGGCGGTTCGATCCTCAAGGACCGTACCGACGTGGTGCTGGTCGAGGCGCGTGCCTACGAGCTGTGGGACGTCGATACCGTCAAGGGACAGCGACGCATAACGGAGCATATCGCCGCCTGCTCGTATTTTGATCGCGTGGCCAACTGCATCAATCAATAAGGAGCAATTATGATCATCATCAAAAACGGCGCACTCGTGACGCCCCAAGGGCTTCGCCGCGCCGATCTTGCCATGGATGGCGATAAGATCGTACGGATTGCCGCGGCGATTGAGCCGGCCGAGGGCGATACTGTCGAGGATGCCGCGGGCTGCTGGGTGTTTCCCGGCTTTATCGATGGCCACACGCACATGCAGTGCTGGACTGGCATGGATTGGACGGCCGATAGCTTTGAGACCGGCACGCGCGCGGCTGCCTGCGGCGGCACGACGACCATTGTGGATTACGCCACGGCCGATCGCGGCGTGACCATGCCTGATGCCTTGGCCGAGTGGCATCGCCGCGCCGACGGAACCTGCACGGCCAACTACGCCTTTCATATGGCGCTCGCCGAGTGGAACGAGCGCAACCGCGCCGATCTCTCGGCC
>CABUVF010000181.1 GCA_902494945.1 uncultured Collinsella sp.
AGCTCTGCCGACCATGCCGAGTTGCTCGAGCAGTACCCGTATCCGTTTAAGATCGTTGCTCGTTACGCGATCGATTCGGAAAAGGTGGCCGTGTCGTACGAGGTGACCAATGAGGGTACCGAGGACATGCCGTTCTTTGTGGGCGGTCACCCCGGCTTTACGTGCCCGCTCGACGAGGGCGAGTCCTATGACGATTACGAGCTCCGTTTTGAGCAGCGTGAGGCCGCCGAGCTTTGTACTGCCGTCCCCTCGACGGGCCTGATTGATGTTGAGCATCGCAGCAAGAACCCCATGATCGGCCAGAACCTGTCGCTGACCCACGAACTTTTCGACTTCGCGGAGACCATCTTTGACGTGCTCGAGAGCCGCGTGGTTACGCTGACCAAGAAAACCGAGGACAAGGGCGTGCGCCTAACGTTCCGCGATATGCCGTACCTGATTGTGTGGAGCAAGCCCGAAGGCGACTTTGTGGCCGTGGAACCGTGGGGCGGCCTGTCCACCTGCTCCGACGAGGACGATATTCTGGAGCACAAGCGTGGCTGCCTGGTTGCCAAGCCGGGGGAGACCGTCACCCGCGGTTTTGAGATCGAGATCCTTTAAAGAGCTATCGTATGTTTGGGGTCGCACACGTCGTGCCCCGGAAACAGGAGTTCAACATGATTCTGACCGTTACCATGAACCCGTCGATCGATACGCGCTATCAACTCGACAAGCTGATCATCGACGACGTGAACCGCGTGACGCCCGAAAAGACCGCTGGCGGTAAGGGTCTCAACGTGAGCCGCGTGCTGCTGCAGTTGGGCGACGATGTGCTCGCGACCGGCCTGCTCGGCGGCCACATGGGTGCCTATATGGCCGAGCTTATGGATGCCGACGGCGTCAAGAACGACTTTGTGCCCATCGCCGGTGAGACGCGCATTTGCCTGAATATTCTGCACGAGGGTAATCAGACCGAGCTGTTGGAGAGCGGTCCGCAGATTGCGCCTGCCGAGCTCGAGGCCTTTACGGCAAAGTTCGCCGAGCTTGCAGCGAAGGCGGACGTCGTGACGCTTTCGGGTTCGCTGCCGCGTGGCGTCGATGCTGGCTACTATGCCGAGCTCGTCAAGATTGCCGAGGAGGCGGGCGCCAAGGTGCTGCTCGACACTTCGGGTGCATCGCTGGAGGCCGCGCTGGAGTCCGACGCTAAGCCTGAGCTCGTAAAGCCCAACCTGACCGAGATTAACGGCCTACTGGGTACGTCCTTTACGACCGATGATGTCGATGCCCTGCGCGAGGCGCTTGCCGCCGATGGCCGCTTTGCCGGTATCCCCTGGGTTGTCGTATCGATGGGCGCTGCCGGGTCGGTGGGCTTCCATGAGGGTCGCGCGTTCCGCGCCAAGACACCCGCGATTGCAGCTGTGAACGCGACGGGTTCCGGTGACTCGACCATCGCCGGCTTTGCGCATGCCATTGCTGCTGGTGCCGACGATGTCACGGTGCTCAAGACCGCCAATACCTGCGGCAAGCTCAACGCCATGGATCCCAAGACCGGCCACCTGGTCATGGACCGCTGGGATGAAATCTTCAACAACGTTGTCGTGACTGAACTCTAGGAGTCGCGGCACCGAACACTCGAAAACGGCGCCCGTCGGCGATGTTGCCGGCGGGCGCCGTTGTCGTGTGGGCGGTTATGTCGTGGCCGCTGATGAGGCTCGAACTCGTATGCTACAGCGAGTCGATAAAGCGCTGCTGGGCGGCGCGGCCGGCTTCGTCCCACTTAAAGACGCCGGCGTTGTCGAGCACGTGGCCGAACACCACGCCGACCTCCTCGTGCAGGATATCGATGGCGTTATCCGCCGTAAGCTCGTCGGCACGGCGGGCATAGACATCCTCGGCCCACGCGGCATGGCTGCGGCAAAGATCATCGCCCTCGAGCGCGCCGGCAAGGTCGTAGCTGACATCGGCTTTGGCCGCCAGCAGGTGCTCGCGGACAGCACCGAGCTCAGGAACCAAGCGCGGCGGCAAAATAGCCAGGCCCATGACCTCGATCAGGCCGATGTTCTCCTTCTTAATGTGGTGATACTCGGCATGCGGGTGGAAAACGCCCAGCGGATGCTCGTCGGTCGTGATATTGCAGCGAAGCGCCAGGTAGGCCTCGTAAATCTCGCCGCCGGCATTGCCGCGGGAGTCGACGCGGCGGATGACGGGCGTCACGGTGTTGTGCGCTACGCCGTCGGTCGTGTGTGCGATAACGCCAACCGACTCATCGGTCCACTCGCGCCAGGCGAGGATAATCTTCTCGGCAGCGTCGAGCAACTGGGCGCGGTCGTGCGAGCGCAGTCGCAGCACCGAAAGCGGCCACTGCAACACGGTACCGCTGACCTGGTCAAAGCCGGGCACGCTAAACTGCGAGACTTCGGTGGCATGCATCATGGGGAACTCGTGTGCGCCGCCCTGGAAGTGGTCGTGCGACAGAATCGAGCCGCCCACGATGGGCAGGTCGGCGTTGGAGCCAATAAAGTAGTGCGGGAACAGGTCGACAAAGTCGAGCAGGCAGGTCAGGCTCTTGCGATCCACGTGCATCGGGCGATGCTTGGAGCTCATGGCAATGCAGTGCTCGTTAAAGTACGCATACGGGCTGTACTGGAAGCCCCAGCGCTCGCCGTCGAGCTGGATGGGGATAACGCGCAGGTTCTGACGGGCGGGGTGGGCGCCGCCGTCGGTTGCGGCGGAGCGTCCAGGGTAGCCTTCGTTTTCGATGCACAGCTGGCAGGCGGGATACCTCTCACCCGTGTTCTTGGCCGCACCGGCCGCGGCGATATCGCGCGGGTCCTTTTCGGGCTTGGACAGGTTGATGGTGATCTCGAGGTCGCCCCAGTTGGTGGGGGTGCTCCATTTGATATTGCGCGCGATGGCGGCGCGGCGCACGTAGCCGGCGTCGCAGCACAGGCCGTAGAACCAGTCGGTCGCGGCGCGGGGCTCGTTGACGCCCATGCGTCCGTTGAACTCCTCGTTTACAACCGAAGGCCTCGGCATCAGCACGCCCATGATGCGCATGGCGATGCGGTCGCGGCCCGATGCCGTGTCCTCGGCAGCACCGTTGGCAACGGCGGCCGCGGCAAGCGCGGCAAGCGTGCTCTCTAGGTCAAAGTCGGGGAGGGTATCGGGGTGTAAGAGCGAGAGTTTCTCGACCTGGAGCGCCCAGATCATGTCGAGCGCCGGACCCGTGGCGCCGATGCACTCCAGAATGGTGTTGTAGGCCCAGATGCGATCGTCCTGTCCGATCATCGATCGATGGATGGCATACTCAATCAGGCCCTGCGCGGCCTCGCGCACATCAGTCATTACAGCCATGCCGCGTAAGCCCCCTTGTCAGAGATGGCGTAGTGACGGGCAGAGCCCTCGCCCAGCCAGCTGTTCATCTTGGTGATAAAGGTGTCGACTAGGTCGAGCGGCACGAAGGCCTGGATGGTGCCACCAAAGCCGCCGCCGTGGATGCGGACGGCGCCGCGGCCGTCAAGCACATGCTCGGCCAGTGCTAGGGCATACATCGAGGGCTGCTCGGAGCCCAGTTTGGCAACGACATTCTGCAGGTACATGGCAGAGCTGGCGCCGGACTTGCGCGTCAGGACCAGGAACTGGTCGATGTCGCCGGCGTTCAGAGCTGCCCAGCGCTTGTCGACCAGGCCGTTCTCGTACCAGTAGTGAACGGCGCGCAGGCAGGCACGGTCGCCCAGCTTGGC
>CABUVF010000182.1 GCA_902494945.1 uncultured Collinsella sp.
ACCCTCGGCCACCTGGTCATGGGCGACTCCGTCTATACCGTCAACGACGGCCGCATCGTCTTTGACGGCCAGGACATCACCGAGCTCACCACCGACAAGCGTTCGCGCGCCGGCCTGTTCCTGAGCTTCCAGGCCCCGGTCGAGATTCCGGGCGTGCCGCTGTCGAGCTTTTTGCGTGCCAGCATCGCTGGCCGCCCCGGCCTGGAGATGAAGGGCAAGGAGTTCCGACGTCGCGTCAAGGAGCTCGCGGCCGAGCTCAACATGGATACCGCCTACCTCAACCGCGAGTTGGGCGTAGGCTTCTCGGGCGGCGAGAAGAAGAAGGTCGAGATGCTCCAGCTTCTGCTGCTGCAGCCCAAGCTCGCCATCCTAGACGAGACCGACTCCGGCCTGGACGTCGACGCGCTTTCCACCGTCAGCCACGGCATGGACGCCTACCGCAAGAGCTGCGACGGCTCCATGCTCATCATCACGCACAACACGCGCATCCTGGAGCACTTGGATGTCGACCGCGTCCACGTTATGGTCAAGGGCCACATCGTGCGCGAGGACGATGCCTCGCTGATCCCCTGGATCGACAAGAACGGCTTTGAGACCTTCGAGCGCGAGGCCGCCGAGCAGCGCGCCCAGGCCGAGGCCGCCGCTGCCGAGCAGCAGGCGTAAAGGGGCGACGCAATGACCAAGAACCGCACCGAGGTCGCGGACATCGACCGCAGCCTCTACGACTTCACCTACGGCGAGGAGGGATTCGAGCGCCTCGACGCCGGCATCACGCCCGACATCGTGCGCGAGATCAGCGCCAAGAAGGACGAGCCACAGTGGATGCTCGATCTGCGCTTAAAGTCCCTCGAGATCTTCAATCGTTTTCCCGACCCGACGTGGGGCCCCTCCATCGAGGGCCTGGACATGGACAACATCGTCACCTACGTCAAGCCCAACACCGACCAAAAGCACGACTGGGAGTCGGTGCCCGACGACATCAAGAACACCTTTGAGCGCCTGGGCATCCCCGAGGCCGAGCGCAGCTACCTGGCGGGCGTCGGCGCGCAGTACGACTCCGAGCTGGTCTACCACAACATGCAGGACACCGCGTCCAAGATGGGTATCGTCTATTCCGGCATCGAGGAGGCCCTGCACGACCCGCAGTGGGAGCCGCTCATCCACGAGAAGTTTATGACGCTCATCCCGCCCACCGACCACAAGTTTGCGGCCCTGCACGGCGCCGTATGGTCGGGCGGCTCGTTTGTCTACGTGCCCAAGGGCACCAAGTTGGACTTCCCGCTGCAGAGCTACTTCCGCCTTAACGCCAAGGGCGCCGGCCAGTTTGAGCACACGCTCATCATCGTCGAGGACGACGCCGACCTGCACTTTATCGAGGGCTGCTCAGCGCCAAAGTACAACGTGGCCAACCTCCACGCCGGCGCTGTGGAACTCTTTGTGGGCAAGCGTGCGCACCTGCGCTACTCGACCATCGAGAACTGGTCCAAGAACATGTACAACCTCAACACCAAGCGTGCGCGCGTGGACGAGGACGGCGATATCGAGTGGATCAGTGGCTCCTTCGGCAGCCACGTGGGCTACCTCTACCCCATGAGTGTGCTCAACGGTCGCCGCGCCCGCTCAAGCTTTACCGGCATTACCTTTGCCGGCGCCGGTCAGAACCTCGATACCGGCTGCAAGGTCGTGCTCAACGCGCCCGATACCTCGGCAACCGTCGAGACCAAGGGCATTTCCAAAAGCGGCGGCATCCAGACGTTCCGCAGCTCCATTGTGGCCACGCCCAAGGCCGAGGGCTCCAAGGCAACCGTGAGCTGCCAGTCGCTCATGCTCGACGATCAGAGCCGCTCCGACACCATCCCCGCCATGGACATCCGCGCCAAGAATGTCGACATCGGCCATGAGGCCACCATCGGCCGCATCGGCGACGACAAGGTGTTCTACCTGATGAGCCGCGGCATCTCGGAGGAAGAGGCCCGCACCATGATCGTCAACGGCTTTGCCAACCCGGTCTCCAAGGAGCTGCCGCTGGAGTACGCCGTCGAGATGAACAACCTGATAAAGCTCGAGATGGAAGGAGCGATCGGATAATGAACCAGACCACGAACACCGCTGCCACCACGCTCGAGCAGGTCAATGCTATGCCGGCTGCAACTTGGGGCTGGCTGCGCATGAACCAGACTAAGCTTGAGCTTTCGGCCGAGCTTGCCGCCGCACCCGCCGAGACCATTGAGGTCGAGGGCGTGGACGAGCAGTTTACTGGCGTGACAGACGCGTTCGACGCCGCCATGGAGGCCATGGCCGAGCGTTTCCCCGAGCGCCGCGCCTCCGCCCCCGGTGATGCCGCCGACCGCGCCCGCATCACGCCCGAAACCGAGCTCGACGTGCCCGCCACCTCTGTCTACCAGGCCGGTGCCATTAAGCTGGAGGAGGAGCTCTCCCCCGCTGAGGCCTTCGAAACCGGCATGGGCGAGGCTGCCTACACATATCTGGCAGACCACGCCACCAAGCGCATCGTTATTGATGTGCCCGCCTACCAGCACGCCACGGTCACCGTGCGCGTAAGCGGCGTCGACGCTGCCGCGGCCATCGCCGCCATCGACGTCGTCGCCCGTCCGCAGGCAACGCTCGATCTGCATATCGCCCTGGACTCCCCCGTTGCCGGCGAGGGCGTCGTGGGTTCCGTGCTACGCGTGTGCGCCCACGAGTACGCCACCGTCAACGTGGCCTGCACGCAGACGCTCGACGATAGCTGGATCGCGCTCGACGACACCGGTCTGTTCCTAGACGAGGGCGCGCGCGTCAACGTGCAGCACACCGTCTTGGGTGCCGGCGCCAGCGCCACCGGCCTTGCCGGCGACCTGCTGGGCGATACCGCCAAGGTCACCATCGATACTGACTACCTGGGCGCCCGCGAGCAGGTGCGCGACTTTAACTACGAGCTGCGCCACCGCGGTCGCAAGACCGAGTGCGAGATCGACGCCAACGGCGTGCTGACCGGCACGTCCAAGAAGGTCTACCGCGGCACCATCGACCTCGTGCACGGCTGCAAGGGTGCAACCGGCACCGAGCGCGAGACGGTGCTTTTGGCCAACAAGGGTGTCGACAACAAGACCGTCCCCGTCATCTTGTGCGACGAGGACGACGTCGCCGGCAACCACGGCGCCACCATCGGCCACGTCCGCGACGAGCAGCTGTTCTACCTCGCCTGCCGCGGCCTTGACCAAAACGCCGCCGAGGACCTGTTCATCCGCGCCAAGCTGGAGGACGCCGCGCTTTCCGCCACCGATGAGCGCACCCGCGTCGCCGTCGTCCGCTTGGGCAACAACCTGATCGATAACTTTGAAGAGGAGCTCGCATGATCGATACCGAGCACGTTAAATGCGATACCTGCACCGCCCCCGAGCCCATGGAGCTCGACGCCAGCGACGAGGCTTCGCGCGGTTGGCCTACCGTAGACATCGAGACTAATCCCTACAAGGCGCAGTTCCCGTTGTTCCAGCAGCACCCCGAGATCGCCTTTCTCGATAGCGCCGCAACCGCGCAGCGCCCCGCCTGCGTGCTCGACGCCGAGCGCGACTTCTACCAGCGCATGAACGCCAACCCCCTGCGCGGCCTGTACTCGCTGTCCGTCGAAGCCACCGAGGCCATCGCGAA
>CABUVF010000183.1 GCA_902494945.1 uncultured Collinsella sp.
ATATCGTTGGGGCCAGGCCCGATTTTGCCTCTTGACAATGTCCTGCTCATATTAAAAGGAACGTCCCCAAGTGCCGGCAGTTTGGGACAGTCATTGTTGATGAGAATCGGGCGCAGTGCCAAAAGCCCCGTTGGGCGAGATGTCGAACGGGAAGGTGCCGCAGCGATTGAACGCAGCGATAAACATGCGGATGGCGTTGGACGGCGTGGTACCCACGAGCTGGGTTGCCGCCGCGAAGGCTGCCTTCTCCTCGGGCAAGACCTTCGCGACAACCGGGGTCATGTGTTCTGCCATGGCGCTTCCTTTTTGAAACGACGGTGGTGCGGATAGATGCGGGCCGCGCGGCTGGGCGACGGGCTGTGAAGGCAACCCGATTGGCCCGCATCTGGAGTTTGTTTCTACGGCGTTGGTATTACTTGGTATTCCTAAGTATTACCCCGCAGATAGAATACCACATCTGCTCCACTCCAAAGGTAGATTTCTACCAAGTTGGTGCATATGAACCTGTCGCCCTTCTCACCAAACGGCAATGCCCCGTCCACGCAAATACGTGAACGGGGCATTGTTCAAATTGTGCCGTCAGTGACTCTTTTGCGCCAGCGGCCTTCTAGCTCTAGCTAAGCTCGGGCCAGTAACCCTTGTTGGCCTCGATCATGTCGTCGAGGACTTCCTTGGCGACCTTCATCGAAGGCACGGTCTTGTTGAGCGTAAAGGCCTTGAGCGCCTTCTCGTACGAACCCTCGATCGTGGCCTCGACCACGAGCTTCTCGGAGTTCAGCTGCTGCATCATAAGACCCTGCTGGAACAGCGGAATGTTGTCGCGGCTGATGACCTCGGGGCCGTTCTTGCCAATGTAGGCAGGCAGCTCGACCATAGCGTCGTAGGGCATGTTGGGGATAGCGCCCTTGTTCTCGCAAATGACCAGGAAGCGCTGCTTGGTATCGTTCTTCAGAGCGATGGCCAGGTCGGCAATCCAGTCGCCGTGGCTGCCCGCATAGAACGTGCTCTCGTCGATCTCGCCCGTCTTCTCGTAATGGTCGATACCATCAAAGAGGTTCTTCTCACGCGTCTCCTCAACCTCGTTAGCACGGGTGCGCTCGGGGTTGGAGTGCTCGACGAACTCCTTCTGCTGCAGGTAGTAGTTCAGATACGTGTTGGGCAGGTACTCCGGGAAGCACTCCATGATCTCGTACTCGCCCTTCCAGACGTAGTACCAGCTGCCCTTGGTGTGGCGGTTCTGCTCGGGGTGCTCGTCGGTGGCCTCCTCGGGCTTCTTGGACATCAGCGAGCCCATGCCCTTGAGGTACGAATCGGGCAGCAGGATCTCATGCTCCTTGATGTACTCGCGCAGCTGCGGGAGCACCTCCTCGCCCTTGTGGCGGATCGAGGTGAACCAACCAAAGTGGTTGAGGCCAAAGTAATCGTACTCGACATCCTTCTTGTCGATATCGAGTGCGGCGCAAACCACGTCGATGATCGCGATCGGCATGTCGCAGATGTTGATGATGCGAGCGTTGGGACGCAGCACACGGCAGCCCTCGGAGACGATGGCAGCAGGGTTGGAGTAGTTGAGAATCCAGTAGTCCTTCTTGGCGTACTTCTCGACGTCATCGATCAGCTCGACCATGGGGAAGATGGTGCGCATGCCGTAGGCAAGGCCGCCGCAACCGCAAGTCTCCTGACCCACGCAGCCGTGACGCAGCGGAATCTTCTCGTCCTGCTCGCGCATGGCGTAGCCGCCCACGCGCATCTGGGCAAACACGAAGCTCGCGTCGGTAAAAGCCGTCTTTTTGTCGGTGGTCACCGTGAGCTTGATGTCCAGGCCGAGGTCCTCGTGCAAAATCCAGTCCACGAGCACGCCGATCTTGCGCTGACGCTCCTCGTTGATGTCGTACAGACGAATCTCGTCAACGTCGAGCTCGTCCTTGCGCAGGGCGATGGACTTGACGATGCCGGGGGTAAAGGTGGATCCGCCACCACACAGAGTAATGATCATTGTTTACTGCTCCTTCTCAATTGCGTTTTCGACCTTGTCGCGCATCTCGGCGACCTTCATGCCAAAGATGATCTGGATATTGTTGCCGTTGCGGTTGATGCCGCTGTTGGGCACGTGGTTGATGAGGTTCTCATCGATGAGGTCCGGGTTCTTAACGTTCACGCGAAGACGCGTAAAGCAGTTCTCGAGCTCCTCGATGTTGTCCTTGCCGCCAAGACCTGCGACCAGGTCGGCAATACCTGCATCGACGCCCTCTGCGGGAGCTGCGGCAACAGCGCCCTGCTTCACCGCGACAGACGCGGCGGCCTCGCCCTCGGCAACGGACTCGGCGAGCTCGGACTCCTCCTCGCGACCAGGGGTGTGGAGGTTGAGCTTCTTAATAAGGAAGGTGAAGAGGAAGAAGTACAGAGCGGCGTTGACGACTCCAAGCACCAGCATAACCGGCCAGTTGGTCTTGTCGACACCGAGGACCAGGTTGGAAACCACGATGTTGATGATACCGCCTGCAGTCGAAGCGGGCACGGAGAGGACCTTGAGCAGAACCAGGAAGATGCCGGAAAGAACCGAGTGTACGACAAAGAGCACGGGAGCGGCAAAGACAAAGAGGAAGTCCATGGGCTCGGTCACGCAGGAGAGCACGGCGGTGATGATCAGCGGGATGATAACAGCCTTGGTCTTATCCTTGTTCCCCTTGTAAGCGGTGAAGATAAAGGCGAGACCGATACCGATGTAGGGCCACAGGTTGTTGAAGGTGTAGCTGTTGAAGTAGGTGCTATCGGAGAAGGGCTGGCCCGTCATTGCCATCTCGGCAACACGGATGGGATAGGCGCCGGCGATAACCTGATCACCCAGCGTCAGGGTGCCACCCACATCGGAGAACTGGAACGGGGTGTAGATGAGGTGGTGCAGACCGGTGGGAACGAGCAGCTTGTTGAGCATGCCGTAGATAAACAGACCGATGTTGCCCGACTCCTTAATGATGCCGGCAACGGAGGAGATGGCACCCTGAACCGGAGGCCAAACGATGCAGAAGCCAGCGCCCATAATCCAGGAAATGATGATCATGATCAGGAACGGAAAGCGAACGCCCGAGAACATCGAAAGGGCAATGGGGAACTGCTTGTTCGAGTACTTGTTGAACACAGCACCGGTGATGCAGCCCAGGATGATGCCGCCAAACACGCCGGTATCGAGCACCTGGATGCCCATAACGGTGGCCTGGCCGGTTCCGGTAAGGCCGAGCATGCCGCTCGCTTCGGCAAGAGAGCCGGTGGCGTTGAGCACGATGTTATTGGCCTGCAGGAACAGGAAGAACGACATCAGGGCGATCAGCGAAGCATGGCCCTTGTTCTTCTTTGCCATGGCGCCGGCGATGCCCACGCAGAACAGAATCGAGAGGTTGTTGATGATAAACATCAGCGACTGATAGACAACGGCGCCCACAAGCTGGAACGGACCGGA
>CABUVF010000184.1 GCA_902494945.1 uncultured Collinsella sp.
GAAGGCGTGCCCTCGGGCCACTGCGTGGCGTTGCCATGCGCGCGCATAAAGGCGCGGGCCGCGTCATAGATAGCCATGACGGCGGGAATGTCGGTATCGAGGGTTTTTCTGATCATCACGCGGCGACCTCACGTTTATTGGTATCACTTTGATTGAGCAATCATACCAGCGTTTGGAAAGGGCAAGGAGCGGATGGGAAGCAAAAAGCGAGCCGCCTGGTCAAAGGCCAAAAGCGAGTTTTTGGGCGCTGCCACCGGCGGCGATATGAGCGACCTGTTTGCGCGCGAGGACGAGCGCCGCGACGCCCTGGACGCCGAGCGCGATGAGGCTTGGCGCTATAAGTCGTGCGAGCGCAAAAACCGGTACGACACACGCGCCGAGGCCGAGGCCGTTATGGCCGACTGCGAAAACCGCGGGCGGCGTGGTTTAGCCTGCTACAAATGCGAATACTGTGGCGGGTGGCATCTGACGTCGCACCCTTGGAAATAGACCCCGCATCGGCACGGTGTTGACGGAGCGCCAACCATCGCACGCAAGCTACGGGCGCGGCGGCACCAAAACATCGTAGCGAACGGCCTTGCCCGCAAGTTGATAGCTCGGCTTAACGCCGGCAAGCAGCGGCCCCTTCACCGGCCGCTTGATAACGACCTTGCGCGGGCGCACCGCAAGCGCAGCTTCGACCAGCGACTCCTCATCGGCGCACGGCTGTTCCAGATGGTGCAAGAGTTGGAACTTCTTTTTCACCGCCGCGCTCTTGGTGCGCCCGGGAAACATGGGGTCCAGATACACCACGTCGGGAGCGGTGAGCTCGCCCTGCCCGATCAGCTCAGCTGTATGGCGAAGGCCGGCAATGCTGTCCTCGCCCGCATGTAAGCGCATGCGCGCCACGGCTGTCGCAAGCGCCGGATCATCTGCCGCGCGATCCAGGGCATCCTGGAGGAGCGCCGCGATCACGCAATCCTGCTCATACAAATCGACCGCAAAACCCGCGGCAGCCAGCAGCAGCGAATCCTCGCCAAAGCCTGCTGTGGCATCAATCGCCCATGGTTGCTCGATGCCTTTTGTGCGCGCAGCCTTCACCAGTAGCTCTTGCTGCAGACGACCCTGCTTGAGCCGTGGAAGCATGCGGCCAAAATCGGCACGCAGCTCCATAGTGCCGTCGGTGAGCGTAAGGCCGTCGGACGTCCGCACGAGCTCGAGCCCAGCAGCCCGAGCAACAGAAAAGGGATCGACGACGCCCATGGACACTCCTTAGCAAACAAAACGAATACGTGAGCGCCACCTCAGTTGGCACCCAACCGTCCGTTATTGTCCCACATGCGACATGGTCCACAGCATCCCAATGCAAAGCACCGCCATCAATCCCGTGCACACGGCAGCGATCACAGAATCACCCATGCGCCTTCCCAACGACCGCGGTTCACGCACTTGCTCTGGTCCGTACATCATGGCTCCTCCTTAGACTCACTTCTTATCACGGCCTCATCATCGCAGCGCCACACATGAGCTGCCATCGATTTGACTTACAGCTGGCTTTCCTTTTTGAAAGATTGCCCTGCACAGGCGAGAAGCGCTTTCTAACACACACGCCGTCACGTTGAACTACAATGTGCTTCACGATATGTGCAGCATATGGGACGCGCCAGACTGGCAGCGCCCGAATCGAAAGGACTACCTATGAGCGCCGCGCGCAAGACACTCAAAATCCTTGCCCTCATCTATTTTGTTTTGGGCATCGCCAGCCTCGTCATCGGTATCACCGGCATCGCAACCGGCAAATTTGAATCCGTCTACGGATCGAACGCCATGCTCGCCGCGGTCGTGCTTGTCGCCAAGGGCGTTATCGACCTTGCCGCAGGTGTTGCGGGCATCAAGGGCGCCAACAAGCCTTCGCAGGTGGATGGCGCGTTTAAGCTCGGCATCGTTGCCGCAATCGCCACGATTGCGCAGGCTGTGCTCACCCTTCCCGCGCTCGGCGGCAGCGCCGTCAATATTGGAGCCTTTGTCATCGTGGTCTACGACCTGTTCTTTGTTCAGCAGGCACACGCCGTCAAGGCCGAGAACAAGGACCGCCTGTAAGCGCTCACTTCTCATAGCCTCTGCAGCCAAGTAACTAAAAGGGCCGATCGCGCATATCCGCGGTCGGCCCTTTACGTTTGCCCAGATAACACCTGCCAAAATAAACCTGTCCCTTTTTGGCAGGTTGTTAGCTGTGACGGTACTCGGCGATGATGAAGTCGATGTCGGTTTGAAGGGTGTCCAGGTTTGCCAGGCGCTCTTTATCGGCAGGGCGCGTGCGGTAGTAGTACGGCGTCATTTGGAACACCGCCTCGATGTCAGCCTGGGTCTGGAGCGTAATGTTCGCAAACACCCGCTGCGTTCCGACCAACTCGAGTTCAGTGGTCTTCGGCAACTTCTCGTCATTGAGATATGGCGTGTCGTAGAGCACCTCTTTGAGGCCAAACAGATGCCGAGCACCCGGCACCACGGTGTAGAGCGAGCCCTCGGGCGCCAGCACGCGAGAAAACTCACGCTCGTTAAAGGGTGCAAAGAGTTCGGTCACCATATCAAAGGCGCCATCAGCCACGGGGATGTCCTTCATGTTGGCCACGAAGTAGGTCGCATCGCCGCGCTTGGCGGCCAGGCGCACCATCTCTTTGCCCAGGTCGAAACCGTAAGCGTCCACGCCCGGCACCGCACCCATGGCGCTGGTGTAGTAGCCCTCGCCGCAGCAAATATCGAGCAAGGTCATGGGGCCGTTCGTAGACGCGGCACGTTCAGACACCCGCTCGCGCACCAGCTCGACCATCGCATCGCGCAACGGCGCATAGTAACCGCGGTTAAGAAAGTCGCGACGGCTGCGCGCCTGCGACTTGGGATCGCCCATGGAGTCGCCGCTCTTGGACGAGCGCAGCAGATACAGATAGCCCTCGCGCGCACGGTCAAACCGGTGTCCGCCCGCGCACACAGCACCGCGCTCGTCGTCCACCAAAGGCTCATGGCAAACAGGACACAACAACATGGCAACTCCTTAGCGCGAACAACACAACGCCCACCATTGTCGCACGCCTCCCCCACCTCGTCATTGGGGACGTTCTTGTTCGACTAGTCATTTAAGAACGTCCCCAATGACTAGTCTGAAGAAGTGTCCCCAGCTGCCGGCAGAGACGATATGAGCAGGACATAAAAACATTGAGAGCCCCTGCTGCATGAAAGACCGCGGATTAGGCCGACAATGGTGAGTGTCTAATCCAGCCGTGGCGGCCACGCCGCATTCATGGAAGGGGCTCCCATGCTCGATACTACCACCTTCGTCGGCCTCGACGTCCACGCCCGCGCGATAAAGGCCGTCTCCCTCGACGTCATGACCGGGGAGGTGCGCTGCGCGACCTTCGGCTACGCCGCCGGGGCAGTCGCGGAGTGGGTGCGGTCC
>CABUVF010000185.1 GCA_902494945.1 uncultured Collinsella sp.
AAGCGGGCATACACAGAGGACTCATCGCTATGAACCGTGAGAGGTATCGCGGCGACCTGCCCCTATCGGGGGTGGGCGCCTATGTCATCGCTTAAGACGACGCATCGCTGGGCGGTCGCCCAGCAAAACCCCGAGCTCGAAAAGGAGCTTTCGACTGGCCTGGGCATACCCGGGCTGGTGGCGCGCATTATGGTCGCGCACGGCATTGCCTCGATTGAGGAAGGTCAGCTGTTTTTGACGCCTTCGCTCGACCGTGATTGGGCCGATCCGCTCGCTATTCCGGGCATGTCGGTTGTTGCCGACCGTGTCGAGCGCGCCATTCGCAACCGCGAGCGCATCGCCGTCTTTGGTGATTTTGACGTTGACGGCATTACATCGACTTGCCTGTTGACCGAGGCGTTGCGCACGTTTGGTGCCGATGCCACGCCGTTTATCCCGCACCGCTTTGACGAAGGCTACGGTCTTTCGCGCGCGGCGCTCGACCGCGTCAACGAGCTCGCCCAACCCAATCTGATCGTGACTGTCGATAACGGCATCGCGGCCAAGGAGGAGGTCTCCTATCTGGAGAGCCTGGGAATCGATTTGGTGGTCACGGACCATCACGAGCCGTCCGATCAGGTGCCGCAGGGCGTGCCCTTGACCGATCCCAAGCTCGAGGATGAGGGCCCCTCGCGTGAACTTGCCGGTGTCGGCGTGGCGCTCAAGCTGGTGCAGGTTCTGGGCGAGCGCCTGGGCAAGCCGTCGTATTGGCGTTCGCTGATTGAGGTTGCGGCGTTGGGCACCGTGTCCGACATGATGCCGCTGACGCCCGAGAACCGCGCGCTGGTCGCCGAGGGCATCCAGCAGATGCGCGTGACGGCTCGCCCCGGCTACATTGCGCTTGCGGCGCTCGCCAAGGCCGATCTGTCTACCATTACGGCGGACGGCCTATCGTTCTCTCTCATTCCCCGCCTAAACGCCGCTGGCCGCATGGCCGATCCAAAACTGGCGCTTGACCTGCTGCTTGCCCGCGATCCTATCGAGGCAAGCGCGCTGGCGGCCGAGCTCGAGGAAATCAACCGCCAGCGTCGCGAGATCGAGGCGGAGCTCACGCGCGATGCCATGGCAAAGGTCGAGGAGACCTATGACGGCGGGCGTGCAATCGTCGTGGGCGGCGAAGGCTGGCACGAGGGCGTTAAGGGCATCGTGGCGAGCCGCCTCACCAACCGATATCACGTGCCGGCGCTGCTCTTTTCTATCGAGGGTGGCATCGCGCGCGGCTCGGGCCGTTCGGTGGGCAAGGTCAACCTGTTCGAAGCCGTCGAGCGTTGCTCCGACCTGTTGATTCGTCGCGGTGGACATGCCGGTGCGGTGGGCGTGACTATCGAGGCATCTAAGCTCGATGAGTTTCGTCGACGTCTTTCCGCCGTGTTGTCCGAGCTTCCCGCCGAGGACTTTGAGGACACCGACGAGGTTGCTGCCACCGTCGACCTTTCCGAATTGAATATCGAGACCATCGAGCAGATTTCCCGTCTTGAGCCGTTTGGCCAGGGCAATAAGGTGCCGCTGCTGGCTGCCGAGGGCGTGACGATGTGCGATCGCGCCGTGGTGGGTAAGACCGGCGAACATATGCGCTTCGTGGCCACAGATGGCGCCGCGAGCGTGCCGGCCATCATGTTCCGTGTTCCGCAGATCGATAGGCTGATCAATTGCGACAGCGCCGTCGACTTGGTGTTCGAGGCCGTGGCCGAGCATTGGCAGGGGCGCGTGAAGCCCAAGCTTATGATCAAAGACGTCTTGGTCCGCGATACCACGGCGCCAGGCGTTGACGATCCGGCGTGCGAGCTTCGCCGTGGCGTGCAGCCGGAGGACTGCGGCGTTCGCCTGGAGTCTCGCAAACGCGAGACGCTTGCTCAGCTTTCCTATACCGAGCTCACGCGCTCGCTCATTCACAGCTTTATCGGATCGAGCCAGCCGCACCGCGCACAGGTCGAGGCGCTTGACGCTCTGGCCGACCACCAAAGCGTTTTGGCCGTTATGGGAACGGGCCGCGGCAAGTCTCTGATTTTCCATGTGCATGCCGCACGCGAGGCGGTTCTTCGCGGGCGTGCGAGCATTTTTGTCTACCCGCTGCGCGCGCTCGTTGCCGACCAGGCCTATCACCTTTCTTCGACCATGGCCGCGCTCGGCATTGGCGTTGGCGTGTTGACGGGCGAGACCGTGGAAGCAGCACGAGATGACGTGTTCGCCAGTCTTGCTTCGGGTCGCACCGGCATCGTTCTCACGACGCCGGAGTTCCTGTCTATCCATCGCGATCGCTTTGCGCGTTGTGGGCGTATCGGCTTTGTCGTTATCGATGAGGCACACCATGCCGGTCTTGCCAAAGGCGGCGACCGGAGCGCATACCTCGACATGCCCGATATTCTCAAAGCCCTAGGCGACCCCGTTGTCATGGCGGCAACGGCTACCGCGACGGCTCCGGTCGTGGCGGAGCTCGCTCGCGTATTGCCGATTACCAGCACGGTGGTCGACGAGACCGTTCGCGAGAACCTGCAGCTCGAGGATGATCGCGACCTTGCGAGCCGCGAGAATCGCCTGGTGTCGATCGTGGCGACGGGGGAGAAGACCGTCATCTACGTCAACTCGCGCGACCAGTCCGTGGCGCTTGCCAAGACGCTTCGCAAGCGCGTGCCAGACTGCGCGACCCATATCGCGTTCTATAACGCCGGGCTTGCGCGCTCCGATCGCCGCCGCGTCGAGGAGGCGTTTCGAGATGGCAGCCTCAGCTGCATCGTCTCGACCTCGGCCTTCGGAGAGGGCGTCAACCTGCCCGATATCCGCCATGTCGTGCTCTACCACATGCCGTTTGGCGCGATTGAGTTTAACCAGATGAGCGGCCGTGCCGGTCGCGACGGGCAGCCTGCCGTGATTCACCTGCTCTATTCCTCGCGCGACGCCCGCATCAATGAGCGCCTACTCGATTGCTACGCGCCCGAACGCGATGAGCTCGTCACGCTCTATCGAGCGCTGCAGACCATGTGGCGCTCCAACCGCGGCAAGACGGGGGACGATTCATTCTGCGCAAGCGATATCGACATTGCGCAGATGTGCCTTGCCATCGACGCACGCACGCCGGTCGATGAGCGCTCGGTGGCAAGCGGCCTGGGAATTTTCGAAGAGCTCGGTTTCTGTCGCGTTTCGGGGTTTGACGATACGCGTCGCATCGCGATGACCGAAAACCCCGGCCGCGTGCAATTAAGCAGGTCAATCCGCTACTTGGAGGGATTGCGCTCGCGCATGGAGTTCACGGCTTTTCGGAGCTGGGCGCTCGATTCGTGCGCTTCTGATATGCTAGCCAAAGTTAACCGCCCGATCGTACCGCGGGCCTAGGGGAAGGGGACCTCGATGGATGCCGCAGCCCGTACCGCCCATGA
>CABUVF010000186.1 GCA_902494945.1 uncultured Collinsella sp.
ATTGTTGACATTGTGTCAAAAATAGTATTGACGAACCGTCAACAATATTCAAGACTGTTAGGCGAACGGTCAGGCAAAAGAGGATGAAAGGCGGCAAAACATGGGCAGCAACACAGCAGATACCTCTGTGGTCGATGCCATCCCCGCGTCCGATAGCGCGGCAAAGCGCCTGACGGGCGACGAGCGCCGTCGCGAGATCCTCGCCGCCGTGCGCACCGTGAGTTCCGAGCTGGGCGTGTCCCACCTATCGGTATCGGCCGTGACCAAGCGGGCTGGCTGCACGCGCTCGCTGTTCTACCACTACTTTGCCGATATGGACGCCGCCGTCACCGCCGTTATGGACGAGGCGATCGACGGCTTTATCGCCGAGCTCGAGCAGTGGAACGCCAGCCGCACGGTTGGTGACATCGAAGGCGCACTCGACACCGTCGCTCCGCTCTTTAAGCGCCTGGTCGTGAGCGGCCACGAGTTGCCGAGCACGCTTACCTCAAGCAGCGGCGCGCTCTACGGCGGCTTTCTGCACAACGTGGTCCAGCGCGTGGCGCAATACATTTGCGACACCACCGTGGTGGACTTTGTCGCCCATCATGACCTGCGCATCGACCATGTCTACGAAACCTTCTACACCCTCATCATGGGGTTGTTGATGTATATCCGCACGCACCCCGATGTGCCCGACGAGACGGTCAAGGAAATCATCGCCTCGACACTCCATATCGAGGGCTATACCGCCAAGTATCCGGAGCGCAAGCCCCAGAACTGACGACATTTGGCCAAACTGCCCGCGATCAGAAGAGGGGCCGCGGGCGTGTGAAAGGAGAGCAGCATGCTGTTCGATGTTTGGGGTAGCAATACCCTTATCCACTGGGTCGGCTGGGCCATGGTCTTTATTGGCCTGATCGTGCTCAACGAGGTCGGCCGCCGCACCAAGCTGGGCGCGGCAATCATCTTTGGCGTGGCTCCGCTGGCCATGACCATCTACTGCGTCGCTATCGCCATCGGCGTTTCGCAGGGCGCCGAGTGGGCGCTCACCAACCCCACCCATGTGTACCAGAACAGCTGGTTCCACTACGCCAAGGTATACGCGGCGCTGGCCGGTTGCTGGGGCTTCATTGCCATTAAGTACCAGTGGGGCAAGATCGGCAAGGCGCATTGGTTCCGCGCGTGGCCGTTTGTGATCGTCGCCATCAACATCATGATCGCCGTCGTGTCCGACTTTGAGAGCGCCTATCACTTCTTTGTCCTGGGCCAGTCCACTTGGGTCACCTCCGAAGGTGCTACGCAGCTGGCCGGCTGGAACAACGTGTTCAACGGCATCGCGGGCATCATCAACATCTTCTGCATGACCGGTTGGTGGAGCGTCTACGCCTCCGAGGATCAGACTGACATGCTGTGGCCCGACATGACCTGGGTCTACATCATCGCCTACGATATCTGGAACTTCTGCTACACCTACAACTGCCTGCCCACCCACTCCTGGTTCTGCGGCTTTGCGCTGCTGCTGGCGCCCACCGTCGCCGCCTTTATCTGGAACAAGGGCGGCTGGATCCAGAACCGCGCCTTTACGCTGGCTATTTGGTGCATGTTTGCTCAGGTATTCCCGTACTTCCAGGAGGAGTCCATCTTTGTGACCCACTCCACGCTCGACCCCGGCGCCGCTACCGCGGTCTCGATCGCCGCACTGGTCGCCAACGTCGTCGCGATCATCTACATCGCCTACCGCGCCAAGAAGCTCGGCCGCAATCCCTACAAGCAGGATGTCTTTGAGGGCACCAGCGATTGGGAGAAGGCTACCGCTCGCCGCGCCAAGGTTGATTACGCGCACGCCGAGTAACGTGCCCGGTGCACATACCGCTTGAATGTGAAGTCGCCTGGCCGACTCCGCGCAATGCAACGTATTGCATACCCCCGGAAAGCGATTTGTCCGCTTTCCGGGGGCTTTTTGCTGTTGCGCGCATCCACGCACATATTCAAAACCTCTCGCACAGATAAAATCAGATTTCCAATTGCCTGACAGCTCTATATGACCCTGTTTTTGGGTACATTGTTGTCCCGATATTGAGCTTGGGGGATGTATGAAAGATGAAACGATGGGCCAAGAGGATGCGGCCCAAGATGCAGAAGCTTGCGCTGAGGCCTTGGAGAGCTTAGACCGGATTTCACTCGATGAGATTGCGTTTGACGATTCGGGCGCTGACGTGCAGGATGAGCCGGAAGCCGAGGCGCAGTCCGATGATCAGGATGCAAAAGACGATGGCGCCGCGCCCACCGAAGACGAGGCAGGTCACGAAGACACCGAAAGCGAGGCCGGCAACCAGCCCGAATCCGACACGAGCGAGGAAACCATCTTGCTCGACAACTTGCCGGCCGAAGATTCGCTGACCCGCGAGCTCCCTGGCTTAGGCTCTGCGCCTGCCGTGGACGAGACCATCGCCATGGGCGATATTCCCCTACCGTCCGTTCCTTCGGCACGCGAAGCCGAGGCTCGTCATCGTAAGATGCCGCCCAAGCGCCGCAATCTGATGGTCGCCGGTGTCGTGGCCGTCGCGCTCGTCGCCGGCGGCGCGGGCTATGCGGCTTGGAACGGATACCAGCAAGAGCAGGCCGCCGTAGTTGCCGCAAACGCCCATACCATGATGTCGGTGCAAATTGGCGTACATGCCGCGGGACTCGACTGCTCCACCGGCTCAAAGATCCCCGTGCAGGTGAGTGGCCAGGACTCCGACGGCTCTTCTGTGAGCGAAACGCTCTACGTTGACGAGCACGGCCGCGGCATCAAACTGCTGCCCGGCGATTACACGCTCTCCATCGCTGCCTCCCCCATCGCGGCCGACGGCACCATCTATACCGTCCCGACCACCAAGACGCAGGTCACCGTTAAGAGCGATGGACAGGATTTAAGTGCCCAGGCTGCCTTTAAACTCAAGGTGCCTTCGGCCGACACGGTAACCAACGACCAGATCGACGCCGCCGCCAAGTATGCCGAGGAAGGCGGCGCGAGCTCCGCCGCCACCGCCAAGGTGCTCCAGCAGGCGGCAACCGCGCGGCGCGACGCCGCCGTCAATGCCGTGAGCGCGCAAAAGGCACAGGCAGCCCGTGATGCCGACGCCCGTCACAAGGCAACCGACCTCTACCAGCTCGATATCCCCGTCGAATGGTACGGCAAGGTCGAGACTTGGCAAAATGGCAGCACGCTATGCATCTATCTTGCCGGCGACAGCGATACACCGATTGTGACGCTCGTCGCGGTGCGCGAGGGCGAGAGCTTTACGCCCGATGAGGGCGATACGGTTTTGGGTGCGGCCAATCTAGGCAACGGTTATACCGTCTACGCCAGCGGCCCCGTCTATCCGTACGTGGTGCCCCAGAC
>CABUVF010000187.1 GCA_902494945.1 uncultured Collinsella sp.
AACGCGACAATCGCAACAAGCAGAATAGTGATTGCAGACATGTATCGGACCCTCCTTTACTATGCTTGAGCGGCCAGTTCGGCCTTAGCTTTCTTCAACATGGCGTCGAGATCCTCGGAGGAATCCGAAGGAACCTTGCGGACCTCGAACTTGACGCCCTTGGCCTTGAGAGCCTCGATGGTCTTGACATCGTCATCGCCCATAGCGACAGCGTTGGTGACGACGACCTTGCCCTTGGAGTGGGCCATGGAACCGATGTTGGCTTCCTTGATGTCGACGCCGGCCTCGATGGCCCTGAGCAGATCCTGCGGGTTCTCGAACAGCAGCATCGCCTTGGTGTCGCCAAAGCGCGTGTCCTTGACGACCTCGGCCATCTTCTTGATAGGCACGACGTTGGCGTGGACTCCCGGAGGGGCAGCCTGCTCGATCATGGTCTTGCGGAGCTCGTCGTGAGCAACGCCGTCGGAGACCACGATGATGCGGTTGGGGTTGATCTGCTTGGTCCACGTGGTGGCCACCTGACCATGCAGCAGACGCGTGTCGATACGGACGTGGGCGATCTTGATGTGCCCGTCGCCGATCACCGTTCCCGGAGGAATGGCACCCGCAGGAGCAGCGGCGGCCGCAGCCGGCTTCTTCTCCTCGGGCTCCAGAGACTCGGGCTTGACGCGCACGCCGGCCTTAGCCTCAGTCACGAGATGTTTTGCGATCGCATGTGCAGTGTTCTTTGCGTCAAAGCGCTGCGAATATGCCTCGATGAGCATAGGCAGGTTGACACCGGTGACGATAGCCCAGGAATCATGGCCCTCGATGAGACCGCTGATCTGGTTGAAGGGCGTGCCGCCCCACAGATCAACGAGGAAGAGCACCTGCTCCTGGTCCTCGAAGGAAGCGATTGCTTCCTCGACCTTGGCACGGAAGTCGTCGGGGCCCATGCTCGGCTCGAGCGAGACCACGGCAACAGACGGCTGATCGCCAAAGACCATCGAGCCCGTCTGCTTGATTCCAGCTGCCAAGTCCCCGTGGCTAGCAAGAACAATACTTACCATCACATAACCTCCTTTTTGTCTACGTATTTCCTACACGACATGAACGAAGTATACCTGTTTGGATTGTGGAATTATAGCTGAATCCGCAAAAGGTTAGATTATTTGTTTAAACGTCTAGGTTTGTTACAAGTTGATTACGTTGCTATTTTTCGACTCATTTCCCACTAAAGCGTCGCTCATCAAGTCATGTATTTTACAGATACAAGCATGCTGTTCATTGATACCGATTTTAAGCAAGTGCGAATGCGCTTGTACTGCCGCTATTTTGTTTAAACAGATATGACTTGACTATTTTCGTGGCTTATGCAATAGCGCAAGTAGTCTTTGGGGACGTCCCCAAAGACCAGGGGCTAGACGATGTGGAGAGGGTTGGCGGCGTCGACGGCATCGGGGGCGTTGGAGAGGCCGTCGGGAGCAGCGTCTGTCGGGTCCTCATCGGGGGTCTCGATCTGCTTGATCATGACCTCCTGGCCCTGCAGCAGGTATGTCTCGCCGCTGCCGCAATGGGGGCAGGTCTTGCCGTGCTCGACCGTCGCGTAGTCGCAGCCGCACGCCTCGCAATGCGTCACGGCCTCGACGGGCTCCACGATAAGCTCCGAGCCCTCGGTGATAGGCTTTTTATCCGCCGCCCAACGCCAAGCGTCGAGCAGTAGGTCGGGAACGACGCCCGAGACCTCGCCCAGGAGCAGCGTCACGCTCGAAACGCGACACACGCCATTGGCGCGCGCCACATTCTCGACATCGCGAATGATGTGATAGACGATTCCTAATTCATGCACTTTTTCTTCCGCCGTTCTAACGAACGGCGGTCGACTTGACGCTGCGCGAGCCCCAGACGGACGATCTGCCTTTCAATCGTCGGGCATGGGCAAAAGCCCTATGCCCTCCTCTTTCAAGGCACCTCGCCACGCCTGGGACTCGCTCGCTGTCCAACCGTTCTCTACGCCGTTCTCTTGTTTGTTGCGTTTTTTATTTCTTCCCAAATTTGATTTTGATCGCACGCTTCAAAGCGTACTTGCCGAGGCTGGGGAGCTTTTGCTCGTATTTGACCATCGTGGAGCACTCGGGGCGGTCGCGATCCAGATGGATGGCGTCAAACGCGCACTTGGTGGTGCACAGGCCGCAGCCGATGCACTTGTTGGGGTCGACGATCGAGGCGCCGCAGCCCAGGCAGCGGGCGGTCTCGGCGCGCACCTGCTCCTCGGTAAAGGTCTCGACGTACTCGCTAAACGGCGCGGCCTTCTCGCGCTCGCGGTCCACGTGGGCAACCTCGCGGCTCGCGTTGTCGTAGCTCTCAATCACGACATCGTCGCGGTCGAGCGCGGTGTAGCGGCGCTGGTTGCGGCCGATGGTGAGCGTGGACCCCGGCTGCACAAAGCGATGGATGGACACGGCGGCCTCGTGGCCGGCGGCGATGGCATCGATGGCAAAACTCGGACCGGTGTAGACGTCGCCGCCCACAAAGATGTCTGGCTCGGCGGTCTGGTAGGTCTGAGGATCGGCAAGGGCACCCTGACCGCGGCTAAGCTCCACCTTGGAGCCAGCCAGCAGGTCGCCCCACACAATGGACTGGCCAATCGACATGACGACACGGTCGGCATCGACACGGCGCAGATCGTTCTCGTCGTACTCGGGCGCAAAACGGCCCTCGCCGTCAAAGACACGCGTGCAGCACTTGAAGGTGATACCGCACACACGACCGGCCTCGTCCAGGTGAACCTCCTTGGGGCCCCAGCCGCAGCTGATGTGGGCGCCGTCCTCGATGGCCTCGCGACGCTCTTCCTCGCTGGCGGGCATCTGCGCCTCGCTCTCCAGGCAGAACATCTCAACGTGCTCGGAACCCAGACGGCAGGCGTTGCGGGCGACATCGATAGCCACGTTGCCGCCGCCCACCACAATGGTGCGGCCGGGCAGCGCGTCGATCTTGCCACTGTTGACCTCGCGCAAAAAGTCGACGGCCACGGTCACGTCCTCGGCATCCTCACCCGGAATACCAGCAAGGCGGCCGCCCTGGCAGCCAATGGCAACGTAGAAGGCCTTAAAGCCCTGCGCGCGCAGCTCGTCGAGCGTCACATCGCGGCCGACCTCCACGCCATAGCGGAACTCGGCACCCATCAGGCGAATAACCTCGACCTCGGCCTCGATAACGTCCTTTTCCAGCTTAAAGCTGGGAATACCGTAGGTGAGCATGCCGCCCGGGCGCTCGTTCTTCTCGAACACGACGGGCTTGTAGCCCTTCTCGGCCAGATAGAAGGCACAGGACAGGCCGGCCGGACCGGCACCGATGATGGCGAT
>CABUVF010000188.1 GCA_902494945.1 uncultured Collinsella sp.
GCGACAGCTTGTCATTCAAAGAGGGTGGCATGACCAAAAGGTCTATGCCGCCCCCTTTTCATGCCAATTTGTTCGCCCTGACCGTCGCTCGCTGCTGCTGCCATGACATCGGCGGTTTCGTGATTGTCAATAGATTGGTGCAAAGTAACCTGACCCCATTGCGCCAAATCCGCTGGGGCGGGCCTGACGGTGGCGCACGGAGTCGTGGTGTGATTTGCGTCGGTGTCCGCGCGGCTCGGTATACTGGTACGGCTCAAACTATGGCGCTGCCCGCAGGCGCGCCGTCCGTCAGATGAGGAGTCGCCCATGACCCAGCCCTTGCCCTGGGAAAAGAACGCCGCGGTACCCGTGCCGCCTGCGCCGGAACCCGTGCCGCTCGATGCATACACCGCCCCCGCTGCGCCGGAGCCCGAGCTCGTTCCGCTCGACATCTACGACGCCCCGGCTCCGGCGCCCAAACCTGCCAAGCCGCTCGTCGATATCGATAGCCTTAACCCCGCCCAGCGCGAGGCGGTCCTGACCACCGAGGGCCCGCTGCTGGTCCTTGCCGGTGCTGGCTCGGGCAAGACCCGCGTCCTGACCTTCCGCATCGCTCATATGCTCGGCGACCTGGGCGTTAAGCCTTGGCAGGTTCTTGCCATCACGTTTACCAACAAGGCCGCTGCCGAGATGCGCGAGCGTCTGGCGGCACTCATCCCAAGCGGCACTCGTGGCATGTGGGTGTGCACCTTCCATGCCATGTGCGTGCGCATGCTGCGCGAGGACGCCGACCTGCTGGGCTATACCGGTCAGTTCACCATCTACGATGACGACGACTCAAAGCGCATGGTGCGCGACATTATGCAGGCGCTCGGCATTGAGCAAAAGCAGTTCCCCATCAACATGATCCGCAGCAAGATCAGCTCGGCCAAAAACGCCATGATCGGGCCCGAGGACATGCTCAAATCCGCTGACAGCCCCAATGACAAAAAGGCCGCGCAGGTCTACTTGGAGCTGGAGCGCCGCCTGCGCGCCGCCAACGCGATGGACTTCGACGACCTGCTTGTGCGCACGCTCGAGCTGCTGCGCACCCGCCCCGAGGTGCTCGACAAGTATCAAGAGCGCTTCCGCTACATTAGCGTCGACGAGTATCAGGACACCAACCACGTCCAGTACGAGATCGCCAACCTGCTGGCCGCCAAGTACCAAAACCTTATGGTCGTGGGCGACGACGACCAGTCCATTTATAGCTGGCGTGGCGCCGACATCACCAACATCCTGGACTTTGAGCAGGACTTTAAAAACTGCAAGACCGTCAAGCTGGAGCAGAACTATCGCTCTACGGGCCATATCCTGAGCGCCGCCAATGCCGTTGTTCGCCACAACTCGCAGCGCAAGGACAAGCGCCTGTTTACGGCCGAGGGCGATGGCGAGAAGATTCAGGCTTTCCAGGCAAGCGACGAGCGCGACGAGGGCCGCTGGATTGCCGGCGAGATCGAGAAGCTGCATGCCAAGGGTACGAGCTACGACGATATCGCCGTGTTCTACCGCACCAACGCCCAGTCGCGTATCCTCGAAGATATGTTCCTGCGCGCGGGCGTGCCCTACAAGATCGTCGGCGGCACGCGATTCTTCGACCGCGCCGAGATCCGCGATGTCATGGCCTACCTCAAGATGATCGTGAACCCGGCCGACGAGATGAGCGTCAAGCGCGTCATCAACACGCCGCGCCGCGGCATCGGCTCCACTTCGATCCAAAAGATTGAGCAGCTGGCGCGCGACAACCGTTGCTCGTTCTTCCAGGCCTGCGAGATCGCAACAGCCGAGACGGGCATGTTTAGTGCCAAGGTGCGCAACGGCCTGTCGAGTTTTGTGGCGCTGGTGCGCGAGGGCCGCCGCATGGACGGCGAGCTCAAGGACGTCGTCGAGATGATTGTCGATAAGACGGGCCTGCTGCAGGCGTTTCGCGCCGAGGGCACCATGGAGTCCGAGAGCCGCGCCGAGAACATCCAGGAATTCCTGGGCGTTGCCGCCGAATTTGAGGAGACGCATGAGGATATCGAGGGTACGCTCGAGAGCTTAGAAGAGCTGCGCGCAGCCGGTGTTGCCGACGTGCCCGCCGCCGAGCCCGAGCCCGTCGTGGTGAGCGCACCCGCGCCCGAGCCGGGACCGTCCACGCCCACGTCTTCGTTCGAGGCACTCGTCGGTGCTCGTGACGCCGCGGGCGCCAATCCGCTCGATAGCCTGGCCGCTCCGGCGCTCTCGCCGCAGGACGCCCTGGCCGCCGCCATCGCGGGCAACGCGTATGCCACGCCGACGGAGCTGCCGGCGGGTGCCGTGCATGCCGACGAAATCGAGCGCACCTACGGTCCACTTACCTGTAAGGCGCTGCCGGCGCTCATGGAATGGTTGGCCCTGCGCTCCGACCTGGATTCCCTGGCCGGCGAGACGCATGCCATCACCATGATGACCATCCATTCCGCCAAGGGTCTGGAGTTCCCGGCGGTGTTCGTGGCCGGCATGGAGGAGGGTATCTTCCCGCACGTGCACGACTTTGGCGGCAGCGATGACCCGGGCAAGCTCGAGGAGGAGCGTCGCCTGGCCTACGTTGCCATCACGCGTGCCCGTAAGCGCCTGTTCCTGACCTATGCGGCCACGCGTCGCACCTACGGCTCGACCTCTGCCAACCCGCGCTCTCGCTTCCTCAACGAGATTCCGTTTGAGGATATCGAGTTTAGCGGTATCGGTTCTGCCGGTTTTGAGGGCACGGGCTGGGAGAAGCGCGGCGACCGTCACGGCACCTTTGGCTCGGGCATGGGCTCGGATATGTATGGCGGCAAGGTGTTCGGTTCGCATACGCGCTCGACCGGCGGTTCCGGTTCGCGCGGCGGATTGAGCTTCGACGATTTCTTTGGTGGCAGCACCTATGGCACCGAGCGCCATCGCGGGGTTTCGCCCGACGCCGGCCGTGTTGCCTCGACCTTTGGTTCGGGCGCGCCGCGAGCTAAAAAGCCGTCGTCCAAGGTGTCGCCGACGGTGGAGCGCAAGGTCGATCGCGCCAGCGCGTCGCAGGACTTTGCCGCGGGCGATACCGTGAGCCACAAGACCTTTGGCACCGGTACCGTGATCTCGGTCGCCGGAGACATGATCGAGGTTCAGTTCGAAAAAACCGGCCAGACCAAAAAGCTTATGAAGGGCTTTGCGCCGATCGTCAAGCTGTCGTGATCCCGGCGGACCTGGGCGGGCGTATGGGGCAACATCGCCTGCTCGGGCAGTCCTGCGCAAGACGGAGGCCACATTAAGTGGCCTCCTTTGCGTGCGGAACTCGCGACCGATGTTGCCCCATACGC
>CABUVF010000189.1 GCA_902494945.1 uncultured Collinsella sp.
ATCAAAAACAGCACGGTCTCGCACCAGTGCATAAGGGTCATCTTGGCCAGCGTGCCGCCGCTCATCTCGGTGGCGACGCCCTGGACGATCTCCTGATGCGCGTGATGCGAGTACGAAAGATCGAACGGCGACTTGCGTAGCTTGATGGTAAGCACCGCGAGCAGCGCGAGGAAAATGGGCGCGCTGTACACGATGATGGGGGCCGACTGCCCCGTCACGGCGATGGAATCAAAGCTGTCGGTGGCAAGGTACAGGCCCACGCTCATCAGCAGAACGGCGGGCTCGTAGCTCATGACCTGCAGCAACTCGCGGTCGGCACCGACCTGGGCAAACGGGCTTTGCGTCGAGGCGGACGCCAGCACCACAAAGATCGCGGCGAGCGTAACCATAAAAGCGCACAGCAGCGTGTTGGAGCCCGACACAAAGATGCCGCCGCCCACGACGGTAAAGATGAGCGCGCACGCCATATAGGTATCGTCCATGGTGTTTACGCTGGCAGGGGCCTTGCGCAGCAGCTTGGCAACGTCGTAGAAGGGCTGCAGCAGGCGCGGGCCCACGCGGCCCTGCATGCGAGCGGACAGCTTGCGGTCAAGGCCGTCGATCAAGCCGCCCGCAAGCGGCGCCAGCAAGGCAAACGCCACGGTGCCAATAAAAATGCCCACGACGCCCGAGCCTTCAAAATACTTGCCGCGCAGCACCGAGGGCGCACTCATGGCGAGTCTCTCGGGCCCAATCCACGCGCAGCACAGCAGCGCAAACAGGATGATGGCACAGCAAACAACACTACCCGCGGGGCCAATACGCTTCTCGCCAAGGGCGTCCTCCGAGTACCAATTGCGCTTTTCGGCCTTCACCTCGCGTCCCATCGAGCCGCGGAAATGGCGGTAATTGTCGGTTCCCACACCCGAAAGATATACGTTGACGTGCGGCTTATTGCTCACGCGGAATGAAGTCAGCAGCACCACGGCGATAAACGCCACGATAACCACCATCAGATACATGGCGTCCTTGCCAATAACGTACGGCACGCGGCCAAACACCATGGCCAAGTAAGGCGACACCAGACCGCTCGAGATAACCGGAAACGCCACGCAGCACAGAATCAGCAGCGCGGCGATGGTGTTGAGGGCCATCCATTCGGTCTTATGGACATTGACCTCAACGTTTTGAGCCGTGGGGTCGACGCCCGAAAGCTTGGCAAGCCACTTGCCCCAGAAGTAAAACGTCGCGGCCGAGCCAAAGGCAAGCACCATGATCATGAGCACGTTGCCGGTCTGCGCAAACGCCACCAGGGCGCCCCACTTGGACACGAGCATGCCAAACGGCGCCACAAACATGCCCATAATGCCCAGCATCATCAGACGCGTCAGGTGCGGCATGCGGCTGAACATGCCGTCCATGTCCTCGATATTGCGGCTGCCGATATGATGCTCGGCCGTGCCCACGCACAGGAACAGCAGCGACTTGGCCACCGTGTGGAACAAGATCAGGAAGATGGCCGCCCATACGGCCTCGGGCGCGCCGACACCCAAGCAGGCACTGATGAGGCCCAAGTTGGAAATGGTGGAGTACGCGAGCACGCGTTTGGCGTTGCTCTGCGAGATGGCCATGAGTGCAGCGAGCAAAAACGTGATGGCACCCACACTCGTGACCATAAAGCCGGTCACGGGGTAGATGGCATAGAGTGGGCTCAGCTTGACCATCAGGAACACGCCGGCTTTGACCATGGTTGACGAGTGCAGCAGGGCGCTCGTGGGAGTGGGTGCAACCATGGCACCCAACAGCCAAGTGTGGAACGGCATCTGTGCGGCCTTGGTGAGCGCGGCGAGCGACAACAGGATGACCGGCATCACCAGCAGCGCGGACTGCGCGGTTCCGGTGCCGGAAAGCTCGATCATGCCCGAGATGGTCAGCGGCATGCCGTTAACGTGCAGGTACATGAGTCCGGCCAAAAACGCGATGCCGCCCAGCATGTTGAGGATGATTTGGGTAAAGGCGTTCTTGATGGCCTCGGGCGTACGCGTGTAGCCAATCATAAGGAACGAACACACGGTGGTGATTTCCCAGCCGCAGAACAGCCACTCAAGGTTGTCGCTCGTCACGATGACGAACATGGCCGAGAGGAACAGGAACATGAGCGCCAGGAACTGCGGGCGACGGTCGGGCGCGGTCTGCCCGCGCAGCGCGGCCTCGTGCTCGTCATGGGCCTGGAAGTCCTTCATGTAGCCCAGGGCATACAAGCAGATTAGACTGCCAACGATGCCGACGGCGAGGACCATGATCACGCTCATGTAGTCCAGGTAGAGTGGCGTTGCCGTGACGGCTTCGGCCGCGGGCAGCGTCATGGCTGCAAAGGCGAGCGAGCCCACCAGCTGGACTATGCCGAGCACCGTGGTGAGCGCGTTCCTATATTTGTACGCGTTGTACAGGATGACAGCGCACAGGATGACGTCGATGACGGAGCTGATGATCGAGAGCATATGCGAGGTGCCCGGTGCCACCTCAAAGCTCTGCGGACCCGTGCCAAAAAACATGACGGCGACTACAACTGTCACCGCCATAATAATGCCGGAGCCTACAAGCCCTACCGCATCGCGGGCGCGGTCACCGCGTGCGAGCAGCATGCCCAGCGCCGGTACCAGCGGAAACAGGGTAAGGAAATACAGTTGCGTCATACCATCACTCCCCCATGCAAAAACGCTGCAATTGTTTAACGTTATAGCTCAGTTGAGGAGTAGCGGCGGCGGGTTTTCGGTCAACTGGGGAGTTTTAGGCGTACGGGGTAAGGAGTCTGTCCGCTTTGGAGCAGAGAGGCGACGCTCCCCCTATCGCGGCGGCAGGCGCACGGGCCACTGCGCGCGGTTTATTAACCACTTTGGAGGATGTTCCAGTAGGCTCACGACGGTCCAAAAAGTTGGCGCGGCAAGAAAAATGCGCCCCTGTGGGCGCACCATCCCGTTCGCTATTCCGCCTTTTTAACGCGCGGCTTGCGACCGCGCGGCTTATCAACCAGCGCGGACTCACCGCTCTCGCGATACTGGCGGCACCAAGCCTTGACCGAAGACTCGCTGGGAATCTTGTGCTTGATCATGGCCTCGCGAACCGTTAAGCCGTTTTCCAAGCGGTCCTTGACCACGGCGAGCTTAACTTCGTACGAATAGGTGTGATGATGCGAACCGGCGTTGAGAACGGCGTCGGCACCGCCTACGGCATACGCGCGGGCCCACTGACGAGCCGTGGCCTGGGGAATGCCAAGCTCCGCGGCGAGGGCGCGATGACCGACCCCCTCTTGGAGGATCTCGACGGCGCGCTGCCTAACCTCGGG
>CABUVF010000190.1 GCA_902494945.1 uncultured Collinsella sp.
AAAGTTTTTCCAAAATTGCCCTTGCATCGCCGTCGGAGTTCCCGTATAGTATTTCTTCGCACGGGGGCGTAGCTCAGCTGGGAGAGCGCTTGACTGGCAGTCAAGAGGTCAGGGGTTCGATTCCCCTCGTCTCCACCCGAGCATTGAATGAGGCTCCAACGCAAGTTGGGGCCTTTTTTCATATTGGCACACAAGGTCAAAGGCGGCACCATGATCCTCCTGGTCGACAAGATCGAAAAAAGCTTCGGCGCACGCGTCCTCTTTAGCGGCGCGTCCTTCCAGATCAACCCCGGCGAGCGCTTCGCGCTCGTGGGCCCCAACGGCGCTGGCAAAACCACCATGCTCAAAATCATCATGGGCATCGACAGTCCCGACTCCGGCCAGGTCCAGTACGCAAAGGACTGCCAGGTGGGCTACCTAGAGCAGGAAACTAATCTGGAACAAAAGGACACCACCATCCTCGCCGAGGTCATGGCCGCCGCCAAGGAAATCCGCCGCATGGGCGAGCGCGCTAACGAGCTGCAGGCCCAAATCACCGAGCTCTCCGAGCAGGGCAAGGACGTCGACGCACTCCTCAACGAGTACGGCCAGGTCCAGGACCGCTTTGAGCACCTGGGCGGCTACGAGCTCGAGAGCAACGCCCGCAAGATCCTGTCCGGCCTGGGCTTTAAGGTCACCGACTTTGAGCGCCCGTGCTCCGAGTTCTCGGGCGGCTGGCAGATGCGCATCGCGCTCGCCAAGCTCTTCCTGCGCCATCCCGACCTGCTGCTTCTGGACGAGCCCACCAACCACCTGGACCTCGAAAGCGTCCAGTGGCTGCGTGGCTTTATCGCCAACTACGACGGCGCCGTCCTCATCGTCAGCCACGACCGCGCCTTTATGGACGCCTGCGTCGACCACGTCGCCGCGCTCGAAAACCGTCGCGTGACCACTTACACCGGCAACTACAGCAGCTACCTCAAGCAGCGCGAGGACAACCTTGAGCAGATGCGCGCCAAGCGCGCCGCCCAGGAGCGCGACATCGCCCACATGCAGGTCTTCGTCGACAAGTTCCGCTACAAGCCCACCAAGGCCGCCCAGGCCCAGGAGCGCATCCGCAAGATCGAGCAGATCAAAAAGGAGCTTGTCATCCTACCCGAGGGCCACAAGCACATCGACTTTAAGTTCCCCGACCCGCCGCGCTCCGGCGACATGGTCGTGGGCCTGGAGGGCGTCTCCAAGTCCTACGGCAACAAGCACATCTACAGCGACATCGACCTCAAGCTCTACCGCGGCGAGCACGTGGCGCTCGTCGGCCCCAACGGCGCCGGCAAGTCCACGCTCATGAAGATCATCGCCGGACTGGAGCCGCCCACCACCGGCACCCGCGACCTGGGCACCAACGTGGGCGTGGCCTATTACGCCCAGCACGCGCTCGAGGGCATGACCGAGTCCAACACCGTCCTGCAAGAGATCGACACCGTCACGCCCAAGTGGACTGTGCCCCAGCAGCGCAGCTTGCTGGGCGCCTTCCTGTTTAGCGACAACGACGCAATCGAAAAGCAGGTCCGCGTCCTCTCCGGCGGCGAAAAGGCACGCCTGGCGCTCGCCAAGATGCTCGTTGCGCCTGAGGCGCTTCTGTGCCTGGACGAGCCCACCAACCACCTGGATATCGACTCGGTGGACATGCTCGAGAACGCCCTGCAAAACTTCCCCGGTACCATCGTGCTGATCAGCCACGACGAGCACTTGGTGCGCGCTGTGGCCAACCGCATCATCGACATCCGCGACGGCAAGGTCACGGTCTACGATGGCGACTACGACTACTACCTCTTCAAACGCGAGGACCTCGCTGCCCGCGCCGCCGCCGAGGCAGCAGGGGAGAGCGCACCTGCCGCGGCCAAGTCCACCAAAGCCAACGCCGCCCAGGCCAGCAGCCCAGCCGCGGCTCCCAAGCCTGCCGAGGGCAAAAAGACCAAGGAGCAAAAGCGCGCCGAGGCCCAGGCCCGTGCCGCGCTCAACAAAAAGCTCAAGGGCGTGCGCAACCAGCTCAAGAAGATCGAGACAGAGCTGGACAAAAAGCGTGCCCGCTATGACGAGCTTATGGAATTGATGGCAAGCGAAGAGCTTTATGCCGATCAGGACAAGTTCAACGCCGCGCTGGGGGAATATAACGGCCTTAAGCAAGAGCTGCCCAAGCTCGAGGACGAATGGCTGGAGCTTTCCACCCAGATCGAAGAGGAGACCGCGCGTGAACTCTCGTAAAGCCACCGCCGTGGCGATGAGCATCATAGCCATCGCTTGTCGCATCTGCGGCATATTTATGAGCGCGATGACCGTGCTGCTGTGCTTCAGCGGCCTCACCGCCAAGCTGCAGATCGTGGGCTTTGTCGTTGAGCTTTCGCGCGCCCTGCCGAGCGCCATCGCCGGCTACGGCGTTATCACCTCGCCCTTTGGCGGTGTCTTCCGCTTGGATTACGCCATCGTGGCCGTCATCCTGTTTGTGGCCGACTACCTGCTTACGCGCGCCTCGCGCCGCGTCCGCTAGGGGAGTGACATGTCCAGCAGCTACCTCATGAACCTGCTCGCCAGCGCCGCCGCCGTCATCGTGGGCATCGTGATCCACGAGAGCGCGCACGCCGCCGCGGCCTGGGCACTCGGCGATAAGACGGCCCGTTCGCGCGGCCGCGTCTCGCTCAACCCGCTCAACCACATCGACCCGTTTGGCACCATTCTCTTGCCGCTGCTGATGCTCGCCGCCGGCGGCCCGGTGTTCGCCTTCGCCAAGCCCGTGCCCGTCTATCTCAACAACCTCAAGCACCCCAAGCGCGACGAGGTCCTGGTGAGCGTGGCCGGCCCCGCATCGAACATTGCGCTGGCATGCCTTGCGGCCGCTCTCATGCACGCGACATACGGCAACCTCTACACCAGCATGTCCTTTGCTGTGGCTTCCCAAATCATGAACTTCGGTGCCACCTTTATTGTGGTCAACCTGTCGCTCGCGTTCTTTAACCTCATTCCGATTCCGCCACTCGACGGCTCGTCGATCATCGTGCCGTTCCTCAAAGGCAAAGCGCTCTCTAACTACTACCGCCTGCAGCAATACGCCATGCCCATCCTCATCCTGGTGCTGTACCTGTTGCCTATGTGGACCGGCATCGACGTGATTGGACGGTATTTCGACGTTACCGTGTATCCGCTGGCCGAGTGGCTGCTCAACTTCGCAATCGCCGGCATCTAAGGTAAACTTACAGGTCGACCGTGCAAAACGGTCGCAACATGCACCCAAACCGCGCCGCGAAGGCGCCGTCAAAGGAGGTCGAA
>CABUVF010000191.1 GCA_902494945.1 uncultured Collinsella sp.
CTGCCCGAGTTCCTCAAAAAGGAAGGCCCGGAGCGCACTATCGTCTTTATGCGCACCAAGCACCGCGCCGACAGCTGCTGCCGTCGTCTGGAGCGCAAGGGCATCAAGGCCGCCGCGATCCACGGCAACCGCAGCCAGGCCCAGCGCGAGCGCGCGCTTTCGGCCTTCCGCGACGGCACCGTCGACGTGCTGGTGGCGACCGATGTCCTCGCCCGCGGCATCGACATCAGCGACGTGCGCTACGTCGTGAACTTTGACGTGCCGGCCGAGCCGACCGACTACATCCACCGCATCGGCCGCACGGGCCGCGCCGGCGAGCTGGGCTGGGCCATCACTTTTGTGACCGAGCAGGACGTCGATGAGTTCTACGAGATCGAGAAGCTCATGGACAAGACGGCCGACATCTACGAGGCCGGCGACCTGCATGTGGGTCCCAACCCGCCCGCGGTTGACCCCGAGCGCGACCCTGCGGCCTTTAAGGTGAAGAAGAAGACCAAGCGCGGCAAGTCCAAGAGCAAGAAGAAGCTCGAGCAGGCGCGTCGCGACGGCAAGCGCAACGGCGATGACTACGGCGATGTTGCCGGTCGTTCCAACCGCGGTCGCGACGAGCGCCGCAGCGATGGCGAGCGTCCGAGCCGTCCCAAGCGCGGCGGCAAGACCCGCGTGCGCGAGGGCGTTCAGGCTCGCGTGGACGAGGCTGTGGAGAGCGTGGCCCGCGAGGTAGCTGCCGAGGAGCGCAGCGGTGCTGTTGAGCAGGGCCTGCGCGGCAACCGTGCCGAGCGTCGTGCCAAGCAGTTCCAGGGCGAGGCACACCGCCGCCGTCGTGAGGACGAGGACCGTGGCGGTCGTCGTCGTGTTGAGCGCGAGGACGAGGGCCGTGGTTCGCACGGCGGCAAGCGCGGCTCGGGTGACCGTCGTCGCTCCGGTCGCGATGGCGAGCGCGGCGGGCGCGATGAGCGCCGAGGCGGCGAAGGCCGTGGTTCGCGTGACGAGCGTGGTACCCGCGGCGGAGAGTCCCGCGGCGGCAAGCGCTTTGACGAGCGCGGAGGTCGCGAGGGCGGCCGTGGCGGCGAGCGTCGCGAGGGCGCTCGTGGCAACGGTGGCCGCAGCGGCTCCGGTCGTTCGAATGAGTCGCGTGATCGTCGCGATCCGCGTGCCAGCCGCGATCGTCGCGATGACTGGCGCAACTACGATGACACCCGCGAGGAGCGCCGTGGCGGCTATCGCGGCGGGCGTGGCGGCAACCAGGCCGGCTCCCGCGGCGGTCGTGCCGGCGGTCGCGATAACCGTGGCAGCTATGGTAACAATCGTGGCGGCAAGCGCGGCGGCAGCTCCCGTCGTCCCGGCGACGGCGGCGGCAAGCGCAAGTAGCATACGCGTCGCCCGCTAGAGCGAGGTGAGCCAAGGGCCCCGAGCAACTACGCTCGGGGCCCTTTTTGGTGCAAAGGGGTCAGAGCAAGGAGCGTCCCTGGGTGCCGGCGGGAAAGGAACGCCCCTAAGTGCCGCCTAAATACCGTTTATCGAAGAAAAAATACCGCTCACCGGTCATAATGATTGTTCTGGCTTTGGGCTTGTCTACAATAACTCCCGTAAAAAGAAATGCGGAAGGTTACCGAGTCCCTCGGACGTGGGCCTAACCAAAGTCTTTGAACGGATGTGTCTCTATGGACGCATTCGCTTGATTTTGGTTGGGCTATATTTATGAAGGGACATGCCACCATGGGTTTCTTTTCTCGCCTGATGGGCGGTTCGGATGAGCAGAAGACTGCAACTTCCGAGTTCGAAATCCTCGCTCCTGTTTCCGGCGAGCTTGTTCATCTAGAAAATACCAATGACCCCGCTTTTAGCAGCCGTGCCGTGGGCGATGGCGTTGCCGTGGTTCCCCAAGAGGGAACGGTGTGCGCTCCTGTTTCCGGCACCGTCGCCGCGCTGTTTCCGACTGAGCACGCGCTGGGCATCATGTCCGACGACAGCTCTGCTCAGGTGATGCTGCATATCGGAATCGATACTGTTAAGCTTGAGGGCAAGGGCTTCCATGCGCTCGTTGCCCAGGGCGATCATGTCGACGCGGGCCAGCCCCTCGTCGAGGTCGATTTCGACGCGGTCCGCGCCGCCGGCTTCGATCCCACGGTCTTCGTTATCGTGTGCGAGCGCTCGGAGAACTCGACTCTTCGTGAGCATGCTTCCGGCCCTGTTGCTGTTAAAGAGCCTGTCGTCTGGCTTTCCGAGTAAATTCTTGTGGTGGGTACCGTGGTTATCAAGCGAGTTTTTAACAACAACGTCGCAATGGTCACTTCGGACGATGGCTCCGAGCTCATCGTCATCGGTCGAGGCCTCTGCTTTGGCCGTCATGCCGGCGATGCCATCGACGAGGCGTCAGTCGAAAAGACCTACGCGTTGCAGGAGGGAACTTCTCAGGACTCGCGTACGATTGACCGCTTGGCACATCTTTTGGAGTCCATCCCCACCGTCAACCTCGTGATTTCCGAGGAAATCGTTCAGATGCTTCGTCGAGAGCTCAATGTCGACATCAACGATAAGATTCTCATTGCTCTCGCAGACCATATCAGCCTTGCCTTGGAGCGCGAGCGCAAGGGCGTTCCCTGCGAGAACCCGCTGCTGCTCGAGATCCAGCAGTTCTATCGCAAGGAGTATGCGCTTGCGGGCCGTGCGCTGCAGATTATCAAGGAGTATATGGGCATCCAGATGAGCGAAGAAGAGCAGGGTTTTATTACGCTGCATATCGTCAACGCCACTATGCCGCAGCGCTCTGACCGTCTGATTGTTTCGGTCCAGCTTGTTCGCGACGTGCTCGCGATTGTTTCCGAGCACTATGCCACGACCCTTGACGTCACCTCGTTGCCGTACGAGCGTTTCGTTCGCCATCTGCAGTTTTTTGCGCAGCGAGCGCTCGATCCCGCGGCGGGGCAGGTCAATGGCGACGCGCTGTTCCGTATCGATGAAACGGCGTATCCGAGGGCGTTCTCGTGTGCGGAGTCAATTGCCGACCACTTAGCGTCTACCTATAACGTTGTCGTTACCGATGCCGAGAAGAGTTATCTCGCATATCACATTGTTAACCTGCTTGGAGAACCTGGTCTCTAGGCATAACGTGCCCACACATCGATTGATATAAGGCAAGGCTCACGGTCTTGCCCAGGGCACATCTGTCTTAATTTGCGGAAAAGGAAGGGGAGTACCGCTATGACCGCAAAAAAGAAGTTCAATTTCAAAGCGCCGTTGGAGGTGTTCGCGAAGTCAATCGTTCAGCCGATGA
>CABUVF010000192.1 GCA_902494945.1 uncultured Collinsella sp.
GGCGTCGGGCTTAATCATGATGAAGGTCTTCTCGATAGCCATAAGGTAGCCTTTCAAGTAGGTTCGCGCGTGCCCAAGTCCCATTCCGGCACCCGCCTGGACTGCATCGTAACAGAGTTCTAGCTGCAGTTAAACAAAAAGCCGTTTATTGAAGCGTTATTATTTATTGAAGCGCTCCATATGTGTCACTTCTGTTCCGAAGCCCGACTAGAGTACCATCCGCCCCACTTCCAACTGCACCGAACAGAACAGACGGTCGATTGCCGCCCGTGAACGCACCCCCTTCACAACCTGCGCAAATGTCCTACAAAAGTTCTCGACAAGCTCCTTCCTTCTCTATAACAAAACGGGCGCCTACCGTAGCGGGCACCCGTAAAGGCAAGATATGATGAACGCACCAGACAGACGCATCCAATAAGCTAATTAGCTCCGTGGCCCATCTCGACGACCTTAGTCAACGAGCCAAACACACCCTCATCGGCCGCAAGCTGCGCTTCGGCGCGCCCCAACTGCACGGCAACGGCGGCAGGGGCGGTACCGCCCTCGGTCGTGCGCGCGGCGACAATCGACGGGATGTCGAGCGCCTCGGTAATATCGCGCTCAAAGAGCGGGCTTGCCTCCTGGAACACCTCAAACGGCAGATCCTCAAGATTGCAGCCGCGCTTCTCACACATCAGGACCAAATGCCCCACCACGGCGTGCGCCTCGCGGAACGGCAGACCACGCTTAGCCAGGTAGTCGGCAACGTCGGTGGCGGCAAGGTGACCCACGCCGCACTCGCGTGCCATGGCGCCCTCGTTGACGGTCCAAGTCGAAATCATACCGGCCATAACCGACAGGCACTGCATGAGCGTGTGGGCGGTATCGAGCGCGCCCTCCTTGTCCTCCTGCAGGTCCTTGTTATAGGCCAACGGCAGACCCTTCATGGTCACGAGCAGCTGGACCAGGTTGCCGTACACGCGACCGCTCTTGCCGCGAATAAGCTCGGCAAAGTCGGGGTTTTTCTTCTGAGGCATGATGGACGAGCCGGTGGAGTACGAGTCGGAAAGCGTGATAAAGCCAAATTCGGAGCTCGACCACAGCACGATCTCCTCGGAAAGACGCGACAGGTGCATGGCCATGACGGAGCCGGCATAATGCAGGTCGAGCAGGAAATCACGGTCGGAAACAGCATCGAGTGAGTTAGGAATCACGCCCGCAAAGCCAAGTTCGGCAGCCGTCATCTGGCGATCGAGCGGATAGCTCGTACCGGCAAGCGCGGCAGCACCCAGCGGGCAGTTGTCGGCGGCATCAAAGGCGGCCTTCAGACGTGTAAAGTCGCGCGCGAACATCCAGGAATACGCCAGCAGATGATGTGACAGCAGCACGGGCTGAGCATGCTGCATGTGCGTGTAACCCGGCAGAATCACCTTGTCGTACTTCTTGGCCGCATCCACCAGCACGTGGCGCAACTGCAGGTTGGCCTCCATGAGCTCCTTGGCCAACGCCTTGACGCCCAGGCGCGTATCGGTCGCCACCTGGTCGTTGCGCGAACGTCCGGTATGCAAGCGCTTGCCGGCCTCGCCGATGCGACGCGTCAGCTCGCTCTCGATGGACATATGGATGTCCTCGTCGTTGATATCGAAGGTGAAGTTACCGGCGTCGATATCCTGTTCGATTCCGGTCAGGCCCTCGGCAATCGCCTGCTCATCCTCGGCACTGATGATGCCCTGGGCCGCCAGCATCTTGGCATGCGCCTTAGAACCGGCGATATCCTGCTTATAGAGATGTTTGTCGACCGGCAGCGACGCGCCAAACTCCTGCGTGACCTCGGCCACTCCCGCCTCAAAACGACCGCCCCAAAGAGCCATGGAACTGTCCCCTTTCTCCAAATACCAAAACAAGCGCCCAAAGCAATGCGCCATGTCGCTAAAGCGATTTTTCAACCGCCAGTTTTACACAATCCCCACCGTGCGCGGGACCATGTTGCTAATTTGCAAAGAAGTGACGCACCAGGCACTTGGCGCCCAACGTCTCCCTCCGGATGTTGCCTTGCGAACCATCGATCCAGGCCTTCAGGCTCACAGGAACGTCCTCGACCTTTGCAGCATCGAACTCGGGCGCGAGGGCAAGTAAGGCATGCGCGATAGCGTTGAACATAATGGATACTCCTCATATATATAGGCACAGAGCTGCCAAATTGATAGAAGGAGCCCCGCCGGACAACCCCGGCGGGGCTCGGACTCAGCCGCAGGCGCGGCGTCATATATGCGGGCGGAACGTAGGGGCCACCGATGTTAAGAAGTGTCAGCAAGCATAACGAAAGGTAGGGACCCCGTGCGCCCGTTTTGTATCACGCGGATGGGCCGCGCGGATACCAAGGAAAGGGCCCTTAAGCCTGGGCGGCAGCGGAGCTGGGACCCTGGACCTTTGCCCACGTCTTGAGCGACAGCGTATCGATCTCGATAAAGCCGGCGCTGGCCTTCTCGTCAAACGTGGTGTCGCGGTCGTATGTAGCCAGACCGTAGTCGTAGAGGCTGAAGGGGCTCTTGCGGCCGACGACATGACAGTTGCCCTTAAAGAACTTCAGACGGACGGTACCGGTCACGAACTTCTGGGTGTCGGCCATAAAGGCGTCGAGCGCGTTCTTGAGCGGGCTGTACCACTGGCCGTTGTACACGGCAGTGGCCCAATCCTGCTCGAGCTTAATCTTGGTCTTGAGCAGGTCGCCCTCGACGCAGATATCCTCGAGTGCCTTGTGGGCGGTGATGAGCGTCAGGGCGCCGGGAACCTCATAGCACTCGCGGCTCTTAAGGCCCACCAGACGGTCTTCGACCAGGTCGAGACGGCCAAAGCCGTTGTCGCCCGAGATCTTGTTGAGTGCGATGATGATCTCGGAGAGCTTCATCTTCTTGCCGTCGACGGCGACGGGCTTGCCGGCCTCAAACTCAATCTCGGTATACGTCGGGGTGTCGGGCGTGTCCTCGGGATTCTTGGTCATAACCCAGGCGTCGTCGAGCGGCTCGTTCCAGGGATCCTCCAGGTGGCCGCACTCAATGGCACGACCCCACAGGTTGTCGTCGATGGAATAGGGGTTGTCGTTGGCACCCTCGGGAACCGGCACGTTGTGGGCGTGAGCATAGGCGACCTCGTCGGGACGGCACTTCAGATCCCACTCGCGAACCGGGGCGATAACCTTAAGCTCGGGGTCGAGGGCCTTGACGGCAGCCTCAAAACGAACCTGTTCGCTACCCTTGCCGGTGCAGCCGTGATCGAC
>CABUVF010000193.1 GCA_902494945.1 uncultured Collinsella sp.
CATCACCCGCCGAGCCTACCTCCAGGGCATCCGTTTTCTCATCTCCCTGCTCCAAACGCTCTAGAATTCGACCAAGCGACAGTCCCTTTGTTAGCCGTTGGGGACGTTCTTAAACGACTAGTCGTAAAGGAATGTCCCCAACGGCTACGTCCGCTCATTCCGTGCGGGTTATATGCAGGTTTGCCTGCGCACGCTATCATGTATGGGTTAGACCGCAACTATGTACCCCATACGCGAAGGGATGCGCATGTATCTGAAGATCGACATGTTCTAGCCGGGCTTACCCCCGCATCGGCGCCCCGCGCCCCATCAATTCTGCCGATTTTCACCTTCACGCATATAAAGGAGTCCCGCCATGCGCGACAAGCTCGAAAAGATTATCAAGGCCTACGAGGAACTCGAGAAGAAGCTCTCCGACCCGGCCGTCGCCTCCGATATTAAGGAGTTCACGCGTCTCAACAAGGAGTACGCGCACCAGTCCGACCTCATCGCCGCCTCGCGCGAGTACATCGGCGCGCTCGATGACATCGAGGCTGCCAAGGAAATGCTCCACGATACTACCGATGCCGATGAGAAGGAGATGCTCCAGATGGACATCTCCGAAAACGAGGCCAAACTTCCCCAGCTCGAGGAAGACATTAAGTACATGCTCATCCCGAGCGACCCCAACGACGACAAGAACACCATCGTCGAGATTCGCTCCGCCGCCGGTGGCGACGAGGCGGCCATCTTCGCCGGCGACCTGTACAAGATGTATCAGCGCTTTTGCGAGTCGCGTGGCTGGAAGACCACCGTGCTCGATTCCAGCCCCAGCGAGGCCGGCGGCTTTAAGTCCATCGAGTTCAAGGTCGAGGGCGACCGCGTCTACTCCGTCATGAAGTTTGAGTCCGGCGTACACCGTGTCCAGCGCGTTCCCAAGACCGAGTCCCAGGGCCGTATCCAGCCCTCCACGGCAACCGTCGCCGTGCTTCCCGAGGCCGAGGAGATCGACGTCCAGATCAACCAGTCTGACCTGCGCATCGACACTTACTGCGCTTCGGGCCCTGGCGGTCAGTGCGTTAACACCACCTACTCCGCCGTGCGCATCACCCACCTGCCCACCAACACCGTGGTGCAGTCGCAGGAGCAGCGCTCCCAGATTCAGAATCGCGAGGTCTGCATGCAGATGCTGCGCGCCCGTCTGTACGAGATGGAGCTCGAGAAGCAGCAGGCGGAGCTCGGTGCCGAGCGCCAGAGCCAGATCGGCCACGGCAACCGTTCCGAGAAGATCCGTACCTACAACCAGCCCCAGGACCGCGTGACCGATCACCGCATCGGCTTCAACTCCACCTACAACGGCGTCCTTCTGGGCGATCAGCTCGGCACCGTCATCGAGGCGCTCGCCGCCGCCGAGCGTGCCGAGAAGCTGGCACAGGCCGTGTAGGTTACGCGGTTTTACAAACCGCGTAACGACTCGACGCTGCGCGCCGCCCAGAGCGACAATTTGTCATTCAAAAGGCAAGGCATGACCAGAAGGTCTATGCCTTGCCTTTTTCATGCCAACTTGTTCGCTCTGGACGTCGCTCGCTGACATTGCCAAAACATCGGCGTTTCCTTGGTTGTCAAATGATTCGTAGGGAGTCATTGGTGACATTGCCTTGATATTTTATTCAGTCGGCTGTGATGTCATTTGAGCTGCTTACCTGCTTAAGGTAATTGACGGCATATATCTGCTATCGAAAATATTGCTCGAAAAATTGTCCAAGAAGTCGCGGAGCGATTTTTGATGGGTCGTGCGTCAAGCGATGTGGCAAGTTCTTGGTTAGATATTGGTCAGTTTTGGGGCAACCTTGCCAAAAGCTTGACGAATGCAAATTTAGACGTCAGCGAATGAACACTTTGAGCGAGCTCGGTGCATAATTCTGGGCTGATTCTCGATAATCGCCTTCAATCGCCCCTTGCCAAGCGCTGGCCTCGCTTACAATCTGCTCCGACATTCGCGCGCCGTCCGGCGCTTAAGAGGGGAGGGCCCCATGGCAAACGAGATTTGGACCATCAAGCGTTGTCTCGAGTGGACCAAGGAGTACCTGGCCGAGCGCGGCGAGGAGCACCCCCGTCTTTCTGCCGAGTGGCTGCTGTGCGCCGCCACGGGCCTGGCGCGCATTGACCTATATATGCGTATGGACGAGACGCTTAACGCGGCCCAGCTCGAGACCATGCATGCGGCCGTTGTCCGCCGCGCTAAGGGCGAGCCGCTGCAATACATCACGGGCAGCACGCAGTTTCGCATGATCGACGTCGCGTGCGCCCCCGGTGTGCTCATTCCGCGCCCCGAGACCGAGATGCTCGTCGAGGAAGTCCTCAATTATCTGGATGCCGAGGTACTGAGCCCCGAGGCCGCTGCCCGTCAGCGTGTTGAGCTGCCTTGGAACGATGAGGTCGAGCAGGCACGCAAGGCCGAGGCCGCATTGGCCGACGAGCGAGCGACGGCCGAGCGCCGTGCCGCCAACCTCACAGCTGCCGACGAGGCGGCGCTAGGCGGCGATGTGCTGGGCAGTCGCGCTTATGCCGAGGAACTGGCCGATCGCGAGGCCGAGGAAGCCGCCGCGCAGGCGGCAGAAGCCGAAGCGGCAGAAGCAGAGGCCATGGAAACCCCCGAGCCCGAGCTCGACGAATACGGCATCGCCATTGAGGACAACGACCAACAGGCGACTCCCGCGCAAGATGCCGCCGAGGCCAACGTATCTGCCCCAGCCGAGCCCCGCACTGCCCGCGTTCTCGAGGTCGGCTGCGGCACGGGCTGCATTTCGCTCTCCCTTGCCTGGGAGCGCCGCGGCCACGTTACCTGCACTGCTACCGATATCGAGCCGCGCGCCATCGATCTGGCCACCAAAAACCGTGATGCGCTTGGCCTCACGTCCGACGAGGTCGCCTTCAGCCTCACAAACCTGGTGAGTTCCATTCCCCGCGAAGAGTGGGGCACCTTTGATGTGCTCGTCTCCAACCCACCTTACATCCCGACCGACGTCATGCGCTCGCTGCCGCATGAGGTCAAGGACTTTGAGCCCGATCTGGCGCTCGAGGGCGGTGCCGACGGTCTCGATATCTTCCGCCGCCTGCTCAACGCGGCGCCCTACATGCTGCGTGCCGGCGGCCTGTTTGCCTGCGAGCTCTACGAGGGCGCGCTCGACGCCGCGGCCGAGCTCTGTCGTCAAGCAGGCCTTTCGGACGTGCGTATCGTCCACGACCTCACCGATCG
>CABUVF010000194.1 GCA_902494945.1 uncultured Collinsella sp.
GACACCTGGTTGGCCAGCATATTGCCATCCGCATCGATAATCGCCACGGCCGTCTCGTCGCAGGAGCTCTCGATAGCGAGCACTAGGCGGCGGCGCTCAATTTCGGCACGCTCCCCCTCGGAGCGCCCAGGCGCAGGCAGCGGCCATACGCGCTGCTCTGCCGCCGTCGGCTCGGGCGAAGCATTGTCGACCGGAAGTACCAGGGGCAGCGGGGCCGTCATGACGATGGCGTCCTTGCCGGCACCATAATAGCCGCGGCGACGGCCAGCCTCGGTAAAGCCCAGAGCGTTATAGAGCGCAATCGCTCCCTCGTTGCCGTCCTCGACCTCGAGCGAAGCCGTAGTGCAGCCGAGCATCTGGGCATCATAGCTCACGTGCGACAGCAGCTTGCGGGCAATGCCCTCACGGCGATGTGCCGGGTCGACGGCGACATCCAGAATCTGCACATCACCGTCCACGACCATACCGCCGGCAAGGCCCAGCAGCTTGCCGTCGTCGTGTGCCACCCACCAACTACGCGGCGCAGCGACATCCTCGCCCAGTTCGGACAGGAACATGCCCGGCGTCCATGCCTCGTGTCCGGCACCTTCAAAGCAGGCAGCCTCCAGCGCGCTCGCGCCCTCGGCATCCGCCGCGCCCATGGGACGGAACTGCAGATGACGACCGGCGAGCTCATCGGCAACACCCGTAATTTCGCTCTGCGCACTCTCGGCAAGACCAAGACGCTTGCGCTCGTTTTCCTCGGCATCCGAAAGGCGCGTGTAAATCGGCAGGACGCGGGCCGGATCGCCGTCACCCGCAGCGTGCGCGAGCAGCAAGCCCTCGCCCGAAGGCCACCACAGGTCGCGCTCCACGCAGCGGGCGGCCTCGTCCTCACCCAGCAGCTTGCCATAGCGCACGAGACCGTCACCGGTCAGCTGAACCTGGTCCCAGTCCGCTGCTCGGCGCCACTCATCGAGCGCCACGGCGGCCTTGACCACGTGTTCGCGCTCAAATTGACGCTCGGGGCCCTCATCGACCAGCATATACAGCGCCGGATATACCTCACCGCGCATAGCATCGGCCAAGATACCAAGCCTGCCGCGCACACCAGCCTTCCACGCCGTCCAAGCGCAAGCGTCGAGCGTCGACACGCCCAGCAGCGGAACATTGGCACCGCGCGCGAGGCCCTTGGCAGTGGAGATGCCGATGCGCACACCCGTAAACGACCCCGGGCCGCGGCCGACCACGTAGCAACCAACATCGCTGCGATCCAGACCGGCTTGAGCCAGCACGCCATCAACGGTATTCACGAGCTCAACGTTGGCGTGACGGCGACACATGTGGTCGCCACTCACGAGCTTCGTCTCGCCCGTCTGCCCATCAATCCAGCTTGCCGCGCAGGCAAGCATGTCGGTCGAGGTATCGAGCGCCACCACCAGCGCGTTGTCGTTATGCAAGCTCATCTTGTACAGCCTTATCAATCAAATGGGAAAGCTCCATTGCGCGGTCACCGTGCGCCTCGAGCGTTATCGTTCGCACATCGCTGTCGCCCTCATCACGCTTGAGCGTCACCGAAAGATACTCATCCGTCAGCTCGTCCTGGAATTGTTCGCCCCATTCCAGCAGGCAAGCACCCTCATAGCCCAGCACATCGAAAATGCCCGTATCCTCGAGCTCGTAGGCATGCTCCAGGCGGTATAGATCAAAGTGAAACAGCGGAATACGACCTTGATCGTGAACGGCCATGAGCGCAAACGTAGGGCTCGTAACCATATGCCCATCGCCCAGCCCGCGCGAGACGCCCTTGGTAAAGTGAGTTTTGCCCACTCCCAGGCCACCGGTCAGGATGAGCACATCGCCGTCCTCAAGGCACGGTGCAATTAGCTCGCCAAAGTACTCCGTATCGGCAGCGCAAGTCGTTTTGTAAGTACCTACCCCCAGGCGCTCCAGGGACATATATGCTCCTTATTATTCCGAGGCGTCCTCTGGTGCGGGATGTCGCTCCAGATAATCGCCCAGCATCTTAAAGTCTTCCTCCAGCAGCTCCTGCCACGCCGGATTGCGTAGCGCCGCTGCCGGATGGAACGTGGGCATTACCACAAAATGCCCCATCTGGTGGAACCTGCCGCGCAGCTTAGTAATGCCGATCTCGGTCTTAAGCACAAAGTGCGTCGCGGGATTGCCGAGCGTCACGATTATATCGGGCCAGATGCTTCGAATCTGCTCACGCAAAAACGGCGAGCAAGCCAGCACTTCCTCGGGACGCGGATTGCGGTTTCCCGGCGGGCGGCACTTAAGCACGTTGGCAATGTAGACGTCTTCGCGTTTGAGCCCCGCCAGCGACAAAATGCCGTTGAGGTCCTCGCCTGCCGCCCCCACAAAGGGCTCGCCCTGCAAATCCTCATTGCGGCCCGGCGCCTCGCCAATAAACATCACGCGAGCATGGGGGTTTCCCACGCCAAACACGATGTTATGGCGCGACTGGTAAAGCTGGCAAAGGTGACAATCGCCCAGAACGGCCTCGATCTCCTCGAGTGCGACCTCACGCGGCGCCTGATGGCTATGGCCGGGGATGTGCATGACGCCCATAGCGACTCCTACACGTAGACCTTGTCGAGACGCATACCAAAGCCGCAAGCGACCTCGTAGTTAATCGTGCCGCGTAGGCGCGCCATCTCGTCCATGGTAATCTCGGCATCTCCATCGCGGCCGACAATGATCATCTCGTCACCATACTCGGCCTCGGGAATCTCATGCGCCGGGTTGGACTGAATGGCGACCATAAACTGGTCCATGCAGATATTGCCCACCTGACGCACACGCTCGCCGCGATACAGCACGTCCATACGATTGGAAAGCGTACGCGAAAGGCCATCGGCATAACCGATCGGAAGGGTGCAGATCTGAACGCGCGTGCGCGGTACGCGGTAGGTAAAGCCGTAGCCCACGCCCTCGCCCATCGCAGGGTGTGCCACGCGCGTCACACGCGCATGGACGCTCATAACGGGATCAAGCTGCATCACGCGGCCACTCAGCTCGCACGGCTGCATGCCATACAAGCCAACGCCGGCGCGGATCATATCAAAATGCATCGAGGGGTCGAGCATCGAGGACGGCGTGTTGGCGCAGTGCACGATACCGCACTCAAAACCCGCATCCTTAATGGCCTGAACGGCCTCGGTAAAGCGCTGACACTGCAGCTTGTAGTCCCAGCCCGAAGGTTCATCGGCCGTGGCGAA
>CABUVF010000195.1 GCA_902494945.1 uncultured Collinsella sp.
AGCGTCGAGGACACGGTCAAGATCCTGACCGCGCTCAAGCCGCGCTACGAGGAGCACCACCATGTGCGCTATACGCAGGGTGCTATCGAGGCCGCCGCGAACCTTTCCAACCGCTACATTCAGGATCGCTTCCTGCCCGATAAGGCCATCGACCTCATTGACGAGGCCGGTGCCCGCGCCCGCATCGCCGCCAACCGCGCGCCCGAGCCGGTGCGCGAGGCCGAGCATCGTATAGAGGAGCTCAAGGCCGCCGCGCAGGAGGCCACCGAGGGCGATGACATGAACAAGGCCGCCGAGATCACCGAGCAGCAGAAGGCCGCCGAGATTGAACTCGCCGAAGCCAAGGCCGCCTGGACCGCCGAGCTCGACGCCAGCCCGCTCACCATCGACGTGAGTCAGATTGCCGACATCGTGTCCGTGACCTCTGGCGTGCCGGTTTCCTCGCTCACCGAGAGCGAGAGCCGTCGCCTGCTGCAGACCGAAAGCGTGCTCAAGACCCGCATTATCGGCCAGGACGAGGCCGTCGAGGCCGTCGCCAAGGCCGTGCGCCGCAGCCGCTCGCCGCTCAAGGACCCGCGTCGTCCCGGCGGCAGCTTTATCTTCCTGGGTCCCACCGGCACGGGCAAGACCGAGCTCGCCAAGACGCTCGCCGAGTATCTCTTTGGCAGCAAAGACGCGCTCATCAGCTTCGACATGTCCGAGTTCGGTAGCGAGTTCGAGGTCTCCAAGCTCATCGGTAGCCCTCCGGGCTACGTCGGTCACGACGAGGGCGGCCAGCTCACCAAGGCCGTTCGTCGCCACCCGTACTCGGTCGTGCTGTTCGACGAGATCGAGAAGGCGCACCCCGATATCTTCAACATCTTGCTGCAGGTGCTGGAGGAGGGCCGCCTGACCGATAGCCAGGGCAAGACGGTCGACTTCCGCAACACCGTGATCATCATGACGTCCAATGTGGGCGCCCGCGAGATTGCGCAGGATGCGAGCGTGGGCTTTGGCACCACCGGCGAGCAGGGTCTCACGTCGAGTGAGATCCGTGGTCGCGCGATGGGCGAGCTCAAGCGCCTGTTCCGCCCCGAGCTGCTCAACCGTATCGACGACATCGTGGTGTTCCAGAAGCTCTCGGGCGAGAATCTCACCAAGATCGCGCACCTGCTGGTGGACGACCTGCGCCAGCGTCTGATTGCCAACGGCATGAACATCAAGCTCACCGATGCGGCCTATGACAAGATCGTGGCCGAGGGCACCGACCTCACCAACGGTGCGCGTCCGCTGCGCCGTGCTATTCAAAAGCTCATCGAGGACCCGCTGTCCGAGGAGCTGCTGGCCGGCGAGTGGGGCGAGGGCGATACCGTCCTGTGCGACGTGGCCGATGGCAAGTTTGTCTTTAGCCACGGCACGGGCGAGATCCCGGCACCGCGTCCGGCGGGCACGCTCGGTGGTGATACCGCCCCGGCGGCACCGCGCACTGGCAACGCCGCGCCCGTGAGCGGCGGCGTGACCTCGGGCCCCGGCGGCATGATGCAAGCCGGTTCCGGCGCGCTGTAAGGCGTGGCGACAATTTGATACGCGCAATCGAGGCGCTCCGGAAAGGGCGCCTCGATTTGTAGAGCTGCGGAAGTTGTGACCGTTACGCTATACGGTCCACCGTTAGCCGATGATGCGAGGGCGCTCGGCGTTTTCGACTGGTTTATGCACGCAAAGTCTGGGAATATACAAGGCGCATGTCTTACTGTCTAACCAGTTGCGCCAAGGAGGCACCATGGATTACAAGATCACCGGCTACGAGCCCGCCCAGCTGTTCCATTTCTTTGAGGAGGTCAGCGCGATCCCCCGTGGGTCTGGCAACGAGAAGGGCATCAGCGATTTCCTGGTTGCGTTTGCCAAGGAGCGCGGCCTCGATGTGTACCAGGACGAGGTCTACAACGTCATCATTCGCAAGCCCGCTTCTGCCGGCGCCGAGAATGCCCCGACTGTGATGCTGCAGGGCCACATCGATATGGTGTGCGACAAGTTGGGCTCTGTTGAGCACGACTTTACGACCGACGGTATCGACCTGGTCGTGAAGGACGGCGTCCTCACCGCTAACGGCACCACCCTGGGCGCCGACAACGGTATTGCTGTCGCTCTGATGCTTACTGTGCTCAACGACGATTCGATTGCTCACCCCGCCCTCGAGTGCGTATTCACCACCGACGAGGAGACTGGCCTGGTCGGCGCCGAGACGCTCGACAAGTCCCAGATTAGCGCCCGCACCATGATTAACCTTGACTCCGAGGAAGAGGGCGTTGCCACCGTCAGCTGCGCTGGCGGCGTCGTTGTTACCTACACCTGCCCCATCGTGCGCGAGCACAAGACCGGCAGCACCCTCACGCTCGACATCTCCGGCCTACAGGGCGGTCATTCCGGCAACGATATCAACCTGGAGCGCGGCAACGGCAACCTCATCATGGCCCGCATCATCGACCGCCTGATGGTCGCCGGCGAGCCCGCCATCGTTAGCTTTAACGGCGGCACTAAGGACAACGCCATCAACCGTGAGTGCAAGGCCGAGCTGGTTTACGCCGACCACGCTGCCGCCGAGGCCGCGGCCCAGATCGCAAAGGACATCATCGCCGACGTCACTGCCGAGCTCGAGGTCTTCGACCCCGGCTTTACCTGCACCGTCGAGATTGCCGACGACGCCGAGGTCGAGGCCATGGATCAGAAGTCCGCGCTTGCCCTCATCCGCGCCCTGCGTCTTGCCCCTAACGGCGTGATTCGCCGCAACGTCGCCACCGACGGCTCCGTCGAGGTTTCCTCCAACATCGGCGTGGTCGCCACTTCCGACGACCAGGTCAAGATCATGCTGTCCCCGCGCTCCTCGATCACCTCGCTGCAGAACGAGTTCAAGGACCGCCTGCAGACGCTGGCCGATGTCTTGGGCTTCGACGCCAAGTTCGAGTTCGAGTATCCCGGCTGGAGCTATGCCGAGCATTCGCCGGTCCGCGACATCTTCGTCGAGAGCTATCGCGAGCTCTTTGGCTCCGAGCTGCGCATCGAGTCCATTCACGCCGGCCTTGAGTGCGGCCTGTTTGCTGAGGCCCTGCACGGCCTGGACGCCATCGCCGTGGGCCCGACGCTCTCCGATGTCCACACCCCGGACGAGAGCATGGAGCTCGCTTCTGCCGAGCGCTTCTACGAGCTGCTCATCGACGTCCTCAAGCGCCT
>CABUVF010000196.1 GCA_902494945.1 uncultured Collinsella sp.
CTTTCGTACTCGCATCACGCGCATCAGGAGATCGTCCAGGGCGTCGCCACCGAGATGAGCGGCGGCACGCTGGCCAAGATGACCCTTATGCACTGGTGCGAGACCGTGCTGTTTTTGATGTGGGTGGGCATGTTCTTTGTTTGGGACAGCCCGGTGAGCTGGGTCGTAGCCCTGGTCGTGATGGCTGCGACGTATTTTGTCGAGGTGCTGATCGACAACACCTTCGCACGCAGCACCTGGCGCAGCTGCTTTAAGCTCGGATGGGGCGTGGCGCTGGTGTTTGGCCTGCTCAACCTTATGCCCATCCTCGTCGACGTGTTTATTTAGGAGGCGGCATCTATGGATCATAAAATGTCGCGCTCGCCGTGGGTTATTCATTACGACGGCTCGAGCTGCAACGGATGCGATATCGAGGTGCTGGCCTCGCTCACGCCGCTGTTCGATGCGGAGCGCTTTGGCGTGGTCAATACCGGCAACCCCAAGCATGCGGACATCTTTTTGGTGACGGGCTCGGTCAACGCTCAGAACTTGCCTGTCGTGCGCCAGATTTACAACCAGATGCTCGAGCCCAAGTGTGTGGTGGCCTGCGGTATCTGCGCGTGTTCGGGCGGCGTGTTCCGCGATGCCTATAACGTAATCGGCGGCGTGGACCGCGCGATTCCCGTGGACGTGTACGCGCCCGGGTGCGCCATTCGCCCCGAGACCGTGATCGATGCCATTGTGGAGGCGTGCGGCATTCTGGACCAGAAGGAGGCCGTGATGCGCGCCGGCGGCGATCCGCTTACCGTGGGCGGCGCCGCTACTTGGGACGGTGGCGTTGAGCTGGGCGAGGACGGGTTTGTGGCTGCGGGGGCCGGGGCCGGGGCCGTCGCCGGTGACGGCGTCGAGGTCAACGTGTCCACCAGGTCCGCCGCGCCCGCCGCTGCAAAGGAGGCCGAGTAATGCAAAAGGCTATCTATACCATCGTCGGGATCGACGAGCTCCTGTCGCATGTCCAGGCGCGCAAGGGCGTTGGCGCGCGCTTTGTGCAGATGCACGCCGAACGCAACGTCGACGACGGCACGTATCGCCTGGTCTATACATTTATCAACGTTCGTGCTGCTCAGGAGCATATTGTGCAGGACGGCAACTATGCGATCGAAAACCTGGTGGTTGAGGGAATTGATCAGTACCAGGAGATTCCGTCTATCAGTTCGTACTATCCGGCGGTATTCCCGTTTGAAAACGAGGCCCACGACCTGTTTGGTCTTGCCATTACCGACATGCAGATCGACTTTAAGGGCTTTTTCTACCAGGTCTCGACTGCCGAGCCCATGAGCGTTATCACGCCCGAGGTGAAGGCCGCGCGCGAGAAAGCCATGAAGGTCCGTGCGGCTGCCGAGGCCAAGGCGCGCAAGGTCGCGGCCGAGAAGGCCGCCACGGCTGCGGCTGCTGCAGGGGAAGGCGCTGCGAGCGCCGGCGATGCCGCGGGCGTCGCTGCTCAGCCCGCTGCGACTGCCGGCTCCGATGCCCAGCATGACGATGCCGCTGCCAAGGCCGCGCTCAAGGCTGCCGAGAGGGAGGCAAAGCTCGCTGCCATGGATCCCGAGAAAGCGGCCAAGGCCCGCGCGGCGCTTGCCGCCAAGGCCGCCCGCGACAAGCAGAAAAAGGAGGCGTAAGGTCCATGGCTCATCGCTCCGTAATTCCGTTTGGCCCGCAGCACCCGGTGCTGCCCGAGCCGCTTCATCTGGACCTAGTGATCGAGGACGACCGCGTCATCGAAGCAATTCCGCAGATCGGCTTTGTGCACCGCGGACTCGAGAAGCTCACCGAAAAGCGCGATATGCATCAGTTTGGCTACATCGCCGAGCGCATCTGCGGCATCTGCGCCGTGGGCCATAGCTGTGGCTACGCCAGCGCCTGCGAGCGCATGCTCGGCATCGAGGTGCCTGGTCGCGTGCAGTATATCCGCACCATTCTGCATGAGCTTTCGCGCATTCACTCGCACCTGCTGTGGCTGGGCCTGCTCGCCGATGCCTTTGGCTTTGAGGCGCTGTTCTATCGTTCGTGGACGCTGCGCGAGCAGATTCTCAAGATCTTTGAGAGCACTTGCGGCGGTCGCGTGATTCTGTCGATTAACGAGATTGGCGGCCTTAAACACGACATTGAGGATTCCGAGCTGGCGGGTATTGTCCAGACGCTCGACGCTATGCGCCCTGACTACGAGGCCGTGGTGCATACATTTTTGGACGACAATAGCTGCGGCGAGCGCCTGCATAGCGTGGGCGTGATCAGCAAGAAGGACGCGCTGGATCTGTCGATGGTCGGCCCGTTCGGTCGCGCCTCGGGCGTGGATTATGACGTGCGCATGTTCGGTGACGGTGCCTATGCGGACTTGGCTGCGTTTGAGCCGATTGTTGCCACCGATGGCGACTGTTATGCCCGCTGCCAGGTGCGCTGTGCCGAGGTCACGCAGGCCATGGACATCATTAAGGAGCTTGTGGGCAAGATTCCGCACGACGGGATCGGCGGGCGCACCAAGCTTACACCGGCCGACGGCGCGCGCGGCGAGGTTGTGATTGAGCAGCCGCGCGGCGAGGCGTATTACTATGTGCGCGGCAACGGCACCAAGAATCTGGACCGTTTTCGCGTGCGCACGCCGACGTCGCAAAACCTGGCAGGTCTGACGCATGCGCTGCAGGGCGTGCGCATTGCCAACGTGCCCATGATTATCCTGACCATTGATCCCTGCATTAGCTGCACGGAAAGGTAGGCGCGGCATGAGTTTGCTGACATTTGCCAAGACGGCCTTGGGCTCTATGGTCAAGCAGCCGGTCACGGTGTGCTATCCGCAGGAGAAGCTCGCGGCGCCCAAGCGCCTGCGCGGGCACATCGTCAACGACATGGACGTGTGCATCTGCTGCGGCATGTGCGTGCGCCGCTGCCCGGCGGGCGCGCTCGCGGTCGATCGCAAGGGTGGAACGTGGTCGATCGACCCGTATGCCTGCGTGGTGTGCGGTGAGTGCATCGAGAGCTGCCCCAAGCACTGCCTGACTATGGACACCGCTCGTACTCCAGTTGCGGCGAATAAGACTCCCACGGTAGAAACCAAGCCGGAGTAAC
>CABUVF010000197.1 GCA_902494945.1 uncultured Collinsella sp.
GTCATGGCGTAGCCGCCGCGCACGAGCTCCATGGTCTTGCGAATACCCTCGCGCAGGTGGCCCGTACGCTGGGTAAAGTAGCCGATAAGCTTGGTCGCGACCTCGGAATCCGAATTGGAGAGGAACGGCACGCCCAGCTCGATCAGCTGACGGCGCAACTCGTCGGTGTTGACCAGAGTGCCGTTGTGAGCAAGCGCGATAATGACGCTGTTGATGGTGGAAAGATGCGGCTGCGAGGCTTCCCAGCTCTTGGCGCCGGCGGTGCCATAGCGCACGTGGCCCACGGCCAGCTGGCCGGAGAGCGTCGACAGGTCGGCGTTGGAGAACACGCGGTCGAGCAGGCCCAGATCTTTGCGGACCATAACCGTGCCGCCGTCACCCACGGCGATTCCAGCCGATTCCTGGCCACGGTGCTGCAGCGCACGCAGGCCAAAGTACGTCAGTCGAGCCACGTCGCGATCGGGCGCCCATACGCCGAAAATGCCACATTCCTCATGCAGCTGGTCGGAGTCCGGATCATACGTCGACATGGTGTTCACCTGTCCCGCGGCACGCTCGGCCGCGCGGATGGTTTCTTGAGACATGGTATCCCCTCAGAGCCTCGTATTTTTGGCGTTACCCGCCTTATTATACGCACGGCGCGACGTGCTCCCCAGCGCATGAGCAGCGCTTTTTAAAAGCCCACCGAGCTAATAATCAGTTTTGTTGCCAAACATTTTATCGGTCTGTCCAGTGTAAGTGCCCGCGCCCCCAGATGGCCGCCGCGTCCACCGTTGGGGATTACAAAGTTGCAATTGGGACGTTCGTCCTGTCTTTTGGCAGGTCGGCGGCGTATCCTTATAACCTACAACAAAGCGAGAAAGGTTCTGTATGGATCGAAACGAACTCGACCCCAGCGTCCCCAGCGCCACAGAGGTCAAGAAGATTCCCCTCATCATTAAGGTGTACGCCGTCCTGTGCATCCTTTCCGGCGTGGGCACGCTCCCGTCGGTCGCTGCCTTTATGTGGCAGGTCATCACGGCACTTGTTAACGGCAACGCCACCGAAAAGCTCGGCGACAACACGCTCGTCGCAGTCGGCCTTATCGTCGCCGGCATCATGCTCTCTGCGGCAAGTGCCGTCATCCTAATCATCTTTGGCCTGGACCTTATCAAAAACCAGCGCCGCAACGCCGCCCGCCTGTCCTACATCCTTATTGCATTCACCGTCGTCGAGCTTTTGGTCGACGTGATGCTCCAGGGCATCGGGCCCTTCCTGCTGCGTCCCGCGATCCAGCTCGGCATCCTTGTTGCACTTTCGGCAACCGTCGACCCCACGCTGCGTCAGGAGCGCGAACTGCAGCGCCGCCTGCAGGAGATGCTCGACCGCGACGCCGCCGCCGAGGGCATGCTCGGCCGCGATGAAACCGGCGAGGGCTACATCAAGCTCAACTACTTCAACCTGTTCTGGGTGTTCTTTGTCTGCTGCATACTCGGCCTGATCGCCGAGGACATCTGGCACATGACGGTCGGGGATCCGGGCGTCTATCAGAACCGCGCCGGCATGCTGTTTGGCCCCTTCAGCCCCATCTACGGATTTGGCGCCGTGCTCATGACCATGGTGCTTAACCGCTTCTACAAAAAGAACCCCATCATCATTTTCCTGGTGAGCGCCCTGCTCGGCGCCAGCTTTGAGGTGTTCGTGGGCTGGTTTATGCAGACCGCGTTTGGCGTGGTCTCGTGGAGCTACTCGCACATAACGCTGTTCGGTTTGCCCGATCCGCTCGTGGTCCTCACGGGCGGACGCACCTGCACGGGCTTCGCCTGCCTGTGGGGCCTGGGCGGCCTCATCTGGATCAAGCTGCTGCTGCCGAGGCTGCTTAAGCTTATCAACAAGATCCCCTGGAAGAGCCGCTACTCGGCCACCGTCATCTTTACCGTTATCATGCTGGTCGACGGCGTCATGACGCTGCAGTCGCTCGACTACTGGTACCAGCGCGTTAACGGCACGGAGCCGGACATTCCCGTCGCACAGTTCTACGGAGAGCACTTCGATAACGAGTACATGGAAAACCGCTTCCAGAGCATGACCATGAGCCCCAAGGATGCGACGCGCGTGTAGCGCCCACCGCGCCCAAAACGCAAAATGCCCGCCGGTATCACACGTACCGGTGGGCATTTTTATAAACGATCCTTCTATCGACGCAAGCCTCTACGCCTCGCGCTCGACCTCACTCACGCATTCGTTCTTAATGGTGCCAACGAGCGCCTGCAGCGCATCGACCACGTGCGGGCGAATGTCCCCGCCGATGAGCACGAGCATGATGTCGTCACCTACGGCAAGCTCGCCGCTTGCCAGCCACACACGCACATAGCCGATACCTGGCATCGCACGCGTCGCCTCGATAGCAGCCTGCACCTTCTGAGCATCGAAGCCGAACACCATGCCGCCCACCTTATGCCCAGGCGCCACGCCATCGGTCTCGACTCCGCGCACCTCAGCCTTGGGCGTCGCGCGCACCACACCGTTATGCGTCAGATACATCCCACAGCCTGCCGCCGAAGCATCGGCCTTGGCCTCGCGCAGCCAAGCATCAATCGAAGGCATCAATTTGCCACTCTCGGGCATCATTTCTCCCTTACCGTCGTCGAGTAGCCAATTTGGGACGGGGCCTTTTTAGCTACTCTCGAACAACTTATTCCTCGACCGGCGTGAGCACCATGACGGCGCGTGTGTTGCTCAGCGACAGCGAACGACAGGTCACAAGCGTTACAACCTTAGTTGCCGAAGCGGCACGATCGGTGGCATCACTCGCCACGGCAGAAGCGCCGTCGAGCATCTCGGACAGGTAGTTCTTGAGTCCGTCGTCGCCCTCAAAATTGGTCGTGCGCGCCTTGGCATACGTGTCCTCGACCACCTTGGTCGCCAGCGGACGCAACTTATACGTCGCATCGCGCGTGATGTAGTACACATATTCAATGCTATCGAACGTTGCCTGGTCAGTCGTATCCGAAATCACGTTGAACATCGACCCATCGTTCATATGGTGGCCGTAGATCGTGGTCTGCTGGTCGAC
>CABUVF010000198.1 GCA_902494945.1 uncultured Collinsella sp.
CACAAGACCAACCCCAACGAGCTGCTCGACGGCGACAAGCGCTACATGGTCGGCGCCGGCATCAACACCCGCGACTATGCCGAGCGCGTGCCGCTGCTCATCGAGGCCGGTGCCGACGTCCTGTGCATCGACTCTTCCGAGGGCTTCAGCGAGTGGCAGAAGCGCACCATCGAGTGGATCCGCGCCAACTATGGCGAGGATGTCAAGGTCGGCGCCGGTAACGTCGTCGACGCCGAGGGCTTCCGCTTTTTGGCAGACTGCGGTGCCGACTTCATCAAGGTCGGTATCGGCGGCGGCTCCATCTGCATTACCCGCGAGACCAAGGGTATCGGCCGTGGTCAGGCCACCGCGCTGATTGATGTCTGCCGCGCTCGCGACGAGTACTACGAGGAGACGGGTGTCTACGTGCCCGTGTGCTCCGACGGCGGCATCGTCTACGACTACCACATGACGCTCGCCCTTGCCATGGGTGCCGACTTTATGATGCTGGGCCGCTACTTCGCCCGCTTTGACGAGAGCCCGACCGAGCGCGTCAACGTCAACGGCCAGTACATGAAGGAGTACTGGGGCGAGGGTTCTGCGCGTGCTCGCAACTGGCAGCGCTACGACCTGGGCGGCGCGGCGAAGCTCAGCTTCGTCGAGGGCGTTGACTCCTACGTTCCCTATGCCGGTTCCCTCAAGGACGGCGTGGGCGGCACGCTCTACAAGGTCAAGTCCACGATGTGCAACTGCGGCGCCCTCTCGATCCCCGAGCTCCAGGAAAAGGCACGCCTGACCCTGGTCAGCTCCACCTCCATCGTCGAAGGCGGCGCCCACGACGTTGTGGTTAAGGACTCCCAGCAGTCCGTATCTTATCGATAAGCGGCTTTCCCAGGCACCGCACCTTGCCGTTCAAACCGTCGCTCGCGTACCAAAGTACGCCTCGCTCCTCTTTCACGGCAATCTGCGGCACTTGGAAAACCCGTTCGTTCTAGAACGGGTTGCACATAAAGGTTGAGTATCAACCACGTTATTTAGATAAAGCGAGATGCCTGCAAGTCGCAGACATCTCGCTTGTTGTATTTGCTATCATCAGTCAAGTTAACCTTAGGGTCGGGCGGCTTAGCTTTGTTCGCTACAAGTTCCGCACGCAAAGAAGAGCACTTAATGTGCTCTTCGTCTTGCGCAGGACTGTCCGCAGTAGCGAATAAAGCTAAGCCGACCGACCCCATTAAAGATTAAAGGAGCTGATATGTGCGATTGCACAGATCATAAGGATGAGATCCCTGCCTACGACGCGCAGGCCATTGAGTCCAAGTGGATGAAGGCCTGGGAGGACTCCAACCTTTTTGCCGTCGACACCGACGCCAGCAAGCCCAAGAAGTACGTGCTCGAGATGTTCCCGTATCCGTCGGGCGACCTGCACATGGGCCACGCGCGCAACTACACCATCGGCGACGCCATGGCCCGTCAGGCCCGCATGCGCGGCTACGACGTGCTGCACCCCATCGGCTTTGACGCCTTTGGCCTGCCCGCTGAGAACGCCGCCATCAAGCACAACACGCAGGCTGCCGCCTGGACGTATAAGAACATGGACCAGGCGCTCGCCACGATGAGGCGCATGGGCTTCTCCTACGACCTGGATCGCACCGTTAAGACCTGCAGCCCCGACTACTATCGCTGGGGCCAGTGGATCTTTGAGAAGATGTGGGAAAAGGGCCTGGTCTATCGTAAGAAGAATCCGGTTAACTGGTGCCCCACCTGCAAGACCGTTTTGGCTAACGAGCAGGTGACCGAGGGCAAGTGCTGGCGTTGCGGCACCGAGCCCGAGAAGCGCGACCTTGAGCAGTGGTACTACAAGATCACCGAGTACTCCCAGGAGCTGCTCGACGACCTGGAGAAGCTCCCCGGCTGGCCCGAGCGCGTCAAGCAGATGCAGGCCAACTGGATCGGTCGCTCTGAGGGCGCCGAGGTCGACTTTACCCTGTGCGATGCCGATGGCGAGCCCATCGAGGGCGATGAGGGCAAGATCACCGTCTTCACCACGCGTGCCGATACCCTTTTTGGCGTCTCCTTCTTTGTCCTGGCTCCCGAGTACGCCCGTCTGCACGAGCTCGTCGAGGGCACGGAGTACGAGGCGGCCGTCACCAAGATCGTTGAGGACTCCAAGCACATTTCTGCCGTCGAGCGTGCCCAGGGCACTCTCGAGAAGCACGGTGCCTTTACCGGCCGCTACGTGGTGAACCCCGTTAACGGCGAAAAGATCCCCGTGTGGGTTGCCGACTACGTCGTTGCCGACTACGGCACCGGCGCCGTCATGGCCGTTCCCTGCGGCGACCAGCGCGACTTTGAGTTTGCCCGCAAGTACGACCTGCCGATCGTCCCGATCATCCTGGACGATGACGATCGCGCTGCCGTCGAGGCCAGCGGTGAGACCATCGATACCTTCCATGCCGAGACCGTCGACTGGGATTGCGCCCACGCTGCGGAGGGCACGCTGGTCCAGTCGGGCAAGTACACCGGCATGCGCGGCGGCAAGCACTCCGAGGGCGAGGCTGCCATCGTGGCCGACCTCGAGGCCATGGGTTGTGGTCGTCGCAAGGTCGAGTTCCGCCTGCGCGACTGGCTCATCAGCCGCCAGCGCTATTGGGGCAACCCCATCCCCGCCATCCACTGCGAGCACTGCGGCATCGTGCCCGTGCCCGAGGATCAGCTGCCGGTGACGCTGCCCGAGAACCTTGACCTGGGCGCCGGCGAGACCCTTGCCGAGTGCAAGGAGTTCTACGAGACCACCTGCCCGGTCTGCGGCCGCCCGGCCAAGCGCGAGACCGATACCATGGACACCTTCACCTGCTCCAGCTGGTATTACCTGCGCTATACCGACCCGCACAACACTGAGCTGCCCTTCTCCCGCGAAGCCGCCGACCGTTGGATGCCCGTCGATAACTACATCGGCGGCATCGAGCACGCCATTCTGCACCTGCTCTACAGCCGTTTCTTTACCAAGGCACTGCGCGACCTGGGTCTGCTGAGTGTGGACGAGCCCTTCACCAACCTGCTGTG
>CABUVF010000199.1 GCA_902494945.1 uncultured Collinsella sp.
GTGTTGTCGAGCAGGGGAGCGCTATGGTCAACCAGGCGACCCTGACCGGCGAGCCGCTGGCCGTCGAGCGCAGCGTGGGCGACGACGTGTTCGCCGGTACCGTCGTGGAAGACGGCGGCCTCATGGTGCGCGTGCGCGCCAATACGGCGCAAACCAAACTGCGCTCAATCGTCTCGCTCGTGCAGACGGCCGACTCGCTCAAGTCCGAGGGCCAGTCGCATATGGAGGACCTTGCCAACAAGATCGTCCCGTGGAACTTCCTGCTCGCGGGCCTAGTTGCGCTTACTACCCGCAGCCTCATCAAGACCTCGGCGGCACTGATGGTCGACTACTCGTGCGCACTCAAGCTCACGGGTTCCGTTGCCGTCATGACCGCTATGAGCGATGCTGCCAAGATGGGCGTCATGGTCAAGGGCGCGAAGTACTTTGAGTCGTTTGCCAAGGCCGACACCATTGTCTTTGATAAGACCGGCACGCTCACCGAGGCGCAGCCGCGTCTTGCCTGCGTACTCACCACCGATGGCTGGAGCGAGGATGAGGTCCTGCGCCTTTCCGCTTGCCTGGAGGAGCATTTCCCGCATCCGGTGGCGCGCGCCGTGGTCAATGCGGCATGCGAGCGCGAGCTCGAGCACCGCGAGCGCCATGCCGCTGTCGAGTACATCGTGGCGCACGGCATCGCTTCGTCCATTGAAGGACGTCGCGCCATCATCGGTTCCGCGCACTTTGTATTTGAGGACGAGGGCGCACAGCTCGAATCCGACATCAAGGAGCGCATTGAGTCCCAGATGCAGGGCCTGTCGCCGCTGTATCTGGCGGGCGATGGAAAGGTCGTCGGCGTGCTCGGCATCGAAGATCCGCTCAAGCCTGGGGTCCGTGAGGCCATCGCCGACCTGCATGCGCTGGGCGTCAAGCATGTCGTTATGCTCACGGGCGATTCCGAGCGCACGGCCGAGCGCATTGCGCGCGAGGCGGGTGTCGACGAGTTTAAGGCCGAACTGCTGCCCGAGGACAAGTACGCCTATGTGGAACGCATTAAGAGCGAGGGGCGCCATGTTGCCATGGTGGGCGACGGCGTCAACGATTCGCCGGCGCTCGGTTTGGCCGACGTGGGCCTGGCCATGGGTGGCGGAAGCGACATCGCCAAGGAAGTCGCCGATATCATCCTGACCGATACGGATCTGGCCGCGATCGTGCGCCTGCGCCGCATGAGTCAGGGTCTCATCGACCGTCTGACGAGTTCGTATTCCAAGGTGATGCTCACCAACTCGGCGCTGTTGGCATTGGGTATTACCGGCATGATCACTCCGCAGACGTCGTCACTGCTGCACAACGGCTCAACGATCGCCTACAGCCTGGGCAACGCAAAGGCGTACCTGCGTTAGCAGACGTGTTCGCCCACGTTATCTGGCCTGCGCCCAGACGGCATCGGTGTCGTCCGGGCGCAGGCCTTTTGCGTTTGGATGCCAACGTATGGGTTGATTCGTTTTGCGTCGACCATGCCGAGTCGCTTGCCGCGCGTGCGTTTATTGGGCAGGCGGCGGAGGCGGGGGCATTGCTGTTCTTTCCGGTGCATATCGCCAAGGACGTGCTGTACGTTGTCCAACACGAGCTGAAGCGTAGCGTTCTTGCCAGTGGGGAAGCGCTCGACGAGGCATCTGCCCGTGCAATTGGCGATGCGGCGTTGGCGTTTGTTCGGAACATGACCGAAAACGCCACGGCCGTGGGTGCAGATGCGTCGGACCTTTGGCTGGCCGACAAATACTTAGCGCTCCATCGCGATTACGAGGACAACTTGGTGCTCGCCGCGTGCAAGCGCGCGCAGGTCGATTACTTGGTGACCAACGATCGCAAGCTGCTCGAACATGCCGATCTTGCAGCAAAGACCCCGCGCCAAATGATGCCGATTCTGGCTTTGGCCGAACGCGGCGGCGCGGCTATCGGTTGACGCGAACTGTTTGTGGGCCTCTTGGACGACGATGCGCCAAGGGACCCGCGCCTTCTATTTACAAAAGCTCGGCCTTAATGGCGGGACTTTCTGCGAGCTGCTCGGCTGCCTTTTCGTCGGAGCTGTCGAGTGCTGCCAGACTGCGGTAGACCCACTCGTTGACCTGGGTGTTCTTGACGCCTGCGGTCTGCATAAGGGCGCCTACCTCGCGGATTGCTGCGAGCAGATCGGCTTTGGGACCCGCGAGTTCGACCTCGATGCCGTGGTAGGCGGCCACGCCGCGGTTCTCACTCACGTGGTCGATAAAGCCCTCGACGGTCTCAAGCTGCTGGGCGAGAGCCACATCATCGTTAGCGTCCAGCGCGACGAGTGCGTTCGAAACCGTGAGGGCGGGATGTCCGCAGGGGACAAAGCCTTCGATGACATCCATAGCTTCGGTAATGGTTGAGCCCAGGCCTGCGAGGGCATTGACGAGTTGCTGCTTGGTATCCATAACGGTCCTTTCGACGGGTCAATTTTGCTTGGCGAAAATATACGTTACGCGATCGGTGGCAAAAGTGCGAAGTGCGGCGCACATTGGGGTCTTCACAGCTCGTGCATAGAACAGCTGTCCGCTTTCAGAACGTGGTAAGATAACACTCCACAAGCGGGGCTCGCCCTGCATGCTCCTTGAAAAGTCGACGGGTGTTGGGTGCTTGCGTGCCCAATGCCATCCAGACTTTCCCGACATTCGGGGGCGACTGGTTTCGACACGATAGCTCTGAGAGAGGAAGCAAGCCGAGGTCTCCTCGCCTCGTTAAACAGGGGTACCGTCAAATTGAATTGACAACAACTCTTCTTTTGAGCCTATGGCTCTCGCTGCTTAGTTTATAGCGGCGCGTCAACCCGGTGATTTCCCCGACACCGGCGCGACGTCATTTTAGGGGAATGCTCCTGCGCACGTAATCGGTATGGCGCAGGCTAAGACCGAACCGGTTAGGACGCCGCGAGCGTGTCGCTGCGCGCAAAGCGTCCGAGACAAAACCAGCGACTGAGCTTGGAGATGCCAATCAGGGGGCTTTCGTGGACCGGAGTTCGATTCTCCGCGCCTCCACCA
>CABUVF010000200.1 GCA_902494945.1 uncultured Collinsella sp.
AACATGAGCTTGGTCATGGCCGTCGGCACCACGGCCGAAAATATCGCGTAAAACGTGAAGTTGGCCATAAAATGCGCGAAGTCCGTCTCGCCCGGCGCCAACAGCAACGCCACGGGCAATAGGAATGCCACAAGACCATTGAGCGCGGTAAGGTTGAGTACCTGCGGACCTCGACAGAACGTGCCCGAATAGTTTTGCGCCATGTCGGCGTATTCGGCGATCGCGTCGTGGAACGCCTTAAAGGAATAGACCGTCTGCTGAAACACCTTGACCACGGGAATGCCGCGTACGTATTCGGTACCGGTCTTGTTCATCTTGACCAGCGCGCCCATGTAGGCCTTCATAAACTCGCCGCCCTTGCCGCCCATCATGGTAGCCATGGCGCCAAGCGAAACGACGACCGAGATAAGGCACGCCGCGCCCAAACGCCAATCGAGGGCGAAAAGCAGCACGAGCAGACCTGCAACCATGGCGGTGGCGCCGGCGATATCGGGTAGCATGTGTGCGAGCAGCGTCTCGGTTGAGGCGGCGCATCCGTCTACGATACGGCGCAGCTCACCGGTGGCATGCGTGTCAAAGTAGCCGAGCGGCAGCTTAAGCAGATGCTCGCTCGTAGCCTTGCGGATATTGGACGCGCAGCGAAACGCGGATAGGTGCGTACACATGAGTCCCACGAAATAAACCACAATGCTCGCCAGGGCAAAGCCCACAGCCCACCAACCATACATCGCGATGTCGGTGGCCTCGCTCCAGTTAGGCGCCACGGCGATAAGGTCTCGCGCAACAAACCAGATACACACGTACGGGCCAAAGCTCAGCAGCTGCGAGAGCGCCGAGAGAGCCATGCCCAAATATGTTAGGAATTTACGGTCGCCGGCATATGCAAGCAGCTCGCCGATGCCGCCGCCTTCCCTTTTTGATCCCTTTGCCATGAGATTCCTTTCTAACGGCTTGAGAGTTAACCGTTAGAAACTTATCATTGGCGTGTTAGCCGAGGCACACAATCGAGCCAGGCGTGGACGTTTCCGCAAAGGAAGGGGACGCTTTTGAAAATGCGGCGGGCAGCAACCGATATAACCGAGCTCTACGCACCGCAATTTGAGCAGTTTGGCCTGCAGCTTTCCGGCAAGGGCGCCGTCTTTACCGGTGAGGTGGCAAACGATCGGGCGCACGGACGCGCATGGATCATGCCCCTTTCCCCCACCTGCATCGTCATGGAGCATTTCATTACCCCGATGCACAACATGCACCTAGCCGAATACACGCCCGAACCGTACGCGTGCGTGAGCGAGGTCAGCGCGCCCACGCTCATATGCATGCCCAAGGCTGGCATAACGCCTGCGAACCTTAAGCCACTGCGCGGGCCGTGGCCGAACAGCGCGGTGTGCAGCTTTATCCAAGATAGCTGCGGCGAGGAGCTAAGTCCGCTGTTTGCAGGGCAGCTTTATCACTCGCGCTCGGTGCTCTTTTTGCCTGGATTTTTTGACGAACTGGAGCACCGCTATCCCACCGAGTTCGCGGGAATCTTCGAGGCGTTTGCCGAGCCATGGCACGAGGAGGCGACGTCTGCCATCTGCCACACGCTGCGTCGGATTAACGAGGAACGCGCCCGTACCGTAGGCGGACACGTCTATATGCAAGGCATCGTGGAGACCATGGTCGCGGAGCTCGCCTGTTCGCGCGCGGCCCACAAGCAGGCGCGGCAGGCGGCAGACACACGCGTCAGCATAACCATTGCCGAAGAAGCAACGGCAATGATTGAGCGCGCGCTCGACAAAGGCAGACGTGTGGGTATCAACGAGGTGGCCGAGAGGCTCTACACAAGCCGCTCCAAACTATGCGCCACCTTTAAGGCCCAAACTGGCGAGTCCCTGGGCGCCTACATTCGCAGACGCCGTATAGAGCGAGCACAGGACCTTTTGGCCGATAGCGCGCTCACGATAGCGCAGGTGGCAGAGCGTCTAGGCTACCCTCAGCAGGCCGCCTTCGCCCAAGCCTTCAAGCAACACACCGGCACCACCCCCACCGCCTGGCGCTCCCAACATATATAAAGAATGAAGGCGCCAACGGCGCCCTCATTCACCAAATTCAATCCAGCCCACCTGACCCGAACGGCCGAGTCGTCTGATCGTGGAAGCCCCGAGTCGCCGGGGTGTTTGCTCCAAATGAGTTCCGCATGCAAAGAAGGCCACTAAATGTGGCCTTCGTCTTGCATAGGACTGTTTGAAATTTGGAGGAAATACCCCTGCGACTCGGGGCTTCCCCGGCCTCGCAGCTACGAGAGCGACGCTCTCAGCAATTCGTTGAAGAGCTTCGGGTTGCCCTTGCCGCGGCTCGCCTTCATGCACTGGCCCACCAAAAAGCCGATGACCTTCTGGTTGCCGTCACGATACTGCTGCGCCTGCTCGGCACAGTTTGCCAGCACCTCGTCCACAATCGGCTGCAGCGCGCCGGCATCGCTCACCTGGCGCATACCGCGCTCGTCGACGATCTTGTTGGGGTCGTCGCCGGTCTGGGCCATGGCCTCAAAGACCTCGTGCGCCTGGTTGGAGCTAACGGCATCGGTCGCCAGCAGCTTGGCGAGTGCCGCCACCTGAGCCGGCGCGATGCCGGACTCGGCGAGCGACACGCCTGCGCCCTTAAGGTAGGCGATCATCTCGTTGACCAGCAGGTTTGCGACCGTCTGGGCCTCCTTGCCGGCCATACCGGCAGCGGCGGCCTCAAAGAAGTCGGCAAACTCAGGGTCGCCGGCAATCTGCTCGGCGTCTGCCGTCTTAATGCCAAAGTCGGCCTCAAAACGGACGCGCTTGGCATCGGGCAGCTCGGGAATCTCGCCACGGCAGCGGTCGATGAACTCGTCATCCAAATCGAACGGCGCCAGGTCGGGATCGGGGAACAGACGATAGTCGTCGGCCGTCTCCTTCACACGCATGACCACGGTGCGTTTGCGGCTGGGCTCCCAGTGGCGGGTCTCCTGATAGATGATGCCGCCCTCCTCGAGCACCTC
>CABUVF010000201.1 GCA_902494945.1 uncultured Collinsella sp.
GACAATCTGTCGTCCTACCAACCGCCCCCCCGACTCACATACTTTCCCTCAGCCAATGGTCCCGAGAGGTTATCCGAAGGCCCGCCCGCCGGGAGGGGTTTCTTCTGAGCGATCCCGCAGCGCGAAGCGCGAGGACCAGCGAAGAAGAAAACACGCAGGGGCGGGCCCGGACAGGTTAACTTACTCCTTCTCGACCGCGCGCATGATCGCCTTGTAGATCTCCATCAGCGGGATGATCAGGAAGGCCAGGCCCAGCGCGGCAAGAACGCCCTTGAGCTCAAGCGTCACAGGACCAAAGAACATCTCGGCAAGCGTCGGCTGCACGGTCACGATCACCGTCAGCACCAGTGCCAGCGCGGCGGAAGCCCACAGCCACTTGTTCTGCTTCTTCATGGTGAACAGCGACGCACGACGGCTGCGCATATTGAAGCAGTGGAAAATCTCGACCATGTTGAGCGTGATGAACGCCATCATCACGCCTTCCTCGTCGGCATTGCCGGCGATCATATCGGCGATGTGGATGTAGCCCATGTCAAAGTACACGCCCACAAAGAAGCTCGCCAGCACCAGCGCGGTGATGATTAGGCCCTGGACCACGCAGTCCAGACCCATATGTCCGGCAAAGACACCGTCCTTGGCGTTGCGCGGCTTGCGCTTCATGATGTCGCCCTCGGCATCCTCCATGCCCAGCGCAAGCGCGGGGAAGCAGTCGGTGACCAGGTTCACCCACAGCAGCTGCACCGGCTGGAAGATGGTAAAGCCGATGAGCGTGGCGATAAACACCGAGAACACCTCGGCAAGGTTGGCCGAAAGCAGGAACTGGATGACCTTGCGGATGTTGTCGTAGATGCGACGGCCCTCTTCACAGGCACCGATGATGGTGGCGAAGTTGTCGTCGGCAAGCACCATGTCGGCGACGTTCTTGGTGACATCGGTACCGGTGATGCCCATACCAACGCCAATGTCGGCGCGCTTGATGGACGGAGCGTCGTTGACGCCGTCGCCCGTCATGGCCACGATCTGGTCGCGCGACTTCCAAGCCTCGACGATGCGGGTCTTATGCTCGGGCTGGACGCGGGCGTACACGCCGTAATCCTCGATGTGCGCGTCGAGTTCCTCGTCGCTCATGCGATCGAGGTCGGCACCGGTGATGGCCTGGCTGCGATCGGCGACGATGCCCAGCTGCTTGGCGATGGCCACGGCGGTGTCGATGTGGTCGCCCGTGATCATGACGGTGCGGATACCGGCGTCGTGCGCCTCGTGGATAGCGTCGGCCACCTCGGGACGGACCGGGTCGATCATGCCGGACAGGCCACAGAAGACCAGGTCATGCTCGAGCGCAGCGGGGCTGCAGTCGTCGGGAACCTCGGTGTAGGTGCGGCTTGCCAGCGCCAGTACGCGCAGGGCCTCGTCGGCCATGGCCTTGTTGGCGGTCACGAGCTCGGCACGACGTTCCTCGGTCAGGGGGACGACCTTGTCGCCGTCGTAGATATGGGTGCACAGGCCGATCACCACGTCGGGCGCGCCCTTGGTGTACTGCTCGTACTCGCCGTCCAGGGTCTCGACGACCACGGACATCATCTTGCGGCCCGAGTCAAACGGGGCCTCGCCCACGCGCGGATGCTCGGCAGTCAGGCCAGTGAGGCCCGCCTTGCCGGCGTCGTTGACGAGCGCGCACTCAGTCGGCTCGCCCACGGCCTCGCCCAGCTCCTCGTCCCACTGAGCATCGGAGCACAGCGCCATGCCGGCCAGGAACTTCTCCTTGGGCGCAGCGAGCTCGTGCTTGACGACGGTCATCTTGTTCTGGGTAAGGGTACCGGTCTTGTCGGAGCAGATGGTCTGTGTGCAGCCAAGGGGCTCGACGGCAGAGAGCTTGCGGATAATCGCCTGGCGCTTGGCCATCTTGGTCACGCCGAGCGAAAGGACGATGGTCACGACGGCGACCAGGCCCTCGGGAATGGCGGCGACGGCAAGCGAGACGGCGACCATAAAGGTGTCGAGCAGGGCAGTCGGGTCGGTGAGGACATTGCCCACGCCGTGGCGGAGGATGTCAACGCCAAAGATCACGACGCAGATGACGATCACCATAATGGTAAGGATGCGGCTGAGCTCGGCGAGCTTCACCTGCAACGGCGTGAGCTCCTCCTTGGCCTCGGCCAGGGCGCCGGCGATCTTACCCATCTCGGTGTTCATGCCGGTGCCGACCACGACGGCGCGGCCACGGCCGTATACCACGGTGGAACCCATGTAGCACATGTTCTTGCGGTCGCCGAGCGGCACGTCATCGGTGCCCGCGGCAAGCTCGATCACGTTGGCGTGCTTCTCGACGGGCACGGACTCGCCGGTGAGCGCGGCCTCTTCGATCTTCATCGTGGCGCTCTCGAGCACGCGGCAGTCGGCCGGGACGGAGTCGCCCGCCTCGAGCATGATCACGTCGCCGGGCACGAGCTCGGCGCTCGGCAGGTGCACGAGCTTGCCGTCGCGCAGCACCTTGGACTGCGCCGCACTCATCTCCTGCAGGGCCTCGAGGGCCTCCTCGCTCTTGGCTTCCTGGACCACGCCCAGCACCGAGTTGACGATAACGACGAACATGATGATGGCAACATCGGCAAAGTCGGGCTCGCCCTTGACCATGCCCGTGAGCGCACTGATGACGGCGGCAACGATCAGCATGATGACCATGGGGTCGGCCATCTGCTCAAAGAAACGCTTCCACAGCGGTGTCTTCTCGGCTTCCTCGAGCTTGTTAGGGCCTGTCTTGGCGAGGCGCGAAGACGCCTCGTCGTTGCTCAGGCCGAGGTTCTCATCGACACCTTGGTCGCTGAGCACCTCCGCCGCGGCGGACAGGTATTCCTTTTGCATATAGAGTCCCCTCCTGGGATTCGGGCCACTCAGCAGATTGATGCCCGATCATAATTCCCAGGAGAAGGGCAAGGGCTCATCAAGGCTGCCGTGCTGAGCGGCAGTTGATAGTGGAGCTATGGTACCCCAAAGC
>CABUVF010000202.1 GCA_902494945.1 uncultured Collinsella sp.
TCCAAAAAGATAAAGCCCAGAACGACCAGGACCGCGTTGATAATCCACATAAAGACGCCGACGGGCAGAGTCGGGAACAGCGTGGAAAGAATGACCGACACGCCCGAGGTGCCGCCGAAGGCAAAGTGATTGGGGGTTTTAAAGGCCACGATGGCGAACGCCGTGAGGATCAGGCCCAAATTGAGCTCGGCAAAAAAGCGCGGAAAGCCCGGCTCCTGGCTGCGCTTGCGACCAGCGCGCTCGCCTTGCTCAATAACATCGCGATCGACCACGCGCTCCATCGGCACTACGGGAGGACGATGCACCTCCTCGGCAGCACGCGACGCCGCCTCTGCCGCAGCGGCCTCAATTGCCCATGCCTTGCTTTCTGTTTCGTGCTCGTCGGCCATTACGGCAACCCCTCGTTAACAATTTGGAAACAATGCGCCCATTAGAGTAACGCGGAACGTGGGGATTGCAACCCTTAGTTAGACGAGCGGTATGACTATATCGGGAGCGTGCAAAAACGGCCGGCCACGCTTTTGCTTGCGCGGTCGGCCGTTTGACGTTTACGCAGATAAAACCTGCCAAAACAAACCTGTCCCTTTTTGGTAGGTTACTCGTGCTGGCTGGTACGGTGCTCGTACTCCTCGGGGGTGATGACATCCTCGATGCGCAGGTTGACGCCTGCCACCTCAAGGCCGGTCATCGCGGCAAGACGCTCGGTGACGCGCGCCTTAACGTCGTCAAAGATCGCAGGCGCATAGGCGCCGTACTCGATGATGACCGAGATGTTGACGACCACGCGGTTGTCGTCGGTGACCTCGACCGTCACGCCCTTGGTCAGGTTCTCGGCACCAAACTGCTCCTGCACAAAGTGCATGAGGTTGCCCTTCATGCCCAGAACGTGCGGCACCTCGCGGGTGGCCATGGCGACGATCTTCTCAATCACGCCGTTGGAATAGGTCAGCGAGTCCTCGGACTCGTCCGCCTCCTCGTCATCCTCGTCCGCCTCATCTTCGGACTCTGCCTCGACGAGCGCCTCGTCCTCGAGCGTTACGTCCTCCGCCTCGGCGGCGACGGCCTCGTTCGTCTCGAGCTCGGTATCGGCCACATCGACCTTCGTGTTAAAAGCCATGGTTCCTCCTTATGCCTGCCACGGATGCGACAGTCGAATACATATTAGCGGCCGCTAAACAGACGGCCGAAGAAGTTAACGATACCGTTCTCGCCGTCGCGAATCCGGCCGATCACGGCGCCGATCAGCACAAAGAATGCGATGACGAGCGTGTCCCACAGGCCCAACGTAAGTACCAGCACGGCGAGGATAAAGCCTGCCACGGCGCCGAGCGTAGTGTTGGGGTGGCGCACGGCGTAGCTCCAGATAGCAGCGCCCGTACCTTTGATGAGACCCATGGCCTCGTCAAAGTCGTTGGCGGCGCTGTCGTGCTGCTCGCCGGCCTCGGGCTTGGTGTCGGCGGACTCGCCTGCCGGCATAGCGTTCTGATCGATCGTCAGGCGCGGCGTGCGGGCGGTCTTGTCTTGGTTGGTATCACTCACCGGAAACCTCCACGGTCTGGACGGTAGTCTTGGACGGCAAAAAACGGACGCGCGCGGTCGCACCCGGCGTGCCGAGCATGGTATCGCAGGCCTCCTCGATACGCTGCTGCATCGCGGTTGCAAGGGAAGCCACATCGTGATCGACGAGTGCGATGGCGTCGACCTTAAAACGGACGTGCGACTCGTCGGAGCCCTGGACGCGCGCCTCGATATGCTCGACCATCACGCGGTCGTCGCGCTCAGCCGCAGCACGGGCGCACGAGGAGAGAGCCGCAAGGGTGACCTCGATATTGCGCTCCCCCGCCGGATGCACGCAGGACGGCTCGCGGCGAGCAAACATCAGGCGGAAGAAGACCGCCAGCACGCCAAGCGCCACGACACCGCCGCACACTGTAACGACAATGCGCGGCATGGGGTCACGCATCAGCAGCATAAAGCGGTAGGTATATGGCCCCCAAAACTGGCAGACCAACGTGCCCAGCGCCACGACGGCGGCGGCAAGATATACGATCGCTAGGGCTCGTTTGAGCACGCGCATGCGGCGCTCCCTTCAAATCTCGATCCACAGAATGCAAAACGATTCGCATCATTATAAAAGAGCCGGGTCCGGTGCTGTACGCACGCGGATCCGGCTCATCTATTCCACGAGGCTTGCATGCTCGCTTCATTATGCCCAGATATGCACGGCTTAACCCGTGCAGGCGCTACTCCTCCTCGAGGGCAGCGATGACCTCGTCGGTCATGTCCATGGTGCTGTAGACGTCCTGGACGTCGTCGAGCTCCTCGAGACGGTCGATGAGGCGCTGAACCTTCTTGGCGTCGGTACCGGAGACCTCGGTCGGGGTGGTCGGGACCATGGTGGTCTCGGAGCCCTTGACCTGGACGCCCTGCTCCTCGAGCGCCTTGGAAACAGCCATGACGTCGTTAGCAGCGGTCCAGACGATCCACTCCTCGCCGGCGTCCTCGTAGTCCTCGCCACCGGCCTCGGCGATTGCCATCATGAACTCATCCTCGTCACCGGCAGCACCGTTGGCGATCATGGTCTCCTTCTTGGCGTTCTCGTCCAGGATCTCCTTGGCGACGACGATCTGGCCCTTGCGCTCAAACTGGAAGGCGACGGAGCCGGAGGTGCCCAGGTTGCCACCAGCGTGGGAGAAGGCGGAACGGACATCAGCGGCGGTACGGTTGCGGTTGTCGGTCAGGCAGTCAACGTACACGGCGACACCGGCGGGACCGTAGCCCTCGTACACGATGTTCTCGTAGACAGCGGCGTCGGCACCCGAACCGAAGGCCTTGTCGATAGCGGACTTGATCTTGTCCTTGGGCATGGACTGAGCCTTGGCCTTAGCAACAGCAGCAGCGAGGCTGGCGTTTTTCTCAGGCAGCGGGTCGCCGCCGA
>CABUVF010000203.1 GCA_902494945.1 uncultured Collinsella sp.
AGCCTTATCGCTTTTGTGCGCGGCGCCCTTGCGGTGCCGCGCTTTCTGTTCGTTTAGACCATGCAACCGCATGGGGGATTGGAGCGTCTATGCCCACACCTTCCACTGCACGCATGCACGACTTCGAGGTCGTCTCGAACAAGGAGATCGCCGAGGGCATCTTCTCGCTCGTAATCTCGGCCCCCAAGCTTGCAAGTGCGCTCAAGCCCGGTCAGTTTGTGAACATCGCCGTGCCCGGCGATGCCTCTTCGCTGCTTCGCGTGCCCCTGAGCTTCTATCGCGCCGACGCCCAGGCCGGCACCGTCGAGCTGTGGTACGCCGTTGTGGGCGATGATACCCGCCGTCTGTCGCAGATGGCCCCTGGCTCCACCTCCAATCTGCTGGGCCCTGGCGGCCGCGGCTGGTTGGTGCCCGAGGGTACCAGGAAGGCACTGCTCGTTGCCGGCGGCATTGGCGTTCCGCCCGTGCTCTGCCTGGCCGACATGCTTGCCGAGCAGGGTGTGGACGTTGACGTATGCTTGGGCTTTGGCACCGCTTCCAAGGCCGTGGGTGTCGATGAGTTCCGCGCGCTGGGCGCCACGGTTAACGTGTGCACCGACGATGGCACGCTGGGCACGCACGGTTTTTGCACCGAACCGGCAGCCGAGCTGCTCGGCGAGGGCGGCTACGACTACGTGGCCAGCTGCGGCCCTGCCGTCATGATGAAGAAGGTCGCCGCCGCTGCCGCTGAGGCCGGTGTGTACTGCGAGGTTTCGCTCGAGCGCATGATGAGCTGCGGCTTTGGCGCCTGCAACACCTGCAACGTCGAGACGGTCGACGGTATGAAGGGCGCCTGCATGTGCGGCCCCGTGTTCGATGCTTCCAAGGTGGTGGTCTTCTAGTGGGTACCGTGAATATGGCCGTCGATTTCGGCGGCGTCAAGATGCAAAACCCCATCAACACCGCAGCCGGTACCTTTGGTTACGGCTGGCAGTTCCAGAACTTCTTTGATGTCTCCCAGCTGGGCGCCATCACCACCAAGGGCTGCGCTGCCGAGCCCTGGCCCGGCAACCCCGCGCCCCGCATGGCCGAGATCCCGGGCGGCATGATCAACTCCGTGGGCCTTCAGAACCCTGGCGTGGCTGCCTTTGCCCGTGAGTCCGGCCCGTGGCTGGAGCAGCTTTCTAAGGACGTCTGCCAGGTTATCTGCCAGGTTGCCGGTCACTCCGTCGAGGAGTTTGTCCGCGCGCTCGAGATGTATGTCGAGCTGTGCCCCTGGGCTGCCGGCTACGAGATCACCGTGAGCTGCCCCAATATCGCCGCCGGCGGTGCCGCCATGGGCTCCGCGCCCGAGGTCGCCTCATCCGTTATGGCTGCCTGCCGCAAGGTGACCGATAAGCCGCTGTTCGTGAAGATGGCGCCGGGCAACGTCGCCGAGATTGCCAAGGCTCTCGAGGCCGCCGGCGCCGACGGCCTTTCGGTCATCAATTCCATCCAGGGCATGGCCATTGACGTGCACACCCGCAAGTCCCGTGTTGCCAAGCCCAAGGGCGGCCTTTCGGGCCCGCTGTGCCACCACATCGCCGTTCGCATGGTCTGGGAGGTCGCTCAGGCCGTCGATATCCCCATCAACGGCGTCGGCGGTGTCATGACCGGCGAGGATGCTGCCGAGTTTATCCTGGCCGGCGCCACCTGCGTGTCGGTCGGTATGGCCAACTTTGTCGATCCGTGCGCTTCGATTAAGATCGCGCGCGAGCTCGAGGCTTGGGCAGAGTCCCAGGGCGTGAAGGATATCAACGAGCTGGTAGGTGCTTTCGAATGCTAGAGAATGATGCCCGCGACCGTGTTATCGTCGCCCTCGACTGCGACCGTGAGCGTGCGCTCGAGCTCGCCCATGAGCTTTCGGGCCACGCCGCCTGGCTCAAGGTGGGCATGACGCTCTATTACGCCGAAGGCCCCGAGATCGTCAAGACGTTCAAGGACCTGGGCTTTAAGGTCTTCCTCGACCTTAAGTTCCATGACATTCCGCATCAGGTGCGCGGTGCCGCCCGTTCGGCCTCGCTCGCCGGTGCCGACCTGCTCTCGGTCCACGGTTTGGGTTCGGGTGCTATGCTCGCTGCGTGCCGCGAGGGTGCCGAGGAAGCGCGCGAGGACCGCGCCAAGCTCGTCGCCATCACCGTGCTCACCAGCATGAACCAGGATGCGCTGGCACAGATCGGCGTCGAGTCGCCCGTTGCCGAGGAAGCCGCCCGTCTGGCAAAGCTTGCCCAGGCCAACGGTATCGACGGCATCGTGTGCTCGCCGATGGAGGCCCATGACATGCGCGAGCTGCTCGGCCCCGACGCGCTGATCGTGACCCCCGGCGTGCGTCCGGTGGGTGCCGCCCTTGGCGACCAATCCCGCGTGGCGACGCCTTCCCAGGCCATCGAGCGCGGCGCGAGCCACATCGTGGTGGGCCGACCCATCACCGGCGCCGACGATCCGGTTGCCGCATTTGACGCTATCGTTGCCGAGCTGGTTGAAAACGTGGCTTAAAAGATTCCCTTAAGTCACCACTTTTGGGTCTCACTAGCACAAATTTGCCCCTGTGCCTGCGAAAACTTTCCCATCCTTTGTGTGGAATCGCAGGTCAGGGGCTTAACTTTGACTTCCGTATATTGCACTTTTCGCAGGTATCGTCTAACCTATGGAGCCGTCGATTGGGCATTTAGTGCGTTTGACGTGCTAAAATGTCAATTACTGCATCAGATATAACCCAACTATTTGGAGGTTCGAATGGCACTCCCTCAGCTTACCGACGAGCAGCGCAAGCAGGCTCTTGAGAAGGCTGCCGCCGCACGTCACGCCCGCGCTGAGCTTCGCGAGCAGATCAAGAAGGGCGAGAAGTCCCTCGAGTCCGTGCTCAACTCCGATGACCCCATCGCTTCCCGCATGAAGGTTTCCACCCTCAT
>CABUVF010000204.1 GCA_902494945.1 uncultured Collinsella sp.
GCCGCAGCTGCGGCGTTCCTGCCGGCGATAGCGGCGCTTGTTGTCGCAACCGTCCTCGAGCGCATCAAGCGCGAGAACGACCTGGTGACATACCGCGAGATCCTCGCTGTCCGCAATGCAGACAGGTGCTTTACAGCCACAAGCGCGATAGTTTCAACAACAAGACGCAGTGCCCCAGAGCCCCTAGCAGTCGACGATGGTCTTGCCGATCATGATGTTGAGAATCTCGACATCGGTATCCTTCATGCCCACACGGCCCACATAGCCCATGCTCGCGATCGTCTCCTCGACGGTATCCTGGATCAGACCCTCGCCGGCGCGGAAGCCGCGGCCCTGCATGGCCATATCGTGACCCAGAATCGCCGCATCAACGGCAGCGGAAATCTTGGCGGCGCAGCTTGCCTTGGCGCCATCGCACACGATGCCGCCAACGTTGCCGAGCGTGTTCGAGACCGTCGCGCCAATCTGCTCGCGCGTGCCACCACACAGCCAGGTAATCGCGGCACCGGCACCGCATGCGGCGCAAATAGCACCGCAAAACGCCGAGAGCGCACCAATATAACTTTTGATATGCACGGCGATAAGATCGGACAGAATTACGGCGCGCACCAGGCGATCGTGGTCGCAGCGCAGGTACTCGGCATACTCCATGACGGGCAATGCGCAGGTAATGCCCTGATTGCCCGAGCCGCACACAATGGCGACCGGCAGCGCGCAACCGTTCATGCGGGCGTCGGACCCGGCGGCCGCACGGGCACGGGCACGGCAGGCGACGTCATCGGCACGAGCACCCAGCAACGTACGGCCTACCTCGGCGCCCCAAGCGTGCGCGAGGCCCTCGGCACTGATCGCACCGTTCAGCTCAATCTGGCGCTCAACGGCCGCGCGGGCGCTCTCGATGTCGCCGCCCTCGATAAAGTCGATGATGGACTCGATCGACATGGGCGTGTCGGCCTTATCCGCCGCTCGCTCGGCCACGACGCGCTCGGCGCAGGCGGCGCACTCCCCCGCCGACTTGCCGCACACCGGAATACCGTCGAGCGTATGGCACGTGACATTGGTGTGGTGGTCGGTAATCTCGACGACCGCGGTATGGCCCCCGGCTGTGGCAGTCACCTTGATGTAGAGGTTGGGTACACCCTCGACAAGCGACACATCGCAGTAATCAGCATCGGCGAGGAGCTCGGCCACGCGAGCACGATCTTCGTCGTTAACGCACTCGAGCACCTCGAGCGCGCTCTTGGCGTCACCGCCCACGGCACCCAGTACGGCCGCTGCTTCAATACCGTGCATGCCGCCCGAGTTGGGCACGGTCACGCTCTTAACGTTCTTGATGATGTTGCCCGAGCAGGCAACGTCCATATGATCGGGTTCGCAACCGAGTGTCTGGCTCGCCAGCGCCGCTGCATAGGCAACGGCAATAGGCTCGGTGCAGCCGAGCGCACAGACAAGCTCGCGGTTCAAGACATCGCAAAAAGCGGCATCGCGAATGGAATCGGTAGGCATAGGTATCTCCTGTTTACATAACGGACTGGACTCTCGATAATAGTTAGCTCTTTTATTTGATAACAATGCATCAAAAACCGCAACCATGGTTCCGACGGACGGCGTTCAAGCGCAATCCGACGGCATTCATTCATGAAAAGCCGGTCTTGTTGCATGCTAAAGCGTTTGACCAAAAAACGCCCGAGCGTTTACACAAAAGTCGCGCTATCATGCAGTCGAACGCGGTAAAACCTTTAGCATTTGCGCCGCACAGACCAGAGAGGAACCATCCATGAAGATCGGTATCGGTAACGACCACGCCGCCGTCGAGCTCAAGAACATCATTTCCGAGCACCTGAAGGAGCGCGGCTGCGAGGTCGTGAACTTTGGCACCGACACCTCCGAGAGCTTCGACTACCCCATCGCCGGTTACAAAGTGGGCAAGGCCGTTGCCAACGGCGACGTTGACCTGGGTATCCTGATCTGCGGCACCGGCGTCGGAATCAGCCTGGCTGCCAACAAGGTCGAGGGCGTACGCGCCGTCGTGTGCTCCGAGCCCTTCAGCGCCAAGCTCTCGCGCATGCACAACAACACCAACGTGCTCGCCTTTGGCGCCCGCGTCGTTGGCTCCGAGCTCGCCAAGATGATCGTCGACGAGTGGCTCGACGCCGAGTTTGAGGGCGGCCGTCACGAGCGTCGCGTTAACCTCCTCAACGAGATCGACCACACGCGCGGCCTTAAGATCGTCGACGAGGCCTAAAGATTCACAAAGCCATACGACGCTAACGCCAGCCCCCGCCCGGAAGAAACATCCGGACGGGGGCTCTTTAGTAGATTTGTGGGGGTTTACCAAAAGTCTACTGGAATAAAAAGGGCGCCGCGGATGAAGTTCCGCGACGCCCAAGCCACACGCTAACAGCTTTAAGGAGTCAAAGCTGGTTTAGCCAAAGAAACGCTTGATCTCGATCTCGGCGTTCTCCAGGCAGTCGGAGCCGTGGATCACGTTGGCGTTGACATCGACAGCGAAGTCGCCGCGAATGGTGCCGGGGGCAGCATCAAGCGGGTTGGTAGCGCCCATAAGGGTGCGCATCTTGGAGACAGCGGAAAGACCGGAAACGACCATCTTGACGACCGGACCGCTCGTCATAAAGTCACACAGACCGCCAAAGAAGGGCTTATCGGCCAGATGAGCATAGTGCTCCTCGACGGTGGCGCGCTCAAGCGTGGTCATCTCCATGCGCTCGATAACAAGGCCGCTGCGCTCGATACGAGCAACGATCTCGCCGATCTTGCGATCGCGCACGGCGTCGGGCTTAATCATGATGAAGGTCTTCTCGATAGCCATAAGGTAGCCTTTCAAGTAGGTTCGCGCGTGCCCAAGTCCCATTCCGGCACC
>CABUVF010000205.1 GCA_902494945.1 uncultured Collinsella sp.
CTGCGGGGTCAGGAAAAGCCATTTGGTGTTTTACCGGCGACGTGCTCGAGGAGCTTATGCCGGGTGGTCGTCACCATACCGAGGCGACGGACCGTATCCTTGCCTGCCTCGATATGTTGGTGGATGGCCCGTTTGTTCAGGATCTGTACGATATCTCATTGCGCTTTAGGGGCTCGAGTAACCAGCGCGTGATTGATATGAACGCCACGCGCGCCCGTGCTGAGCGCGAGGGCGTTGCGCTTTGTGATGCGGTTGAACTTTGGCGTGATGATCCGGTCTATTCGACCCATACTATGTAGCTTGTGGTCGATGCCGGAGGGCGTGGTACCATAGCGCGAACGTGAAATCGGAAAAGTGAGGCCCAGATGATCGATCAGGAAAAAGTCGAGGCCGCCATTAAGCTGTTGCTTGAGGGCATAGGCGAGGACCCAACTCGCGAGGGCCTGCTGGAGACCCCGGCGCGCGTTGCCCGTATGTATGGTGAGATCGCCGGCGGTATGGACCAGAGTGCCGAGGAGCACCTGTCCAAAACCTTTGCCGTCGCTTCGAACGATTTGGTTATCGAGCGCGACATTACGTTCTACTCGCTGTGCGAACACCATCTGCTGCCGTTTTATGGCAAGGCCGCGATCGGCTATATCCCTAACGGTCGCGTGGCGGGTCTGTCTAAGCTTGCTCGCACGGTTGAGGTTTATGCCCGTCGTCTGCAGCTACAGGAGCAGCTGTGTGCACAGGTTGCCGATGCCCTCATGGATTATCTCGCTCCCCAGGGAGCGATTGTGCTCATGGAGGCTGAGCATATGTGCATGACCATGCGCGGCGTGCAAAAGCCCGGCACCAAGACCGTGACGCTCGCTCGCCGCGGCGTCTTTGAGACCGATCCCGCGCTCGAGGAGCGATTCTTTAGGATGCTGAGCCGTTAACCATGAAGGTCGTCAACGACTTTGCATCGAAGACCGATGAGGGGACGTCGCGTCGCGGCTTTATGGCTTCGGGCCTGACCCCCTTTGGCGCTATGCCTCGCATTGATTACATTTGTGCCAACGGGCTGTTCCGGCGGCACCTGGGCAACATTGCACAGTTGGAATCGGGGCGCATCTTTTGCCGCCATGGTATTGACCATCTGCTCGATGTCGCTCGCATTATGTGGATCAAGAATCTCGAGGAACGGCTCGAATTTGACCGCGAGGTCATCTACGCCACGGCACTTCTTCACGATATCGGCAAAGATGAACAGTATGAATCGGGTATATCCCATGATGTTGCAAGCGAACGCGTCGCTGATGCGATTCTCGGCGGCATGCCCGATGACGTGGCGTTTGAGCCGGCCGATGCCGCAGCCATTAAGACGGCCATTCTGGGCCATCGAAAGCTGCGCGTGAACAGCCAACCGCTTGAGCGTCTGCTCTATGCAGCCGACAAAGCGTCGCGTGCCTGCTTTGCATGCCCCGCGCGCAACGCTTGCAACTGGAGCGATGATAAAAAGAACCTGTCGATTCGCGTGTAGTTAGTTTGCGCGGTCGGGGTTCTAAACGAAGGAGACGATCGCGTTGAGTAACAAGAAACTGCCCGAGAATGCAACCAAGACCGAAGGCGCCGAGCTCGCCCGCCGTGGAAGGGGCGAAATATCCACCGCAACGGCGGTGCCTCACGTGAGCTATGACGATTTGCGCCATGCCGATCGTATTGTCATTGACGGCCTTGAGGTTTTTGCCAACCATGGCGTGTATCCCGAGGAGAACGCGCTGGGTCAGAAGTTCATCGTTTCTCTGGTGCTCTATGCCGACCTGCGCGCGGCGGGGGAGCACGATAACCTGGACGCCTCGATTGACTACGGCTCGGTGTGCCACGATGTCGATGGCTATCTGCGCGAGCATACGTTTAAGCTCATCGAGGCGGCAGCCGAGGGGACAGCCCAGATGCTGCTGCGCCGTTATCCCTCGCTGCTTGGTGTGCGCATAAAGCTCGATAAGCCGTGGGCTCCTGTTGGCCTGCCCCTGGCAAGCTGCGGCGTCGAGATCGAGCGCGTGCGCTAGTCGACGCTAGAGCTTGTTGAGGGGTGGCTGCTTGAGCCGCTGAGACAGTGCTCTATTGTTGGGACAGTACGTGTCGAGCAGGGCGTGAAAGCGCTGATTGTGGCTCGGCTCGAGCAGATGGACGAGCTCGTGGGCGACAACCATGTCGAGGCATTCGACAGGGTAGGCGGCGAGCTCGCGCGCGATGCGAATGGCGCCGGTTTTGGGTGTGCAGGAGCCCCAACGCGTTTTCATGCTGCGCACGGAGACGCGGGCCACGGTGACGCCCATTGCGATTTCGTACGCGTGCACGATGTCGCGTAGCGCTGCGGTGACCTCGGACGCGTAGAGCTGGTCGATGTGGGCTTGGAGCTCGTCGGACGTTAGGCCGTCGAGGATTGCGTGCCGCTTGGCCTGCGGGCCTTCGTCCGATTCATCGGCACCCATAAAACTTGCGAAGGTGGCCTGTTTGGGTCGCGGTGCGGGTGATGCAAAGTTGTGATCGAGTGCATCCTGTACCGTGATGGGCTTGCCCCAAAGTGCAATGATGGACGAGGGGCTGAGCGGCTCTCGTGCCGTCGCCTGACGTTGCTCGCGCTGGGCAAGTCGGCTGATAATCCAGGCGCTGTTGCGCTTCACAAACGCTTCGATACGCTCGCGGGTGGCGCCGAGCGGTGCGCTGGCGTGGACCTCACCGCTCGAAGTGACGCGTAGGTTGAAGTTCTTGACGCACTTTTTGGTAACGACGACGGGGATGGGCGTCCCATCCGGTCGGGATGCGGAAATCGTAAACTGCTGCGTCAAAAGCGGCCCTTCAGAGCGGGGACGGGCCGGCAGGGCGACCGTTCGGCATGCCGGCCCGC
>CABUVF010000206.1 GCA_902494945.1 uncultured Collinsella sp.
GATTTGTCGACGCTTGCCGCCCTGACGCGTGTGAGCGGTACACTTTCGCTGGCCGGCTCCGGGCGGTATCGTTTGACGGTCGCGACCGAGACGGGCGCCGTCGCGCGCACGATGATCACGCTGACGCATCGTATCCTTAAGCTCAAAACGGAATTCACCGTTCGTAAATCGGTCTTGCATAAGGTCCGTAACTATCTCATTACCCTGCCCGATCAACCCGACCTGGACAAGGCTCTGGTGCTGCTGGGCATTCTAGACCGCAGGGGAGGGCTCGTCGCCGGTGTTCCCCGGCACATCGTTGCCCGTCCCTGCTGCAGACTTGCCTACATCCGCGGCGCGCTCATCGCCGGCGGTTTCGTGGCCGATCCCCGCGGCGACTTTCATTTGGAGATTGCGGTGCAGGGCGAGCAATATGCCAAGGGGCTCTGCGATCTGCTGGAGCAGATTGGGGTCCATGCGCGCGTCAACGCACGGCGCGGGTCCTATGCCGTGTACATTAAGAGCGCCGAGGAGATCGAGCAGCTCCTAAAGCTGGTCGGAGCCAAGCGCAGCGTTGCCGAGATTGAGGAAGCGCGCGCGGTCAAATTGGTTAAGAACGACGTAAACCGTCGCGTGAATGCCGAGCTGGCCAATCAGACCAGAAGTGCGGGCGCTGCCCAGCATCAGCTTGCGTTGATCGGTGAGCTCGAACATCGGGGTTTGCGCGACACGCTTCCGGACGCCTTGGCGGTCTTTTGCGACCTGCGCGAGCACTATCCCGATCTGTCACTGCGCGATTTGGGGGAGATGGCTGACCCTCCCTTGTCGAAGTCGGCCCTCTACCATCGAGTTTTGAGGCTTGAAAAGCTCATTGAAGCAAACAGGTAGTTTAAAGTATCGACTTATATACGGATTTAGCTGCTATTTTATTCTTTAAAACGTTTTAACGTAAATTTGATTTTCAATTTCGAGCATTCTCGTGAAATTCAAGTCAAAAAAAAGGTATATTAGGCGAGTGGTTAGTTTGTGGGCCTCAACGGCGGGCGCTGTAGCTTGCGGGGGCCTTACGAAAGGAGACACAATGGCAGTAAAGGTTGCTATTAACGGCTTCGGTCGCATCGGTCGTCTGGCTTTCCGTCAGATGTTCGGTCATGAGGGCTCCGAGATCGTCGCTATCAACGACCTCACCTCTCCCGATATGCTCGCTTACCTGCTGAAGTACGACTCCACGCAGGGCAACTACGCTCGCGATCACGAGGTCGTTGCTGGCGAGGATTCCATCACCGTTGACGGCAAGGAGATCAAGATCTACAAGGAGGCCGACGCCAACAACCTGCCTTGGGGCGACCTCGACGTCGACGTCGTTCTCGAGTGCACCGGCTTCTACACCAGCAAGGCTAAGGCTCAGGCCCACATTAACGCTGGCGCCAAGAAGGTCGTCATCTCCGCTCCGGCCGGCAGCGATCTGCCCACCATCGTGTACAACGTCAACCATGAGACGCTGACCGCTGAGGACAACATCATCTCCGCTGCTTCCTGCACCACCAACTGCCTTGCCCCGATGGCCAAGGGTCTGAACGACTTCGCTCCCATCGTGTCCGGCATCATGACCACCATTCACGCCTGGACCGGCGACCAGATGCCGCTCGACGGCCCGCAGCGCAAGGGCAACAAGCGTCGTAGCCGCGCCTGCGCCGTTAACATCGTCCCCAACACCACCGGTGCTGCCAAGGCTATCGGCCTGGTTCTCCCCGAGCTCAACGGCAAGCTCATCGGTGCCGCCCAGCGCGTCCCGACGCCGACCGGCTCCATCACCAACCTCTACGCTGTCGTTGACAAGAAGGTCACCGTCGACGAGGTCAACGCCGCTATGAAGGCCTACGCTGCCACCATCTCCGAGACCTTCGGTTACAACGAGGACGACATCGTCTCCACCGACATCATCGGCGAGACCCATGGCTCCATCTTCGACGCCACTCAGACCATGTGCTCTGACCTCGGCAACGGCCAGACCCTCGTTCAGGTCACCTCTTGGTACGACAACGAGAACTCTTACACCTCTCAGATGGTCCGCACCATCAAGTACTTCGAGAAGTTCGTTGCTTAATTTAGCTTTTAGCGAATAGCTCGTTGAGCGTCTAAAGAAGGGCGCGGCCTTATAGGGCTTACACCCTAGGGTCGCGCCCTTTTTATAGGAAATCGTCTGCCGTAATGGGAGGCAGACACGTACGAAAGGTAGAAGCAAACATGGCCTTTACCAAGAAGACCGTCCGCGACATCGATGTCGACGGCAAGCGCGTTCTCGTCCGCGTTGACTTCAACGTGCCTATCAAGGATGGCGTCGTTGGCGACACCACCCGTATCAAGGCTGCCCTGCCCACCATCAACTATCTCGTTGAGCACAACGCTCGCGTCATCCTCATGAGCCACCTCGGCCGTCCCGAGGGCACCGGCTTCCAGCCCGAGCTCTCCCTCGAGCCCGTCGCCAAGAAGCTCGCCGAGCTCTCTGGTCTTGACGTTGCCTTTGTCGCCGACACTTACGGCGAGAAGGCCGCCGAGGCCGTCGCCGCCGTCGAGCCGGGCAAGGTCCTCGTTCTCGAGAACGTCCGTTTTGACAAGCGTGAGAAGAAGAACGATCCCGAGATCGCCAAGCCCCTCGCTTCCTATGGCGACGTCTTCGTCCTCGATGCCTTCGGTACCGCTCACCGCGCCCAGGGTTCCGTCGTGGGCCCCGCCGCTTACCTGCCTGCCGTTGCTGGCTTCCTGCTCGAGAAGGAGGTCGACACGCTGACCGGCATCTTCGCCGAGCCCGAGCGCCCCTTCGTCGC
>CABUVF010000207.1 GCA_902494945.1 uncultured Collinsella sp.
AGTTGTTTATGCAAATCCCCGCCGCCCCGCTATCTTGTACATTCGCCGCGGCCCGCCCCATTAGAAGGAGAGAACATGCGCTACACGCACCTCAAGAATTCCGATGTCGACGTCTCCCAGCTCGCCGTGGGCACCTGGGCGATCGGCGGCGACTCCTTTGGTGAGAACGATGACGCCGCCAGCATGTCCGCCATCCGCACCATGCTCGATCACGGAGTCAACCTCATCGACACCGCGCCGTGCTATGGCAACGGCGCATCCGAGAAGGTCGTCGGCAACGCGCTCAGGGGCATCGACCGAGAGAGCTACCTGCTCTCGACCAAGGTTGGCTTGATTACCAGCGCCGCTGGCTATGACCGCGACTCCTCGTTCAAGAATATCATGAGGGAGGTCGAGAGCTCGCTGCGCAACCTCCGCACCGACTACATCGACTTCTACTTCGTGCACTGGCCCGACGCCAAGACCCCGTTCTCTGAGACGATGTGCGCCCTCCAGCTCCTCAAGGAGCAGGGCAAGATTCGCCACATCGGCGTCTCCAACTTCACGCCCGAGATGATCGAGGAGTGCGAGAAGGTCGCTCAGGTCGACGTCCAGCAGCCGCCCTACTCCATGGTCGACCGCTCCTCCGAGGACCTCATCAAGTGGGGCTACGAGCGTGGCATCGACTCCTTCACCTATGGCTCCCTTGGCGCGGGCATCCTGTCGGGCAAGTTCCGCGAGCTGCCGAAGTTCGAGGAGGGCGACGTCCGTGCCGGCTTCTACGACTACTTCCAGGAGCCCAAGTTCTCTCGCGTCCAGGAGCTGCTCAAGGTCATGGACGAGATCGCCGAGGCTCACGACAAGCCCGTGGCACAGGTTGCCGTGAACTGGAGCACCCAGAAGGAGTACGTGGGCACCGCGCTCGTTGGCGTGCGCACGGACGCCCATGCGATTCAGAACTGCGAGACGTTCGAGTGGGAGCTTTCCGCCGATGAGATGGCCAAGCTTGACGCTAAGCTTGACGAGCTGAAGATTGGCTAGCCATGGGCGCCGAGGAGAGGAAGTACCCCACTTCCGAGCTTGAAGTGCTTGAGCGTGGAGCTAGGGAGGTCGTCGAGCCCAACGGGCTGAAGCTCCTACTGAAGCCCGTGCCGGGAGATGAGCGCGAGCACGTGCTCGATCCGCGCGTCTATGCGCGCGCCCACGCGAAACTCGCTGCCGGTCCGGCGCCGGCGGGGCCGGTGGACGTGATCGCGTGGCGCTCCGCGCCCAACAAGGAGACCCATGTCGTGAGGGGCGCGGGCGTTGCCAAGAAGACCGTCGTCATGAACTTTGGCGACAGGGGCATTCCCCTGCACGTCTTCACGCCCGAGAGCCACGAGAGCGGTTCTGCCGCGCTCGTGTTCATCCATGGCGGCGGCTTTATGGTGGGCAACATCGGCCAGTACGAGAACTGCCTGCGCGACATCGCGGAGCGAACGGGCTGCGTCGCGATTTACCCGGAGTACCGTCTGTCTCCCGAGACGATGTTTCCCGGTGGCGTCGAGGACTGCGTGAAGACGCTCGACTGGCTTGTCGAGCACGCGGATGAGCTGGGTGTCGACGCGACGCGGGTCGTCGTGGCTGGCGACTCCGCGGGCGGAAGCCTGACCAACGCCGTCGTCCTCGACGGGTCCCATGCGGACAAGATCAAGCTCGTGGCCGAGCTGTATCCGCTCGTCGACGGCGGCCCCGTTCCGGAGGAATGGTCCTATGACCTCTATGAGATCGTGAACGACCAGAGGGCCGAGGCTCTGAGCAGGGTGGATCGCATCCGCAATGCCAACGACGACCTGCCGTTGATGTATACCAACGGCAATTCGGAGGAGATGCTCGACCCGAGGGTGTCTGCTCTGTTCGCGGAGGACGTGAGCGCGTTCCCCCGCACGGTCATCATCTCTTCCGAGTATGACTACCTGCGCTATCAGGACGAGCTGTTCGCGAAGAGGCTGCAGGATGCGGGCGTTGACGTCACCGCGATTCGCTATCGCGGCTGCGACCACGGCTTCTTCGAGATGTACGGCGTGATGCCTCAGGCTGAGGACGTCTGCCGCGTCATCTCCGAGGAGCTTGCGAAGATCTAGGGGCTCGTCGCGGCGACCTCCTGGACGAATGACGGTCCGGCGGGATGCTAGGTGCGTCCCGCCGGACCTTTGCGTTGGCGGGCGCGTGCCGCTTGCCGGCGGGCGCGTGTGGGGTTTGCCTTGGCGGTGCCGGATTGACTGGGAGACGCGTTTACCGCCGATCTTCCAGGCGAACCCAGCAAGCAAACCGCGAACTGAGCCCCAAGGGCATCGACAAAGGCGTGGGTGTGGCGCGAGCGCTGGAGTATCTGGGCCGCGAGGGAAATGCGCGCACCTTTGGCTTCGGCGATTCGGGCAACGACCTGGGCATGCTCGCTGCCGTCGAGACGGCTGTGGCCATGGGCAACGCCATGCCCGAGGTCAAGGCACTCGCCGACTACGTGACCAACGATGTCGCACACGACGGTACCGTCACAGCGATGCAGCATTTTGGGTTGATCTAGCGCTGCGCGCGTCCCAGCCACCGCATCTCGCCGTTCAAGCCGTCGCTCGCGTACCAAAGTACGCATCGCTCCTCTTTCACGGCGACCTGCGGCACCTGGAACACGCTCGCTGACGTTTGCTCAAACTGAGACTTTCTACTTTTGCATGCTCAATCGATTTATCAATCCAAACACTGAGGTGTTTATACCGTTCGCCGAGAAGATAAAAAACCGCAGTTCACGCCTTGATAAACGTAGGTAAAGTGTTTAGCAGTTTA
>CABUVF010000208.1 GCA_902494945.1 uncultured Collinsella sp.
CGATCTGGGTTTTTTGCTGCCTCCGCCCCCCCCCCCCCCCGCCCGCCCGCCCGGCCCCCACCTCCGTTGCGATTTCGAAAGGTTGGGTTCACGAGCCATGCCAAGTGCTCAGGAGCTACAACATCAATTTGGTGAATATCGAGGCGCCATGCCCCGTCCATCAGATTTCGATCTCTTTTGGAAGGACCGCATGGCCGAGGCCGACGCCGTCGGGCTTGACTATGCGATCGAGACGGCATCGGTCACCGATGCTGTGACCTGCCAGCTTTTCGACCTCTGGTATACCGGCATGTGTGGCGCTCGCCTGCATGCCAAGTACCTTAAACCCGTCTCGGACGAGCCCGTGCCATTGGTACTTCAGTTCCATGGATATCCGGGTGCAAGCCGCAGCTGGTTTGAGCAGGCGTCGTTTGCGGGCATGGGCATGGCACTCATCGCCCTCGACTGCCCCGGTCAAGGAGGTCCCTCCGAGGACATTGGTGGATTTGAGGGCACGACGGTCGCGGGCCATATCGTCGCCGGTATCGACGGCGACCCGGCCAACCTCTACTATGTCCGCTTGCACCAAGATATTCGCATCCTGTGCCGCATCGTTCGCGAGCTTGAGGGCATCGATCTTGCCCACGTATTTGTGAACGGCGCGTCGCAGGGAGGCGGTTTGGGCATTGCGACCTGTGCGCTCAATAGTGATTTGGTTGACCGCGCGGCCATCCTCTATCCCTTCTTATCGGACTTCCGCCTGGTTTGGGATCTGGACGCCGACGATATTGCCTACGAGGGTCTGCGCTATTGGTCGCGTTGGTTTGACGAGGACTCGACTCGTATTGACGAAGCCTATGCCAAACTGGCGTACTTCGATTCCAAGAACTTTGCCCCCATGGTCAAATGCCCCGTGCTGTTTGGTACGGGCACAGCCGATATCGTCTGTCCGCCGGCAACGCAGTTTGCGGTGTACAACAACCTGTCCTGCGATAAGCGTCATGAGTTCTTTGAGGGCTTTGGCCACGAGGAGATTCAGGATTTTGACGATCTGATCATTTCGTTTTTCTGTGAGGGAGGGGAGGCTCATGTCTAAGTGCGAGAGCAATGTTGACGAGCTGATAGTCCCCGGGCTCGTGGGAATTCCTGGAACGGTTTCATCAAGGCTCGCAGAATATCGTGACTGGCACGGCGATGTCCAAGCAGATGTTTCTGATTTAGAGGACTGCGCTTCGAATCTTGAGATTCAAGGCCTGGCCATTACGGCGATTGACTTTGTTAACCCCTGCGCTCGTTACTCGGAGGTTTCCTTTGGGCTCGGTGACGATGCGGTCCACGCTCGCTTGATTGAGCCTGTTGGTCGTGTCCGAGTATCTAAGCGCGTGCCGCTGTGCCTGATGTTCCACGACATCGATCGGCCTGTGCGCGGCTGGCATCACATGACGAGATTTGCCGCCATGGGGTATGCCGTCCTCGCGCTGGATGACGATGTCGCTGGTGCGGACGACCTGCAGCGGGGGATTGCTTCGCCCGCTTTTGTCAAGCGCGTCCGTTGGGGTTGCGCGATGGCGAAGGTGGCGCGCAATCTTGATGGCATGGACCCCGACCGCATCTTTGCATGGGGCGAGGGTCTTGGCGGCGGAGTCGCGTTGGCGGTTTCTGCTCTGGACGAGCGGGGCCTCGCCTGCACGGCGGTTGCCAATCCGCTTCCTGGCGGCCTCGAGGCGCTGTCGTCTCGGGTGCGCGGATCGGTGCTCATGGGCACATCGCTTATGGATACCGTGAGCGATCCCAAGGATCAGTTTGCCGTATTCAACGGTCTTGAGTGTGACCGGAGGCATATCATCTATGCCAAATACGCTCATGAGCGCATCAATGCGTTCGAAAACGAAGTCGTCGACTTCTTTAACCAAACGTTCTACTCGTGTTCTTTGGCCTAGACGGCCTGGACACTGCCAGCAAGAGTGGGTGGCATAGGGCCGCCCGCCAGACAACTAAGGAGATTCTTGTGGCAACTCAGAAATTCACCGGCGTTATCCCTCCCGTCGTTGTTCCCGATACCGAAGATCACCAGCTTGATGTTGCCTCCTTTGAGCGCAGCATCAACCGCATGATCGATGCCGGCGTCGATGGCCTGTTCTTCCTGGGATCCTCGGGCGAGGTCGTCTTCTCCACCGACGAGCGCCGTCGCCAGATTATCGCCGAGGCCGTTCGTATCGTCGACCACCGTGTGCCTGTTCTGGTCGGCATCATCGATACCGAGACCGAGCGCATGATTGAGCACGGCAAGGTCGCTCAGGAGCTGGGCGCCGATGCCCTCGTCGCCACCTGCCCGTTCTATGCCCTGCAGGGCATGACCGAGGTCGAGGAACACTTCCGCATCCTGCACGAGGAGCTCGATCTGCCCATCTTCGCCTATGACATTCCCGTCTGCGTTCACACCAAACTCCCCTGGAAGCTCCTTGCCAAGCTCGGTGCCGAGGGCGTCCTTGCTGGCGTCAAGGATTCCTCGGGTGATGACGTCTCGTTCCGCTATCTCGTTCAGGAGAACGAGAAGAACGGCCATCCGATGAGCATCCTCACCGGTCACGAGGTTGTTGTCGACGGCGCTTACCTCGGTGGCGCCGACGGTTCCGTCCCGGGTCTCGCTAACGTTGAGCCCGAGGGCTACGTTCGTCAGTGGAAGGCCGCTCAGGCTGGTGACTGGGCTACCGTCAAGGCCGAGCAGGATCGCCTCAATGAGATTTCGCACATCTGGGATGTCACCTCGGGCGTCCAGGGCTATGCCGGTGGCGTCGGCGCCTTCAAGACCGCTATGAA
>CABUVF010000209.1 GCA_902494945.1 uncultured Collinsella sp.
ATCGGTATGCACGAGGTTGGCATTGTCAACGGCATACTCGATACAGTGATTCGCGCGGCGCGTGGGGCGGGGGCCTCGCGCGCCGTTTTGGTAACGCTGCGTATCGGGGATATGACCGAGGTCGTGCGCGAGGCGCTCGACTTTGCGTGGGAGACGTTTCGCGACGAGGACCCGCTCACGCGCGGCTGCGAGCTTGCCGTGGAGGAGGTCCATCCACAAAGCGAGTGTCTGGACTGCGGCGAGGTTTTCGACCACGATCGCTTCCACTGTCGCTGTCCCCAGTGTGGTGGTGCCAACGTGCGCCTACTGCACGGCCGCGAGCTCGACATCGCAAGTATCGAAATCGAAACCCCCGACGATTAGCCCGCCAGCCATCTAGTGATGGGGTATAAAGGGGCCAAAGTAAGGAGCGCTAAGTATGGCCGAGAAAACGATTGATATCGCGTCGCCGATCCTGTCGCGCAACGAGCGCCTGGCAGATCAGCTGCGTCAGCGATTTAATGAGGCAGGCACCTACGTGATCAATGTGCTGTCGAGCCCCGGCTCGGGTAAGACCACCACGATTCTGGGCACCAACGAGCGCCTGCGCGACAAGGCCGGCCTACGCTGCGCCGTCATCGAGGGCGATATCGCCTCGGACGTCGACGCCATTACCATGAAGGAAGCCGGCATGCCCGCCATCCAGATCAACACGGGCGGCCTGTGCCACCTCGAGGGCAACATGATCATGGAGGCTGTCGATGCCTTCGACCAGGCGGTGGGCCTTCAGAATATCGACGTCATCTTTATCGAAAACGTTGGCAATCTGGTCTGCCCAGTCGACTTTGACCTGGGCGAGAACCTGTCCATCATGATCCTCTCGGTGCCCGAGGGCGACGACAAGCCCATCAAGTACCCGGGCATCTTCCAACACGCCGGCGCGCAGTTGCTCAACAAGGTCGACGTGGCCCCGGCTTTCGATTTTGACATGGATAGGTATACTAAGACACTCGATGACCTCAATCCGCAGGCGCCGCGGTTTGCCGTGAGCGCGCGCAAGGGCGAGGGCATGGATGCCTGGTGCGATTGGCTCATCGGGCAGATTGAGCAAGCAAGGGCGTAAGTCGGCCGCCATACGGGCGGGCGTAGCCGCAGAGATACGAGATAGGAGCCTCTTTTGAAGCTCATCATCGCCGAGAAAAACGACGCCGCGCGTCAGATCGCCGAGCGTCTGTCCACGGGCAAACCCAAAAAGGACAAGGTGTACAACACCGCCATCTACCGTTTTGAGTGGAAGGGCGAGGAGTGCGTGACCATCGGCCTTGCCGGTCACATCCTGGCGCCCGATTTTTGCGACAGCGTGCTGTTCGATAAAAAGCTGGGTTGGTATTCGGTGACCGAGGACGGCGAGATGTTGCCGGCCGATATGCCCGATGGCCTGGCCCGCCCGCCGTACGACACCAAGCGCAAGCCGTTCCTTGCCGATGGCATTTCCATCAAGGGCTGGAAGCTCGAGAGCCTGCCTTACCTCACCTGGGCGCCCGTCATTAAGCTACCGGCCGAGAAGGAGCTCATTCGTTCGCTCAAGAACCTGGCTAAGAAGTCCGACAGTGTCATCATCGCCACGGACTTCGATCGCGAGGGCGAGCTGATTGGCTCGGACGCCCTCAACAAGGTGCGTGAGGTGGCGCCCGACTTGCCGGTTGCCCGCGCCCAGTACTCTTCGTTTACCAAGGCTGAGATCACGCACGCCTTCGATAATCTCGTCTCCCTCGACCAGAACCTGGCCGACGCCGGCGAGAGCCGTCAGCACATCGACCTTATCTGGGGCGCGGTGCTCACGCGCTACCTGACGCTCGCCAAGTTTGGCGGCTTTGGCAACGTGCGCTCCGCCGGCCGCGTGCAGACGCCGACGCTCGCCCTGGTGGTCGAGCGCGAGCGCGAGCGCATGGCGTTTGTGCCCGAGGACTATTGGCAGATTCGCGGCATGGGAGCCGCGCAGGGCGCCGCCGAGGACGACCGCTTCAAGATTGCGCACAAGACCGCGCGCTTTACCGACAAGGATACCGCCGAGACGGCGCACGGCCACGTTGACGGTGTCAAGACGGCGACCGTCGCCGCGGTGACCAAGCGCTCGCGCAAGCAGCAGCCGCCCACGCCGTTTGCGACCACCTCGCTGCAGGCCGCCGCCGCGGCCGAGGGCATCTCGCCTGCGCGTACCATGCGCATCGCCGAGTCCCTCTACATGGCCGGTCTCATCAGCTACCCGCGTGTCGACAACACCGTGTATCCCGCGACGCTCGATCTGGGCGCCGTGGTGAGCGACCTGGCAAAGATCAACCCGGCGCTGGCGCCCGTGTGCAAAAAGGTGCTCGCCGGCCCCATGAAGCCCACGCGCGGCAAGGTCGAGACCACCGACCACCCGCCTATCTACCCCACGGGCGAGGGCGATCCGTCCACGCTCGATGGCGGCCAGCGCAAGCTCTACGACCTCATCGCCCGCCGCTTCCTGGCGACGCTCATGGGTCCCGCGACCATCGAGAACACCAAGCTCGAGCTCGACGTCAACGGCGAGCCATTCGTGGCTTCGGGTGACGTGCTCGTGACCCCGGGGTTCCGCGAGGCATATCCGTACGGCCTCAAGCGCGACGAGCAGATGCCGCCGCTTGAGCAGGGCGACACGGTCGACGTGTTCGACATTAAGCTCGAGGCCAAGCAGACCGAGCCGCCCGCGCGCTACAGCCAGGGCAAGCTCGTGCAGGAGATGGAGAAGCGCGGGCTGGGCACCAAGTCCACGCGCGCGAGCATCAT
>CABUVF010000210.1 GCA_902494945.1 uncultured Collinsella sp.
CCACGCGGTCGGCCGTGGTAAGCGCCTCGATAAAGGCCTCGTACTCCTCCTTGTCGAGCGGGGCATTAAGATAGTCGCCACTCCCCTGCTCCTCGTAGCGCGACTGCGAGAACAGCACGCCCATATCGCGCGTCGAGGCATCGACGATCGGCGCCGCGGCATCGAAGAACGCAAGGGCGTCGCCACCGACGAGCTTCATGACCTCTTCACTCAGCGCCGGTGAGCACAGGGGGCCGGCGGCAATGACCACGTGACCCTCGGGAATCTGGGTGACCTCGCCATGGACGACCTCGATATTGGGACGGGCGGCAACCTCGGCCTCGACGAGCTCGGAGAATGTAACACGGTCGACCGCCAGGGCGCCGCCAGCGGGAACGGCGGCGCGATGGGCGCAGTCGAGCAGCACCGAGCCCATACGCTCGAGCTCGGCCTTCAGCAGCCCGGCGGCGGAATCGGGACGGGTCGACTTAAACGAATTGGAGCAGACGAGCTCCGCCAAGTGATCGGTATGGTGGGCCGGAGAGCTCACCTGCGGGCGCATCTCGCACAGCTTTACGGCGAACCCGCGATCTGCCAGCTGAATCGCACATTCCGATCCCGCCAGACCGCCACCGATAACCGTCACCTGATCAAACAGCATCTGCAAACACCTTTCTAATTGACACGTTTTCCATTGTGACCGAAGGGCGTCTGGGCGTGAAGGGCAAACTTGGAGGGCGCATACCTTCCATCCATCATGCGCTCGATGAGGCCCTCGAGTTCGAGCGATCCCAGAAGTTTGAGCACGCCGACGGCATCGAGCGAGACGAGCGCCGCGATGTCATCGACCTTGAGCGGAGAGGCGATGAGCGCATGCATCACGGTCTGCTGCGTTGGATCCAGGTCGGCAATGCCGGGAGCATCGGGGCGCGAGTAGCGCAGGGTGCCGTAGATGCGTGAGATAGCCATCTCGATAGATTCCTCGTCGATGATGCAGCAGGCACCGTTCGCAATGAGGTAATTCGTGCCACGCGACTCGGGCGATAGGATCGACCCCGGCACGGCAAGAAGTTCGCGCCCCAAATCCATAGCAGCCTCGGCTGTAGAAAACGTCCCGGAAGGCATACCCGCCTCGGATACAAAGAGGGCTTGCGACAGGGCCGCGATCACGCGATTGCGGCGCGGAAAGGCAAACTTGCGCGGACCCATGCCCCACGGAGAGATCGACACGATCGCGCCACCCGTATCGAGCGTGCGAGTAATAAGCCCCGCGCTCGAACGCGGGTAAACCACGTCGGCGCCCGTCCCCAGCACCACGACGTGTTTGCCGCCGGCGTTGACCGCAGCCCAACCCGAGGCCTGGTCACAACCGACCGCGCCGCCCGAAACAACCGTCACTCCCGCCTCGACCGCCACCTTTGCCGCAAGCTCTGCCACGGCAAGACCATACGGAGAGGCCTTGCGCGCGCCGATGATGGAGAGCGCAGGCGTCGAAAGCACCTCGGGGTTGCCGCGCACAAAGAGCGTCTGGGGTACATCAGAAAGCTCCAAAACGGACTCGGGATACAACGCGTCACCTGGATGCAGCTCGAAGGTCCCCTCGGCCATCATTGGTCCCTCCTTCCCTGGTACATCGCCGCCTCGAGCACGTGATCCTGCGTCACCTGCTCGCTCTCGGCGACATCGGCAATGGTACGTGCGATACGCACCAGGCGCACGATGCCGCGGCCCGTGAGATGCGTGCGCTTCGACAGGCCGAGCACACACTTCTCCGCCGCATCATCGAGCTCAAAGGTCGAAACGACGCCGTCAATGGACCGCGTCTCGTCATCCTCGGCCTCGGCATCCGCATCGTCCATACGGGATTCGCGCCAAGCGCGAAAAGCGCGACCGCGCACAACGTAGTCACGTAACTCGGCAGACGACATACCCTCCGCACCCTCGATAATCACTTGGGGGTCGGGACGGGTCACATCGATCATCATGTCGATACGGTCGGCCAAAGGACCGCGCAGTTTAGACCGATAGCGCTCGACCATCGCCGCTGAGCAGCGACACGGCACCTCGCGATCGCCCAAAAAACCGCAAGGGCAGGGATTGCTCGCAGCCAGCAGCTGAAAGCGCGACGGGAAGGTAAAAGCCCAGTCGACGCGTACAATCCTGACGTAGCCGCGTTCGATGGGCTGACGCAGCGTCTGCAGCACACCCGTGGGAAACTCGGCAAGCTCGTCCAAAAATAGTACGCCGCCATGAGCAAGGCTGATCTCACCCGGGTGCACCGGGCGCCCACCGCCGATAAGACCTGCGGTCGAAATACTGTGATGGGGACTGCGGAAGGGCCGGTGCCCCGCCAACAAGCCATCAATGTTCTCACCCAAAACCGAATGGATGCACAGCGCCTCCTGTTGATCCTCAACGGAAAGTTCGGGCAGGATGCCGGTCATACGACGCGCGAGCATCGTCTTGCCCGATCCCGGGGACCCGATCATGAGCAAGCCGAGTTCTCCTGCCGCCGCAAGCGCCATGCCGCGTTTAGCGACTTCCTGCCCCAGTACGTCGGCATAGTCGAGCTCGGGCTCAAAGGTCGCCTCGAGCACTTCAGAATCCAAGTAGTGCCGCGCGGCATCGCCCATACCATGAGCAAGCTGAGACAAATGATCGATAAATCCGCAATCCACGCCCGCAAGCGGCACATGCTGATCGGACCTGCCGGCGATAAAGGACAGCCCCATATCACGCGCCAATAGCTGAAACGCCACCTCGCCCTTGACAGGAAGCACCGTACCGTCCAAGCCAAGCTCACC
>CABUVF010000211.1 GCA_902494945.1 uncultured Collinsella sp.
AAGCCGTCTCTCAGCCATCACTTGGCGACGCTCAAAAACGCCGGGTTGGTGACCGACGAGCGCCATGGCCAAAACATCGTATACAGCTTAAACACCACCGTCATGCAGGACTTGATCGGCTGGTTTATGGGTTTTACAAACACTGAAGGTGATAAGAATGAATAACGAAAACAAGGGCATTCACGCCACGGGGGTATCGCCACGTGTGTGGATTGCGCTGGTTGCTCTGTGCGTCGTCAACGTCGTAGCGCACCTCATGGTGATGCCGAGCTTGCCGGCGCAGATTCCCACGCACTGGGGCGCGAACGGCGCCGTCGACGGTTGGGGTCCTAGCTGGATGGCCTCCGCGCTCGGCGTGCTGCCTCTGGCGCTCCTCGCAATGTTCTGCGTGGTGCCACGCATTGACCCCAAAGGTGAGGCATATCGAACCTCGGGCAAGTTCTATCAGGGCTTCGTAATCGCCTTCACCTTGTTCATGTGCGCCATAAGCTGGCTAGGGGAGCTTACGGTCTGGGGCGTGGTGCCAGCGGTCGGTTCGGTCAACGTGCTGATTTCCGGTGCTGTCGGTTTGCTGTTCATCGGCGTAGGCAACTACTTGCCGCGTGTGAAGCAGAACTATACGCTCGGTATCAAGACGCCCTGGGCGCTTGCCGATCCCGAGAACTGGCGCCGTACGCAGCGCTTTGGCGGTGCCTGCTTTATGGTGCTGGGTGTTGGCCTGATTGTGATGGGCGTGGCGGGTAGCGTGCTTTCGAGTGAAGCCGTCGCCGCGGTGATTGCGGTTCTGGCGTTTGGTTCGGCCGGAGCTGCCTACGTCTACTCGTATCTGCTGTGGCGCAAATCGCAGCGAGCCGTTCGCTAAGGTTGCGGAAAACTAGCGTACGCAGTTCATGGTATGTTCTGGGGGACTTTTCCCAGGTAGTATTAGGGGGCGTGGGCAACCATGCCCCTTTTTCGTTAAGTTTCAGAGCTGGTTTCCTCATTTCGTTTCCACTAAAGCGAAGCAAGAATAGGGAAACAACAGGTAGAAAGGATAAAACAGGCAAATGGCGGAGTTTATCTACCAGATGTATCAGGCTCGCAAGGCCCATGGCGACAAGGTGATTCTTGACGACGTGACCCTGAGCTTCTACCCCGGTGCCAAGATCGGCGTCGTGGGTCCTAACGGCATGGGTAAGTCGACCCTGCTCAAGATCATGGCCGGTATCGAGGAGGTCTCCAACGGCGATGCCAGGCTTACCCCTGGCTACACCGTGGGCATCCTGCAGCAGGAGCCGCCGCTCGACGACGACAAGACCGTCATCGAGAACGTGCGCATGGCGTTTGGCGATATGATTGCCAAGGTCGATCGCTTCAACAAGATCGGCGAGGAGATGTGCGACCCGGATTGCGACATGGACGCCCTCATGGCCGAGATGGGCAAGCTTCAGGACGAGATCGACGCCGCCGACGGCTGGGATATCGATTCCAAGCTCGGCCAGGCCATGGACGCCCTGCAGCTGCCCGATTCCGACATGCCGGTCAACGTGCTCTCTGGCGGCGAGCGCCGTCGCGTGGCCCTGTGCAAGCTGCTGCTCGAGGCTCCCGACCTGCTGCTGCTCGACGAGCCCACGAACCACCTGGACGCCGAGTCGATTCTGTGGCTCGAGCACTTCCTGCATAACTACCAGGGCGCGGTGCTTGCCGTCACACACGATCGCTACTTCCTGGATAACGTTGCCGAGTGGATCTGCGAGGTCGACCGTGGTCACCTCTATCCCTACAAGGGCAACTACTCCACGTATCTGGAGACCAAGGCCGCGCGTATCGAGGCCCAGGGCAACCGTGACGCCAAGCTCGCTAAGCGCATGGAGGCCGAGCTCGAGTGGGTGCGCAGCTCGCCCAAGGCCCGTCAGGCCAAGAACAAGGCCCGTCTGGCTCGCTACGAGGAGATGGAGGCCGAGGCCCGCGCAAGCCAGAAGCTCGACTGGACCGACATCCGCATCCCTGTAGGCCCGCGTTTGGGCAACAAGGTGCTCGAGGCCCATCACCTGCACAAGGAGTTCGATGGCCGCGTGCTCATCGACGACCTTTCATTCACCCTGCCGCGCAACGGCATCGTGGGCGTCATCGGCCCCAACGGCGTGGGTAAGACCACGCTGTTCAAGACCATCGTTGGCCTGGAGCCGCTGACTTCGGGCGAGCTCGAGGTGGGCGAGACCGTCAAGATTTCTTACGTCGACCAGAACCGTTCCGGCATCGACCCCGATAAGAACCTGTGGGAGGTCGTCTCGGACGGCCTGGACCACATGATGGTCGGCGAGACCGAGGTTCCGAGCCGCGCTTATGTGGCGAGCTTTGGCTTTAAGGGCCAGGACCAGCAGAAGCGCGCTGGCGTGCTCTCCGGTGGCGAGCGCAACCGTCTGAACTTGGCGCTTACGCTCAAGCAGGGCGGCAACCTGCTGCTCCTCGACGAGCCCACGAACGACCTCGACGTCGAGACGCTGTCCTCGCTCGAAGCGGCGCTGCTCGAGTTCCCGGGCTGCTCGGTGGTCATTAGCCACGACCGTATGTTCCTGGACCGCGTCGCCACGCACATTCTGGCGTGGGAGGGCACCGACGAGAACCCGGGCAACTGGTATTGGTTCGAGGGCAACTTCGAGGCCTATCAGGCCAACCGCATCGAGCGCCTGGGCGAGGACGCAGCCCAGCCGCATCGTATTCACCGCAAGCTGACGCGCGACTAGATCGTTACGCGGTTTTCCAAACCGCGTAACTGCTCGACGCTGC
>CABUVF010000212.1 GCA_902494945.1 uncultured Collinsella sp.
TCCATGAATGCGGCGCGGCCGCCGCGGCTGAATTAGACACTCACCATTGTCGGCCTAATCCGCGGTCTTTCATGCAGCAGGGGCTCTCAATGTTTTTATGTCCTGCTCATATCGTCTGTGCCGGCACTTTGGGACACTCCTTGTCATTGGTACAAAGCAACCTGTCCCCATTGCGCCAAGCGGCGTGTGCCGTTAAGCGGAGGGGGTGTATTCCCGACCCATCGTTTGGGCATACAATGGCTATTGGTTTGCTGCGGTGAAGGCCTGTCCGCTCCGCAGCTGTTTTCTACGGTTAAAGGAGAAGGTATGTCCGTTGAGGTCATGAGGTCTGTGATCGAGGCCGCCGAGGGCCGCGTGCCCGTCGACACGCTGTTTACCAATGCGCAGATTGTCGACGTGTACGGTCAGCGCGTGGCGCCCGGTAGCGTTGCCGTCAAGGACGGTGTGATCGTCGGCGTGCTCTACGACGGTCGCGACGATGCCGCCGGTACGTATGAGGCTGCCGAGGTCATCGATTGCCAGGGCCGCTATCTCGCCCCCGGTTTTATCGACGGACATCTGCACATTGAGTCCTCGAACATCCGCCCCGCCGAGTATGCGCGCATGGCGGCGACGCGCGGTACCACCACCGCCATTGCCGACAGCCACGAGATTGCCAACGTGGCGGGCCTGGACGGTCTGCGCTTTATGATCGAGGACGGTCGTCGCGCGCCCATTTCCATCAAATACATGATGCCCTCGTGCGTGCCCGCGCTGCCCGATGAGCAGGCCGGTGCCGTTATTTCGGCTGCCGATATGCAGGCGTTTTTTGCCGAGCATCCAGGCGATGTCTTTGGTCTGGGCGAAATGATGAACCTGCCGGGCGTCTTTATGGCCGACCCCGAGACCTGTGCTCGCATCGATGCTGCCAACCAGACGCCGTCCAAGCAGGTTGACGGCCACGCGCCGCTCGTTGCCGGCAAGGACCTCAACGCCTATGCCGCAGCAGGTATTATCGCCGACCACGAGTCGACGATTCCCGAGGAGGCGCTCGACAAGTTATCTCGCGGCATGTACGTGATGCTGCGCGAGGGCACGTGCAGCCATGACCTGGCCAATCTGTCGCCGATGCTGCTGGAGAACCCCGCGCGCGCCCGCCGCTGCTGCTTTGCGACTGACGACCGCGCCCCTTCCGATGCGCTTGCGACTGGCATGATCGACAATGCCTGCCGCGTGGCGATTGAGGCCGGTATCGACCCCGTGGTCGCTATCTCTATGGCGTCCCTCTCCACGGCCGAGGCGTTTGGTCTGGATCACGGCTGCCGCGACCCGCACGAGCTGCGTGGTGCGATTGCCCCGGGCAAGCGTGCCGACCTGCTGGTGCTCAATGACCTGACGTTTGCTACGGCTCCGCATCGAGTATATGCCGCCGGTGCTCTGGTGGCGCAGGACGGCACCTTTGTGGGCGAGATCGCTCCCGAGATGGCCGAGGTTGCGGCCCTTGCCGATGAGCTGCGCGCCTCCGTTAAGCTGCCGAAGCTTTCGCTCGACGTGTTCGACTATGCCTTTAAGCCGGGCGAGGCCGTTATCGATGTCATCCCGGGTATGGCTATCACGGGTATGGCTCGCCCCGAGAGTGCCGAGGGCCTGCGCCGCATTATGCTGATCGAGCGCCACGGCCGCGGCGTGTCGCTGCAGGCCGAGGGCGCCGACGGTGACGGCCCCGCGGGTCTGGGCTTGGTTGGCAAGCATATCGGTCGCGGCTGGGTACGCGGCTTTACCATCACGGGTGGCGCCATTGCCTCCACGATTGGCCACGACTCGCACAACGTGTGCGTGGTGGGCGACAATGCGGCGGATATGATGGCTGCCGTTGAGGCCGTGGGCCAGGGCGGCCACGTGCTGGTGCGCAACGGCGAGGTCGTGGCGCGCATTCCGCTGGCGCTCGGTGGCCTTATGAGCGAGGGCACGGCCGAGGATGTCGCCGCGCAGCACGACGACTTTATGGTCAAGGCGCGCGCCATGGGTATCGAGCCGCCGCTCGACCCCATCATGGGCATCATTTTCCTGCCCCTGCCGGTCATCCCGACGCTCCGCATCCGCCCCGAGGGCATGTTCGACGTCACGACCTTCACCTACGCCGACTAGTCATCGGGGACGTTCTTAAACGACTAGCCGTCGGGGTGGCGTGTCGCCTGACGCCGCGACCGTGAGACCTCTGGCATGTCTGAGCTATTTGCCAGGTCCTTGTAACGTTTACGCCCGCGGAGTCTTATTTGAGCTCCCTTTGGGTACGTTGGAATCGGATACACGTTCGATTCCAACAAGCCCGAAGGGAGCTTTTCTATGTTTAAACTGATTGCATCCGATATGGACGGCACACTGCTTGACGAAAACGGCCAGGTGCCTCCCGAGACCTACGAACTGATTCTGGCGCTACACGAGCATGGCGTGCATTTCGCCGCATCGTCAGGTCGTCGCTACGATCGCCTGTGCGAGTTCTTTGCGCCCGTTCGCGACAAGATGGACTTTGTCGCCGCTAACGGCGCCCAAGTCTACGCCGACGGTAAGATGGTAGACCGTGAGGTGTATTCCCACCTGGCGATTCGAAGGCTCGCCCAAGCCGTCAGGACGTTTCCCAATCTGCATCTTGCGCTCTTTGACCGAACCAAGTCCTTCCTGCTCGATGACGAGTGCAAGTTCGTGCGTGAGGTCGATAAGGACCTTCCCAATGCCGAGCGTATTTGGGAGCTGCCCGATCCCAGCGTAAATATCATCAA
>CABUVF010000213.1 GCA_902494945.1 uncultured Collinsella sp.
ATCTCGGATGTGCACGGCTACAACAAGGTCGACGGAAAGGTCGTGCCCGATCAGGGCAAGCTCACGCTTCGCGGCTACAGCATCGAGGATCTGGTCAACAATGCCCAGGCCGAGAATCGCTATGGCTACGAGGAAGTCGCCTATCTGCTTATCACGGGTTCGCTGCCCAACAAGGAAGAGCTCGACGGCTTTTGCGAGCGCCTGGGCGCCTTTAGACATCTGAGCGACGAGTACGTTAAAGAGTTCCCTATGACCACGGTATCGTCGAGCATCATGAACGTGCTCCAGCGCGCCGTACTGCTGCTCTACGCCTTCGATGCCGAACCAGACGTGATCACGCCCGAGCACGAAATCGACGTCGCCATTTCCATGCTCGCACGTCTCCCGCGCATCGCCGCCTTCGCACACATGGCCTCGGTCGCCAAGCTTCGCGGCTCCGAGGTTCACGTGCCGCACCCTACGCCCGGTCTCTCCACCGCCGAGACCATCCTACAGGTCCTGCGCGGCGGCATGGCGTTCACCCGCGATGAGGCGATGCTGCTCGACGTTATGCTCATGCTGCATGCCGAGCACGGCGGCGGCAACAACTCCACCTTCGCTTGCCGCGTGCTGTCGTCTTCGGCCACCGACCCGTATTCCGCCTACGCCGCGGCTATCGGCTCGCTCAAGGGCCCGCGCCACGGTGGTGCCAATGCCAAGGTCGTGTCCATGCACGAGGACATCCGCGCGCATGTCTCCAACTGGGAGGACGAGGACGAAGTCGCGGCCTACCTGGGCAAGATCCTCGACAAGCAGGCCTTCGACGGCACGGGCCTCATCTACGGCATGGGCCACGCCGTCTATACGCTCAGCGACCCGCGCGCCGAGGTCTGCCGTCGTTACGCGCGCTCGCTGGCAGCCAAGAAGGACTTGGGCGAAGAGTTCGCACTCATCGAGCGCATCGAGCGCCTGGCACCCCAGGTCATGCGCGACCACGGCATGACCAAGCCCATCTGCGCCAACATCGACCTGTACACAGGCTTTATCTACAAGATGCTCGGCGTGCCCGAGACGCTTTTTACGCCGTTATTCGCCGTCGCCCGCATGGCCGGCTGGTCGGCACACCGCATGGAAGAGCTCTTCTGCGCGCACCGTATTATTCGCCCGGCCTATCGTCCGGTGATCGAGCCGCTGGAGTACAAGCCGATCGCCGACCGCTAGGACGCGGACCGTTATAGAACTCGAACGTGGCCAGGGCATCACCGCCCTCGGCCACGCTTTTTATGCCAGTAGAAAGGGCTGCATCGAATGATTGTTTTTTCCGATATGGATGGAACACTGCTGACGAGCGACAAGCAGATGGGCGACGCCACCTGGGCGATGCTCGACGAGCTCGCACGTCGCAGCATTGAGTTTGTACCGTGCACGGGGCGTCCGCTGTCGGGCGTCTTTGAGCCCATCCTCGCCCATCCTGCCGTGCACTACGCGGTCTGCGCCAATGGCGCCAGCGTCTGGCAGCTCGACGACGATGTGCCCAACGATGCCTCGCGCGCCACGCGCATTTTGAGCCGTCCGCTCGATCGCGGCATTGCCCATCGCGTCCATCGCATCGCCGCCGGCCACGATGTGACCTTCGATATCTTCGCGGATGGGCAGTGCTTCCTCCCCCGCTCGCTTTACGGGCGCCTGGATGAGTTCTGCGGCGGTGACCCCCACATCGCGGCTTCGCTCAAGCGCACACGAACACCGATCGACATGGATATCGACAGTAAGATCGACGGGGTCGAGACGCTCGAACGCATCGCCATGTACTGGCACGACCCGGCCGATCGCGACGCCATCGCGGCTGAGCTCGACACGCTCGGAGGCATTGAGGTCACACGTTCTTACGCCATGAATATCGAGGTCATGGGTGAGGGCGCCACCAAGGGAACGGCCCTCACGTGGCTATGCGAGCACCTGGGCGAGCGTCTCGTCGACGCCTGGGCGTTCGGCGACAACATCAACGACATCCCCATGCTGCAGGCAGCGGGCCACGGCATGGCCATGATCAACGCCGAGCCCGAAGACCGCGAGGCCGCCGACGCCGTCACCGGATACGACAACGACCACGACGGCGTCGCCCACACCATCATGGCCGCCCTTGCCTAGTCATCGTCTGGTCATTGGGGACGTTCTTGAATGACCAGTCGTTGGGGACAGCCTTCACGAAAAAGCTGCAAGGACTGTCCCCCACTGTCGGCAGAAAAGGAACGTCCCCATCTGCCGGATTAGGAGAGACTCTCCAGCACGCGACGGAGCTCCTGCTGGACGGCGTGGTCGCGGTTACAACCCACCACGCGATCGGCCACCGCCTTAAGCGCGGGGCGCGCGTTTTCCATCGCGCAGCCCGTGCCGACAAAGCGAATGATCTCGTAGTCGTTCATAGAGTCGCCAAACGCTATGACCTCGTCGCGATCAATGCCGTAATGCTCCGCGAGCTGCGCGATACCCGAGGCCTTCGATACACCAGGCTGCATGGCATCGATCCACGCGTTGCCCGAAGGCGCAAAAGTAAAGAGCTGACCAAGTTCGCGCTGTAGCACGTACGCACTGTCCATAACCGCACTGTCGTCGCAAAAGATACTCGCTTTGATGATATTTACGCTGGGATCGGGCAGCTCCCAAATACGCTCGGCATTGGGAAGGTCCTTATCGACCTCACGCACGAACTTGCACTCGTCATCGAGCAGGAAGGACTTGGTTCGGTC
>CABUVF010000214.1 GCA_902494945.1 uncultured Collinsella sp.
CAACGGTGGATTTTGAGTCCACTGCGTCTGCCAATTCCGCCACTCGGGCACGTAATGCGTGAGTTAGTTTATCACAGCTTTCTGTTGATTAGTCCGAAAATGGAACTTCAAGCATTTCGATGAATTCGACCGTGCGAAGCATCTCGCGCCGACGGCATCCGCGTCCGTTAACCGAGGCTTCGCCCATCTGGTTGTCATAGGGATCCTCGCGCATGCCATCGAAAGCAGGCACAAATTCAGCCTGGAATCGATTGTTGGCCACCATACGCCACGGGTCGAGATTGCCGAAGTAGTGACGACGGCGCCACTCCTCCCCCATCCTGCGTGCCGATGAACCAAACGATACGTCGGCGTTAAGCCAACCGGTCTGTGGCGTATAGAACTCAGCCCAATCGTGCGGCCCCACCGAATCGGGCGCAACATACAGGCCGCTCTGCCAACGGGCAGGCACGCCCGCGATGCGGCACATGGTGATAAACGTGAGCGCCATAACGCCGCAATCGCCGCGGAGCGAGTGTGCACAGTCGTCGGCAATAGATCCCAAAAGCAGGTACGGTGGCTGATAGCGATAGTCGACATGCTGTGTCAGGTAATCATAGATAGCACGAGCGCGATCGAGCGGATCATCGAGCCCGCCAATAACACGCTCCGTCAACTGTCGCAGGTACGGCGTAAACACAATGTGCGGACGGTCCTCGGAAGTGTCCTCGGGCAGCGGCGTGTCCATGCACGTATGCGACGGGAGCGCACCACCATAGATATCGCAATAGGCGGCATCGATGTGATAGCGATAGGTCACCGAGAATGAATGTTCAGTCGAAGATGTCCAAGAGGCAGTACGAGCCGAAACGTTTTCAGGGGCAACGGTACCCTCCGACGTCATATCGAGAACCTCGATATGAGACTGTTGACGACAGGCGGAGGCAACGGGCAGCCACGCGCGAACGGCCTCCCCCTCAAGAGCTCCGGGGACAGACACGGATGCCTTTAGGGTGATGACGCGAGACAGCCCATTCTGCGATTCCATCTCCCTGAGCATCTGGTTACGCAGCGCTATGCCGTCCGTAGAATCGGGACGCAGGCCCGGAACCTCCTTGGGGTACACGCGAAGCGAATCGAGGAAGTTGTCGAGAACAAACAGCTCGCCATCGATAAAGCGCCAGTCAATACGCTTACGATTAATCAGGTCACCAAACTGCTCTTCGGTAAACTCTGGCCACTCCTCGCGAATCATCGCAATGGCCCGATCACGCGACACCGAAAAATGAAGCGGCGTCTCAAGCATGCGATACCGCTCCGCACGAACACAAGCAGCCAGCGAAGGCTCGGGGTTCTGCTCCAAAAGGCGATCGCAGGCAGCAACAGCCTGCGTCAAATACCCGGCATCCTTAAGACGAAGAATCTCGGACGGCAGTCCAACATCGAGATGACGAAAGTCATCACAGCAAACATCAACAGAGCAGCCAACAGGACCCTCGTCAATAACCTTCCCATCCGAAGGCAGTACATTAATAACAGCCATATACCAAACTCCAAGTCATTAGAACGCTTGAAGCCCATTGTAGCGAGACAAAAAAGAAAGCCCCAATAAAGGAGCTCTCAACACCGATAAACGGTACCTCTAAAAATGAATTCAGCCTCGTAACCCTGCGGCGTTAAACGAAGGAAGCCCCGTCCCCCGGAACTGTTTCCTTGGCGCGACTTCTGGCGAAGCCAGTAGCCATTTTAATTCAGCCCAGTAACCCTGTAGCGAGTTAACAAAGGAGGCCCCGTTTCCCCGGAGCTGATTCCGTCGCGCGACTTCTGGCGAAGCCAGGTGAGCGCGAGGGAAACAGCGTAGGGGAAACGGGGCCTCCGGCGGGAAAGTTAAACCGCTACTTACGCCTTGTTGACGGAGCCAAACTCCTCCATGAGCTCCTTGGTGCGGGCAACGATGTTGTCGCGACCAGGCTTGAGGAGCTTGCGGGGGGCGAAGCCCTTACCCTGCTGATCCTTTCCAGCCTCGATGTACTCGCGAACGCCCTTGGCGAAGACGAGCTGCAGGTCGGTGTTGACGTTGATCTTGGAGATGCCCAGGGAGATGGCCTTCTTAATCTGATCCTCGGGGATGCCGGTGCCGCCGTGCAGAACGAGGGGCAGGTCGCCGGTCTCGGCCTTGATCTCGCCCAGACGCTCGAAGGAAAGGCCGGCCCAGTCGGCGGGGTACACGCCGTGGATGTTGCCGATGCCGCAGGCGAGGAAGTCGACGCCCAGATCAGCAATCTGCTTGCACTCAGCGGGGTCAGCGAGCTCGCCGTTGGAGGTCACGCCGTCCTCGGTACCGCCGATGCCGCCGACCTCGGCCTCGATGGACATGCCCTTGGAGTGGGCAAGCTCAACGAGCTCCTTGGTACGGTCGAGGTTAAGCTGGAAGGTCTCCTCGTGAGAGCCGTCATACATGATGGACGTGAAGCCGGCCTCGATGCACTTGAAGCAGTCCTCGTAAGAACCGTGATCGAGGTGAAGGGCAACGGGAACGGTAACGCCCGTGGCCTCGACGGCAGCCTTGACCATGTCGGCGCAGACCTTGAAACCGCCCATCCACTTAGCGGCACCAGCGGTGCACTGAAGGATCAGCGGGGACTTGGCCTCCTCGGCGGCCTGAAGCACTGCCAGGGTCCACTCGAGGTTGTTGGTGTTGAAGGCACCGAGA
>CABUVF010000215.1 GCA_902494945.1 uncultured Collinsella sp.
AAGCGCTTCGAGCCGCGCGCCGAGGAGCTCGCCAAGAAGTACGCCCTGGCCCCCTACACCATGTTCATCGGCTCCGGCGCCCTGTGGGGCGAGACCATCCTGTTCTCGATGTGCATCCTCGAGGAGATGCAGTGGAAGCGCACCCGCTACATCACCTCGGCCGACTTCTTCCACGGCACCCTCGAGCTCGTGGAGCCGGGCGTCCCCGTGTTCCTGTTCATGGGCGAGGACGAGAACCGCAAGCTCGACGAGCGCGTCCGCGCGTTCCTGGCCCTCGGCGTGACCGGCGACACCGACATCAACATCATCGACACCGCCGAGTTCGCGATCCCCGGCCTTGACGACGAGTTCCGCGTCATCGTCTCCCCGTGGATCCTTTCCTCGCTGATCACCGATCGCCTTGCCGCTTACTACGAGACGGTCACCAAGCACAACCTCAACTATCGCCGCTACTATCACCAGTTCGACTACTAAGAGCAAATAGCGTTTGTGTAATTGGGCCCCGCTCCTCTATGGAACGGGGCCTCGTTTGGCTTGGAGAGTAATTATGAGCTACCCCCAGCTTGCTGTTATGAATATCAGCCATCGCTACTTTGGTCTCGAAGAGTTCTTTTCTTCGGCGGCGGCCTCGGGCTACACGTGTTGCGAACTTTGGACGGGGGCGATGCACCTGTATGTGGACTGCCATGGTTACGATTCGCTCGATCGCGTACGGGAGCTTTCGGATCGATATGGCGTTAAGGTCATCGGGCTCTGCCCCGAGCAGAACAACCCTAAGCCGTGGAACATTGCGGCGCGGGGAGAGACAGCGCGCGCACGCACGCTCGCATACTTTAAGAACGTCGTTGATATCGCGGCGGAGCTAGGCGCCGGACAAGTCATGGTATCGAGTGGCTGGGCTTTTCTGGATGAGCCGATCGAGGGCGCATGGGGGCGCAGCGCCTCGATGCTGCGCTCAATTGCCGAGCATGCGGGCCCGCGCGGCGTTCGCCTGGTACTTGAGGCTTTGCAGCCGGTTGAGTCTATGATTGTGAATACCGCCGAGGATACGAAGCGCATGCTTGAGGCCGTCGATCATCCCGCACTCAAGGCCTGTCTTGATATGGGTGCCATGGCGGCGGCGGGGGATACCATTGACGGCTATTTTGATATGCTCGGCGACGATGTTGCCCATGTACATTTTGTCGATGTTTCGGCAGACGGGACCACGCATCTGGCCTGGGGTGACGGCGATCGCGATATGCGTGCCGACTTGGATAGGCTCGTGGCGCGTAGCTACAAGGGCGTAGTTTCTGCTGAGACCTATGACGAGCAGTACTTTGCCAATCCGGCGGCAGCCGACGCTCAGGTAATGGCGGAGTATCGACGCGCGATTGGCGCCTAGGCGAGCGGACATTGGGCTGCCTGTCGGTCTCGAGGATTTCGGCCGGGCGCTCTTCGGGGAGAATGGGATGGGCTTTCCGCTTGGGGCTTTTGGCGGAAAGCCCATCCCAGAATTTGAGCTTGGAATGGGATGACGTTTCCGGTTGAGGTCCTCGGCGGAAAATACATCCCGGAATCCAAGCTCAGACTGGGATGCGGTTTCCGGATGGGGCCCTCGGCGGAAACTGCATCCCAGTTTGGGGCCGAAAAGCGGGACGCGCTTTCCGACTGGCCTGGGGGAATCGCTAGATTAAGCCGAGAGTCCGCCCTATGTTTCCAAATGAATACGCTGCGAGCCGAGAGGGACGATTCTCCCCGCAAACACTCTAGTATGCTAAAGTACGCAGAAGACCGGCGGAGCTATGCCGGTCTTCTGTTCCATATGAAACACAGCATGAGGAGGCTCACCAGATGACGGCCACACCGTGGGGATTCCGGGACATATTGCCCGAGGAGGCTCAGGCGCGCGAGGAGATTGCGCTGACGGTGAAGGGCTGCTTTAGGGAGCATCATTATCTGCCGGTTGAGACGCCGCTGCTCGAGGACAAGGGTTCGCTCGAGGAGGGCGGCCGCATCGCGGACACGCCGTTCAAGCTTTTTGACGATGACGGTCGCCTGCTGGTGGTCCGTCCCGACAACACACTGCCGATCGTGCGCCTGGTTTCGACCCGCATGCGCGCGGCCGATCTGCCGCTGCGCCTTCGCTACGAGGCGCCGGTGGTTCGTGAGTGCCAGCGCAATGCCGGCGGCTCGCGCCAGTTTACACAGCTGGGCTTTGAGCTTATCGGTGCGGGCGATACCGCGGGCGATGTCGAGATCGTCTCGCTCGTGGCCGAGGCCGTGCGTAAGCTGGCACTGCCCGATGCGCGCATTATCGCAGGTAGCGTGCGTCCGTTTAAGGAGCTGCTCGCGGCGTGCGAGGATCGCGAGCTGGCTGCCGAGGCCCTGCGTTGTGTGCACGCCAACGACTTTGTGGGCCTCGATGCCCGCGTGGCGGCAAGCGCCGAGCCCGAGGCCGTCAAGGCTGCCATCAGCGAGCTGCCGCGCTTACACGGCGGCGCCGAGGTACTCGACCGCGTAGATGCGCTTCTGACGGCGGCGGGCATTGTCGCGCCGCTCACGCGCGAGCTGCGCGCCCTGGTCGAGGGCCTGGCTCCCGAGGACGCCCAGGTGCTGTCGTTCGACTTCTCCATCATGAACTCTTTCGATTACTACACGGGCCTGGTCTTAAAGGCTTATGCCGGCGGACTGCCCGATCCG
>CABUVF010000216.1 GCA_902494945.1 uncultured Collinsella sp.
AAGTTCCAGTACGTCATCTTCGATGCTCCTCCGGTCGGCACCTTCATCGATGCTGCCGAGATTGCCAGCCTGACCGACGGCGCGCTGTTCGTGGTGCGCGAGGACTTTACCAAGCGCGAAGAGGCGCTCAACGCTATCGCCCAGCTTAAGAAGTCCGAGAAGGTCAAGCTCATCGGTACCGTCATGAATTACTGTGAGACCGAGACCAGCGAGTACTACTATTCTTACTACACCAAGGACGGTAAGAAGGTTAAGAAGGGCTCCGACGATCAGGGCACTTCCAAAAAGGGCATCTTCACCAACCGAGCAAACGTTTAGTTGATTAAGGCTGACCTATGCGTGACATTCATTGCCATATCTTGCCGGGTGTAGACGACGGCGCCGCCGATCTCGAAGAGAGCTTGGCGATGCTCGAGGCTGCCAAGCGGGCCGGTGTAACCAGAATCGTTTGCACTCCTCACTGCCGTGATCCCTATTTTGATTACGACAAGATGTGGGATGCCTTTGAGCTGCTGCGCGATAACGCTGACGGTTTTCCGCTCCAGATGGGCTTCGAGGTCAACCATCGAAAGCTCGTTGAGCTTGGTATCGATGCCGCGGATCACTTGCATTTCGATGGGACCAACGAGTTTCTGCTCGAGCTTTCGACGCATGCCGATGCGTATGCGTTTAGAGAGTACGAGAACACGATTTACGATTTGCAGTGCCGTGGCTACCAGGTGATCATCGCTCATCCTGAGCGCTATCGTGCGGTTCAAAAGGATGTAAGCGTGGCGGAGCGCCTGGTCGATATGGGCTGCAAGCTGCAGGCTTCGGCGGACTTTATTGCCGGCGGTCGCTTTGGTCGCGAGAAAAAGCCGGCACAGCGCCTGTTCGATCAGAACCTGTACAGCTTCATCGCGAGCGATGCCCATAACGTGGGTCATTACGACTGCCTGGCGAAGGCTCGCGCGAAGTTTAGCGTGCGCGGAGCTCACTTTCGCTAAAATCTGTCCCTAACGTTCGCATTGAATGAAAGGGCAGCCATGGATATCCAACTTAAGACGGGATGCTTTGATGACGCGGCGTTGGTGCGCCGCGTCGTTTTTATGGACGAGCAGGGCTACGAGAATGAGTTTGACGCTATCGACGAGGATCCGAACTGCATTCATGTGACGCTCTATGTAGACGGTGAGCTTGCCGGTTGCTCGCGCGTGTTTCCCGAAGAACTCGAGCGCGCAGCTGACGCAGAGGCTCCGGTGTCGCCGGCGTGCGACTTGGACGAAGGCGTCGCGGCGGGGGAGACCTACATTATGGGGCGCGTGGCCGTGCTGCCGAGCATGCGCCGTCGCGGTTTGGCGAGCAAGATTGTCGAGGCCAGTGATACGTGCGCGCGTGATGCCGGCGCCAAGCTCATTAAGCTGCATGCGCAGGAATACGTGCTGCCGCTCTATGCCAAGGCGGGTTACACGCAGATTGCCCCGGTGGACTACGAAGACGAGGGCCAGCCCCATGCTTGGATGGCCAAGCGCGTAGATGGCAGATAGGGACGTTCCTTTCCTGCCGGCAGTCGGGGACACTCCTTGGCAATTGGCGCATCAGAGCGTTTGGACATACAGTTTTTCGATTCCGTATGTATATATGCGCGCTAATGGGTTATAAAATCTAAGTCTGGACATAGCAGGTCTGCGATGCGGCTCGGGCAACCGGGCCGTTTTTGCGGACGGGGGTAGCGCGAAAGGACTGCACATGCGTCAATTTAAGACCGAGAGCAAAAAACTGCTCGACCTCATGATCAACTCCATCTACACCAATAAGGAAATCTTCCTGCGCGAGCTTATCTCTAATGCGAGTGACGCCGTCGACAAGCTCAACTTTAAGAGCCTGCAGGACCCGAGTGTCAAGCTCGACCAGGGCGACCTGGCTATTCGCGTCTCTTTTGATAAAGATGCCCGCACCATTACCATCTCGGATAACGGCATTGGCATGACCGCCGAGGAGCTCGAGCGCAATCTGGGCACCATCGCCCATTCCGGCTCCGAGGAGTTTAAGACCGAGAACGCCGAGCAACAGGGCTCCGATGTCGACATCATCGGCCAGTTTGGCGTGGGCTTCTACTCCGCCTTTATGGTCGCCAGCCACGTGAAGGTCGTCAGCCGCGCTTATGGCGAGGACACCGCCCACGTTTGGGAGTCCGACGGTCTTGAGGGCTACACCATCGAGGATGGCGAGCGTGCTGAGCACGGTACCGATGTCATCCTGACGCTGCGCGAGAACGAGAAGCTCGACGCCGACGGCGAGGCCGAGACCTACGATCGCTTCCTGACCGAGTGGGGCCTCAAGAGCCTGATTCAGCAGTACAGCAACTATGTGCGCTACCCGATTCAGATGATGGTGAGCAAGAGCCGCCAGAAACCCAAGCCCGAGGACGCCGGCGACGACTACAAGCCCGAGTACGAGGACTACCAGGAGCTCGAGACCATCAACTCCATGACGCCGATTTGGAAAAAGCGCAGCTCCGACGTTGAGCAGAAGGATTACAACGAGTTCTACAAGTCCACGTTCCACGACTTTGACGATCCCGCGCGCACTATCAGCTTCCATGCCGAGGGTACGCTTGAGTACGATGCGCTGCTGTTTGTGCCGGG
>CABUVF010000217.1 GCA_902494945.1 uncultured Collinsella sp.
AGCACGTTAAAGACATCCGGATGAGCCTTCTCCATCTCGTCGAGCAAGATCACGGAGTAGGGACGACGGCGCACGGCCTCGGTGAGCTGGCCGCCCTCGTCATAGCCCACGTATCCCGGGGGCGCACCGATCAGACGCTGGACGCTGAACTTCTCCATATACTCGGACATGTCGATACGCACGAGCGCGCGCTCGTCATCGAACAGGCACTCGGCCAGCGCCTTGGCGAGCTCGGTCTTGCCTACGCCGGTGGGGCCCAGGAAGAAGAAGCTGCCGATGGGCTTGTCTGGGTCGGAGAGACCCGCACGGCTGCGACGCACGGCCGCGGCTACAGCGGAGACGGCCTCGTCCTGACCGATAACGCGCTTATGCAGCTCGCCCTCCAAGCCCTTCAACTTGTCGAGCTCGCCCTGCATCATCTTGGACACGGGCACACCGGCCCAGGCGCTCACGACCTCGGCGATCTCGTCGGAGGTCACCTGTTCGTTGAGGCCTTCGCCGTCCTGCTGCTTTTGTGCCTCGAGCGCAGCCTCGGAATCCTGAATCTGCTGCTGCAGGCCCGGGATCACGGAATAGCGTAGCTCGGACGCACGGCCCAGATCGCCGTTGCGCGTCGCGCGCTCCTCTTCGCTTCTGGCCTCGTCGAGCTGTCCCTTGAGCTCCTGCACGTGGTCGATGGCGTTCTTCTGGTTGAGCCAGCCGGCCTTTTGCACGTTGAGCTTTTCTTGGACCTCGGCAATCTCCTGACGCAGGGCCTCCAGACGCTCCTTGGAGGCGTCATCGGTCTCCTTCATGAGCGCTTGTTCCTCGATCTGCAGCTGGGTGAGCTGACGCGTGGTGGCGTCGATCTCGACCGGCATGCTGTCGAGCTCCATGCGCAGGCGGCTTGCGGCCTCATCGACCAGGTCGATGGCCTTGTCGGGCAGGAAGCGGTCGGCGATGTAGCGATCGGAGAGGTCGGCGGCAGCCACGAGCGCGCTATCGGTGATGTGCACGCCGTGGAAGATCTCGTACTTCTCCTTGAGGCCACGAAGGATCGAGATGGTGTCCTCGACGGAGGGCTCGGAGACCATTACGGTCTGGAAACGACGGGCGAGCGCCGCATCCTTCTCGATGTACTTGCGGTATTCGTCGAGCGTGGTCGCGCCGATCGCATGCAGGTCGCCACGGGCGAGCGCAGGCTTGAGGATGTTGCCGGCGTCCATAGAGCCCTCGGTGGCACCCGCACCCACGATGGTGTGGAGCTCATCGATAAACAGGATGACCTTGCCCTCGGATTTTTGCACTTCTTTGAGCACGGCCTTTAAGCGGTCCTCGAACTCGCCGCGGTACTTGGCGCCGGCGACCAGCGCGCTCATGTCGAGCTCGATGAGGTCGCGATCGCGCAGCGTGCTCGGCACGTCGCCGGCCACGATACGCTGGGCGATGCCCTCGACGATAGCAGTTTTACCGACGCCCGGCTCGCCGATGAGCACGGGGTTGTTCTTGGTGCGGCGCGACAGTACCTGGATGGTACGGCGGATCTCGTCGGTACGGCCGATGACCGGGTCGAGCTTGCCGGCGCGGGCGAGGTCGCAGATGTTGCGGCCGTACTGCTCCAGCGCCTCAAACTGCGTCTTGTCCTCGGCAGACGTCACGCGGTCATCGCCGCGCAGCTCCTCGTAGACTTGCTCGATGCGCTCCTTGGTCACGCCGGCGTCACGCAGAACGCGGCCGGCCTCGCCCTTGTCCTCGGCAAGCGCCATCAGCAAATGCTCGGTCACCACAAAGCTGTCGCCCATCTTGGTGGCCTTCTTCTCGGCCTTCTCGATGACGCGGACGAGCTCATTGGACAGGCCCATCTGCTGGCCCTCGCCCGAAACCTTGGGCGCGCGGTCGATGGCATCTTGTGTGGAGCGTGCAAGCTGGGCCGGATCGGCGCCGATGCGCTCGATGATCACGGAGATATTGCGCTCGCCGGCACCAAGCAGGGCGGACAGCAGGGGAATCGGCCCCACCGCGCCGGCCTGCGCGTCGGCAGCCGTGCTCATGGCGGTCTGCAGCGCCTCGCGCGACGTCATTGCTAGCTTATCGATTCTCATGGAATCACCTCTCTTGGGGCGGCCGCCCTACGGGGTGGCTTCACGTTGTTCGAGAAGTATTGTTGCCAGCTTTGCGCGATCTTATACACAAATCTAAGTCTCTATATATAAGATTTTCTGAGTGTTGCCACCACATGAACCACCACAAAGGGGACAGGCACCTTTGTGGTGGTTGCAGCCTCTATTTAATTGCCGAGCCCGTGCTTCCCGATTCGGCGTTCCAGGGCATCTCATCCTCGAACAGCCATGTACGGGCAGACCCACTATCGCGTGCAGCCTGCGGGTCGGGCAAGCAGGTCTGTTTATAGGCATCTTGGATACACTGACCCATAAAATCGTTGAGCTCGGTCTGGTCGCCCTCCATGACATAGGCGACATCGCCGTCCATGATGTAGATGCCCGGCCCCTCATTGCCCTCGTAGCCCGGATCGTACGAGACATCACATAACTTTGCGCCGTTTGCAGTGTCCAGCTCGATGGAAGAGTGGCATCCGCCAACCATGTCGTTCGCTTTTGCCCGATAGGACGCATAT
>CABUVF010000218.1 GCA_902494945.1 uncultured Collinsella sp.
AAAGACGAGGCGCGAGGCGATGGGGCTCTCCCAAGAACAGCTCGCCGAGAAACTCTACGTGTCGCGTCAGACGATCTCGAACTGGGAGCGGGACAAGACGTATCCGGACGTCCAGAGCCTGCTCATGCTGAGCATCCTATTCGGCACCTCCATAGACACGCTCGTGAAGGGAGACGTGACCGTTATGGAAGAGGCAGTCGAAAGAGATCGCAAGCGCATGGGAACGCGGATGCTATGGCTGGCCGTGCTGATGCTCGCGTTGCTGGCGGTGGCGTTCGCACTGATACTGTCGCCGGCGTTTAACTGGATGGAGGGCACCTGGGGCGCCGGCGTCGCCGCAGCTGCGGCGTTCCTGCCGGCGATAGCGGCGCTTGTTGTCGCAACCGTCCTCGAGCGCATCAAGCGCGAGAACGACCTGGTGACATACCGCGAGATCCTCGCCTTCATGAACGGCGAGGCGAACATCGAGCGCGATCCGCGGGCACTCCCCCGCCGCGCGTGGCCGACGAAGCATCGACTGGCGTACGACTTGCTGACTTTCATCGCCGCGGCCGCCATCGGCGGAGCACTCGGCTTTGCCGTGTGGGGGTTGCTGAACTAGAGGCAGCATCTGCCGAAGTCCGCATCACGCGCGTCAAGAATCAGCGCTTTTGGGCGGCGGCGTGCGCTCGTGATGCGGACTCGAAGGTGCCCGCAGCCGAAGACTTCAAATTGACTGCAAGCACTAGTAAAATTCCAGCTACTCAACGGTCCCTTCCGAAGGCCTTCATGAGAATGCTGACGATGCCGCAGAGAATGCCTCCAATTGGCCAAGGCAGCCAAAAGTAGCCGACGATGGAATCGGCCGCCTGACGCCCACTACCGATGGCGTCCCATGTGGTCCCAGCGAACGAAGGACCCAAAAACAGCCAACTCAGCGCAACGATGGTGGAAACGAGCATGATGACACCGCAAGCAGCCTCGATCTTCTCGTGCGTGCGCATTGCGGAGCGCAGCTCGTTGCGCACCGCTTCGGGAACATCGATGCGGGCGATGTCCTCAACCTCGAGTTCCTCGACCGCATCGCGGTTGTACTCATCGATATCCACGCGACCGTACATCATGCCCGCATGGACAATCAGCCATACGCCCACCGCGACCAGGGCGAGCAGCGCAGCGCCCGCAGGAGCCTCCGCGCCAGACTCATGCTCGATGAAGTTGCCCAGCAGAACCCCCATCATGATGAGCATGAGCCCGGTAACCAACCCGCGTACCAGCACCTGGCGCGCCTGAAGACGATCATCGTCAGTATAAAAATCCTCGATAAAGGGATGCGCCTTCACAAAAGCAGAGTGCTCCATGCCAGCAGAAACCAAGATGCCAATGCCCACAAGCACGCCGGAGAACAGGGCGGCCAGCCCCAGAAGCTCGCCCCAACTTGCAGCCATACTGCTATTGAACAGGCCGCGCAGAGCCGTCCCTTCCTCAAAAAGCACGAGCCCCACAACGCCCAGGATAAACGCGGCGACACCCGTGGGAACTCGCTTGGCAAACGAGCGCATGTGGTCGTCATAGCCACACACATCCGTCGCGGGACCGGGCGGCACGGTAGCGACGGCGGGTGCCGGAGCGCGATCGGTAAGGTCACCCTGCACCAGGTCATCGAGCGAGCACTCGAAAATCTGGCACATTTTGATGAGCTTATCCATCTCCGGGTAGGACTTCTCGGCCTCCCACTTGGTGACGGACTGGCGGGACACCCCAAGCAGCATGGCGAGCTGCTCCTGGGTCATATGGCGCTCGGCGCGCAGATACTGAAGGTTGGTACGGAAGCTCATAGTAGGTCCTCTCGTTGGCTGGGAGCGACCGCTCGGGCGTCATGATCTTGGCTCACGGCGACGGCGCGGGCGCGGCATCCCAGCGTTCGGTGCTTTCCTGCCGGCGACTTACACACTACGGTAGCCACATGGCGGAAACCACCAACTTGAGGCTTCATTTTACGCAACCTGCAGGCACCCTATGGTTGCAAACCGCAGGTAGATTAAATGGACGTCATATTATAAGGAGCTTGCATCCCCTGTGAACTCAAACAATCCCCGCCGATGTTACGACCCGTTGCTTGCGGCAACGGACCATCTGCGGGCAGCATTGCGGTAACGTAGGAACCGGGCGAGAGAAAGGATCCACCATGCTGAACGAGAACATCCAGGCCCTCAGGAAATCGAAAGGGCTATCGCAGGAGGAGCTCGCGCTCAAGCCGAACGTGGTGAGGCAGACGGTTTCCAAATGGGAACGCGGGCTCTCGGTGCCCGACGCGGAGATGCTCGTCGCCCTCGGTGAGACGCTCGACGTGCCGGTGAGCAAAGACGAGGCGCGAGGCGATGGGGCTCTCCCAAGAACAGCTCGCCGAGAAACTCTACGTGTCGCGTCAGACGATCTCGAACTGGGAGCGGGACAAGACGTATCCGGACGTCCAGAGCC
>CABUVF010000219.1 GCA_902494945.1 uncultured Collinsella sp.
AAGGAGATAAAACCTTAGCGCTTGGAGAACTGGGGAGCGCGGCGGGCCTTCTTGAGGCCGTACTTCTTGCGCTCGACCACGCGAGCATCGCGCGTAAGGAAACCGGCCTTCTTGAGGTCAGCACGGTAATCGCCAGCGTTCAGAAGAGCACGAGCGATGCCCAGGCGCAGAGCGCCGGACTGACCGGAGATGCCGCCGCCATCGCACAGAGCGATAACGTCGAACTGACCGGCGGTGTCGGTCACCTTGAAGGGAGCAAGGGCGTTCTCAACGAGCTGATGACGGCCGAAATACTGCTCGGCGTCACGCTTGTTGATGGTCACCTTGCCGGTGCCGGGGACGAGACGGACGCGGGCGACGGCGTTCTTACGACGGCCGGTACCCTGGTAGACAACGGTGTTCTCAGCCATCTTTAAGCCTCCAGCTCAATCTTCGTGGGGTTCTGGGCAGCGTGCGGATGCTCGGCACCAGCGTAGACCTTAAGCTTGGTCATCTGGGCACGGCCGAGGGTGGTCTTGGGCAGCATGCCGCGAACGGCGCGCTCGATGACCTTCTCCGGGTGCTTCTCCATAGCCTGGCGGAAGCTCTCAGCCTTGAGGCCGCCGTTGTAGCCGCTGTGGCGATAATAGGTCTTCGTGTCGGCCTTGTTGCCGGTAAGCTGGACCTTATCGGCGTTGATGACGACAACGAAGTCGCCGCAGTCGCTGTTGGGCGTGAACTGGGGCTTGTTCTTACCGCGCAGGATCATTGCGATCTGGGTGGCAAGACGGCCCAGGACAGCACCATCGGCGTCGACGAGAACCCAGTTGCGCTGGACCTCGCCCTGCTTGGCGTAGTGAGTCGATTTCGAAATCACTTAGACTCCTCCATGTACAGTACGTGTTGTTACAGAGATTCACGGGGCTCTGCAAGTAACCCGTCCATATTACCCCGCTCGCCGCCCGAGTCAACAGGTATTTTGGCTCCGACCAGAGTTTCTGCACATGTCATCCATGGGTCATGACGTCGCGACACTAGCGCTCGACAAATGCCTCGATATCACTCAGTAGGCGCTTTGCCTCCTGGCGGCCCTGAATATACAGGTCGAGGAGCTTTGCCGGATCATGCTCAACGTGACCGACCTCGACCGGCTTTTGTGGAGCAACGACCAGCGCGCGGCCCTCGCGCTCATACTTCCACAGATGCATGCGCTGGATGTTATAGCGGTCGTGGCGCGTCTCGATAGCCTCAAGCAGGTAGGGGTAGTCGGCATAGCGAGCGCGTGCGGCGGGCATAAACTCGTAGGGCTTTTTCTCGTACGAGCGATCCTGCGTGACAATGACGACTGCACGGTCGAAGCCGGCCTCCTCCAGCACGTGCTCGATGGGGACCGAATCGGCTACGCCGCCGTCGACGTATTTGTGCCCATCGATCTCGACCGGCGGCGTCACCAGCGGCAGCGACGTCGAGGCGCGCACGGCATCGAGGTCGAGCACGGCGCTTTTGACCGGCAGGTATGCAGCGGTTCCAAAGAGCATGTCCGTCGCGACGGCGTACATCTTGGTGGGGCTCGCGTCGAACGCTTCGTTGTCAAAGGGATCCAGGCGGTCCTGGACATCGTTGAAGATAAAATCGTAACCCACGATGGAGCCCGTGGACGCAAACGATGCGGCGCCCATGAAGCGGTTGTCATTGCAGAAAGCCAGGTTGATGCGGTTGGCACGGCCAATCTGGTGCGACTTGTAGTTCACGCCGTTGAGAGCGCCGGCCGATACGCCATATACCGCCGGAATCTCGACGCCGGCCTCCATGAGAACGTCGAGTACGCCTGCGGTAAATTGCCCGCGGAAGCTGCCGCCCTCCAAAACGAGCGCGACCTTGCCGGCGTTCTTTGCCTTATCTTCTGCAGTCATATTGACCTCCTGCGATTGCGTTTTGGCTTTCTTCTACCCAGTTTTGGAATGGAGGGCGCATAGGTTTTGGAGTTGAGGAGATGGAGCGGAAAGCGCGTCCCAGTTTGAGGCGGAATTCCGGGATACGCCTTCCGCTTGGACCGCCGTTGGGAAAGCGCGTCCCGTTCTGAGCGCGAATTCCGGGATGAACTTTCCGCTAGCCATTCATTTGGAAATTGCATCCCATTCCGAATGAGAATTCCGGGACGTAGTTTCCGTTGGATGACCGTTAGGAAAGCGCGTCACCCTGCGTTGCCGTAGCGTTTGTTTAACGCTCGCGCCCTGCATAGAGTTCGATTCTCCGCGGGTTTGGGGTTCCGTTGATGCGGCGCATGGCAGGCTGAGATTCGATAACATCGCATCCATATAGAGTTGAAGCTTTGCGCGGAGAATCCGCGTATTTGCTTCGCAAATACGCACCGGCTTCTGCCGCCTGCCGGCGTCCTCGCCCGCTCGCTACAAACGCTTCGCGTTTGCTTAACGCTCGCGCCCTGCATAGAGTTCGATTCTCCGCTGTATCTGTA
>CABUVF010000220.1 GCA_902494945.1 uncultured Collinsella sp.
CTCGACTACATGATGCTCAAGGACGGTCATGTGGTGCCGGCGCGTTCGAGCATTGCCCTGCAGCGTGGCGAGAACAACGACACGCGTTGGGCGCCGCCGGTGTTCGACGTGGACGGCGTGCGCATCGCCGTGATTTTTGACTTGGACCGCGAACTCGAGATGTTGCCGACCGGTGTTGACCTCATTGCGTATTTCCAATTCAACGCGTTTGACATGACCGACCGCGAGACTGCTGCCATTGCCGCCGTTCGCAGCGGCGCCTACCGCAAGATCGCATCCAAGCGCAGCGTATGGTTTGCCTGCATGGCGCCGGTCGGTGCCTATGACGAGTCGGTGTATACCGGCGGTTCGTTTGTGCTCGACGACTGCGGTCGCGTGGTGGCCCAAGCGCCGTGTTTTGAGGAGAGCCTGCTGGTTCAGGAGATTCAGCGCGGCGTGATGCTCGATGCCCTGGAAGATCACGAACTGCCCGAGTTCCGTTCCGAGGAGTGGCTGTGGCAGGCGCTGGTGCTCGCCGTGCGCGACAACGCCCGAGCCCACGGTGCGTCGTGTGCTGTGGTGGCACTCGAGGGTGACTTGCCGTCGTCCCTGCTGGCGACGCTTGCCGTCGACGCCCTGGGTCCGCGCAACGTGATCGGCCTGGTGCTGGGGCGCAACCGTATCTTTACGCCGGCGCAGGAAGAGGCCGAGGCTGCCCGCTGTGCCGCCGTCCGCGCCATCGCTGAGCGTCTGCACATTCGCACCGTCGAGCGCGATGCGCCGGATGCGGCGCGTGTGCTCGATCGCGACGTGTCGGCGGGCGATGCCGAACGTCTGCGCTCGCGTACGCTGGGCCTTATGCTGGAGGACACGGCGCTCGAGTTGGGTGCGATGGCGCTGAGCCCGCTGTCCAAAACCGAGTACGCGCTGGCGGCGCCGGCGCTTTGCGGCGGCTACCAGGGCGATTACGCGCCCTTTGGCGATGTGTACCTGTCGACGCTTGAGTTTGTGGCGCGTGTGCGCAACCGCACGTCTGCCGTGGTGCCCCAAGAGCTCGTGACGCTCAACGCGGTGGAAGATTGTATGGAGCGAGTGCTGGCGCAGGCGCTCTCGACGCTCGACGGTCCGGTCGATATGCTCGACCGCGCGGCACAGCTGCTCGGCGGGCTTGAGCCGGGTGAGATCGATGGCGCGCTTGAGGCGCACGTGGACCGCAATCGATCTTTCAACGACATCCCGATGGTCGCTGGCAAGCCTGAGGCCTGCTCGCTGCTGCTGATGCTCGTGCGTCAGGGTGAGGCTGCCCGCCGCATGTTGCCGACGGCGCCGATCGTCTCGTCCCGTTCGTTTGCCGAGCGCTCCTGGCCGTACATGCTCGCGTGGTCCGACCTGGGGCTCAACGGCAAGGAGCGTATGACGGCCGATTCGTTGGCGCGCGCCGAGGTGCGCCGTTTTGCTGACGAGGATACGAGCGAGCGCGTGCGAAACGAGATGATGGGCGTGCTGGGCGAGCTACTGGGTATTTCGCCCGAGCAGATGGAGGAGCTGCGCTCCGAGGACGGCCAGCGCCGCCTGCACGAGGGTATGAAGAAGTTTGAGGGCGAGGTCCAGGACGCCATCGATAAGATGATGGGCGGCCAGGGTGGCCCGCAGGGTGGACCCCAGGGTGGCCCGATGCCGCATCCGCCGGTTGATCCCCGACAGTTCCCATTCTTCTCGCAGAACTAAACTGGGGATAGGGCCAAGGTTACGCGGTTTTACCAAACCGCGTAACGAGTCGACGCTGCGCGAGCCCCTGCCGGCCAATCTGCCGCTCAAACCGTCGCTTGCGTACGGAAGTACGCGGCGCTCCTCTTTCGCGACACCTTGCCACGGCAGGGACTCGCTCGCTGACTTATGCTCAACCTATGGTTCAACCTTGCTTGCTAGATACGGTCGCTGTTGTGTTATTCTAGAACAGACGTTCGTGAGTAGTGCGCGGGGCCTTGCCTTGCGCTTGGTAAAAGACGAGGGGAGGTTGGCTTGGTTATTTTGGGCATCGACCCCGGTTTGGCTCATACGGGTTGGGGGATTATCGAGGAGCGGCGTGGCGAGGTTCGCTGCCGTGCCTATGGCTGCATCGAGACCAGCGCAGGCAGTCCGCTCGCGGTGCGCCTGTCGCATATCGCCCGCGACCTCAAGGGTGGCGTGGAGCGTTATCGACCCGATACCGCTGCCATCGAGAGCATCTACTTTGGCGCTAATGTCCGCTCGGCAATCCCCACGGCACATGCCCGCGGTGCCGCGCTCGTGGCGCTTTCGGAGTGCGCGCTCGAGATCGGCGAGTACACGCCTATGCAGATCAAGCAGGCTGTGGTGGGTACCGGTGCCGCAGATAAGCGGCAGGTCGCCTACATGGTGCGCACGCTCACGCAGCTCGATCA
>CABUVF010000221.1 GCA_902494945.1 uncultured Collinsella sp.
GGCAACGCCATCAACATCTCGATGACCGCCGAGGAGACGGCCAAGCGCATCAAGAAGAGCCAGACCGACTCCGAGCGCATGATCACGTTCGATCCCGAGAACCGCCCCGGCGTGTCCGGTCTGCTTTCGACGGCCGCCATCTGCACCGGTCGTTCCGAGGTCGAGATTGCCGAGGAGATCGGCATGGGCGGCTCCGGCCAGCTCAAGAAGTGCGTGACCGAGGCCGTCAACGAGCACTTCGCCCCCATCCGCGCGCGCCGCGAGGAGCTCGTGCAGGATATGGACTACGTCAAGGACGTCCTGCACGAGGGCAACCGCCGCGCTAACGAGGTCGCCGAGGCCACGCTCGCCGAGGTGCGCGAGGCCATGGGCATGGTGTACTAGCATGTACCGCCTTGTTGCAAGCGATATGGACGAGACCTTCCTCGACTCCAATCACGCCATCCCCGAGGCGAACATCCGCGCGCTCAAGCGCATGAAGGAGCTGGGGGGTTCTGCTCGTCCCCTCAAGCGGGCGCTGGTACTCGTAGATGCGCAGCGCCAACGGTCAGGTGGAATGGATCTTGCGAGACGCCCTCAAACGCGCGGGAAGGCTGCCAAAGAAAGAGCCCTCGTTCAAGGGCACGCCCAAAGGCGAGGAGGGCTAAGCCGGGAAGACAGGGCTCGGGCGCGGCCGACGTCGGGGCAAAGCCGCGCTCTGCCTCGCCAGCGCCGAGGCAGAGTTGAGCCCCGCCGCTCCAAAGTCGAGCCGAGCGGCGGGGCCAACACCAACCCAAAGCAAGCTCGCCCCCTCTATACGCACCAACCGGTCCCCGGAGGCACCCGCCTTTGGAGACCGTTCTTTTCCCAGCTAGATGTCGTATAATAAGCCTTTTGACAGCTCGATTTTGCCCCGTGGTGGTCAAATATAAAGACCTTTGATGGTACGATGCTCGCGTCAATGACATGGTGGCTCTCGACAGGGGTCACCCCGACCCTCTAGGGAGCAAACGCATGGAGCTGGGCTCGCACATCAAGGAGCATCGCACGGAGCTCGGACTGTCCCAAGACGATCTGGCGGAGCGCATCTACGTGTCGCGCCAGACCATCAGCAACTGGGAGTGCGGCCGTACGTATCCGGATGTCCAGAGCCTGCTGCTGCTTTCCAACGTGTTCGGGGTGACCGTGGACTCCCTCATCAAAGGAGATGTGGAAACCATGGCACAGGTAATGAACGAAGCGGTCAAGAAGTACAACGCCCTCTCCACAATCACGGTCGTGAGCGCGGTCGTGTTTTTGGTGCTGAGCGCGTGGGCGGCGTTCCAGTTCGAATGGGGCTGGGGCATGCACATCGCGCCCACCGCGGCGTTTGCCGCCGTGGCGCTCGTCGTGATGCTCGTGGCGTTCGTGTATATGGAACGCATGAAGAAGCAGCACGACCTCGTCACGTACCGCGAGGTGTTGGCGTTTAGCCGCGGCGAGCAGGTCGATCGCGACACGCTCGAGGGGCGCCGTGAGCGCGAGATGAACCCTTGGGTCAAGGGCACGCGCAACGCGGTGCAGATCATCATCGGCGCCATCGCCGGCGGACTGGTGGGCGTCGGCATCGGCATGCTCGCCAAGATGCTGAGTTAAAAGCGCGGGTACGCACCCGTTCCCCGAAATGGTATCCCCCTTAGCCCATTCTGAAGATGTATGCCAGAATGGGGGGCGATTCCCGTTAGGAGGTGCCCCATGAACGTCACCGTACGCGCGTCCCTCATCGCATTGATCGCAATCGTTGGCGTCTGCTGGGCAATCCCCGTCCTCCTGGTGAGCGTCGTCCCATCCGATGCCGGCATGATCGCCATGATGGCGCTGATCTACCCCGTGCCCCGCAACTGCAATCACCCTCGGTCTGCTCGCCGCGAACTCCGCGAGGACGCTCTTCTGGGTACCCGCAGCGCTCGGAATCGGACCCGCGCTCCTGTTTCCCCTCGCGGTCGAGGGCAGCCAGGACCTTGCGTTCCATGGGGTTGCCTATACCGCAATCGGCTACGCCGCCATGGGCCTGCGCACCTGGACGACTGCTCGACAACATCGCTAAGCCATCGCCCCGCAAGCCTCCACAAGCCAGATCTCCCCGCGGCGATGGCACGCATCGCAGCAACAATCATGCAGGTAAACCCCATGCAAAACAATTTTTGCAGCGCCCGGCAAGCCTTGCCGCATATGATGTACAACAGATTCGATAGCGCACCCGATGTGTTCGCGGGACGCTCCTTCACGACCGGGAGGTGACGATGGACATCAGCAACCAGATAAAGACGAGGCGCGAGGCGATGGGGCTCTCCCAAGAACAGCTCGCCGAGAAACTCTACGTGTCGCGTCAGACGATCTCGAACTGGGAGCGGGACAAGACGTATCCGGACGTCCAGAGCC
>CABUVF010000222.1 GCA_902494945.1 uncultured Collinsella sp.
GACCTCAAGAAGGCCGGTTTCCTTACGCGCGATGCTCGCGTGGTCGAGCGCAAGAAGTACGGCCTCAAGAAGGCCCGCCGCGCTCCCCAGTTCTCCAAGCGCTAAGGTTTTATCTCCTTACGAGATACAATGTACAAGCGGGGCCTACCGACTGCTCGGTGGGTCCCGCTTTTCTTTTCGACTAGGGTGGGCGGCTTCGTTTTGCCCACTTGGGAAGGAGCGATCCTATGCCCCAGAACATCTTCGGTACCGATGGCGTCCGTGGCGTCGCCAACGCCGACCTCTCGTGCGACCTCGCGTTTCGCCTGGGCCGCGCGGCGACCAAGTTCCTTGGCCCGGACATCTGCATCGGCCGCGACACGCGTCTTTCGGGTACCATGCTCGAGAGTGCTCTGACCGCTGGCATTATGGCAGAGGGCGGCCGTCCGCATTGCTGCGGCGTTATCCCTACGCCGGCCGTGGCGCTGCTCACCGTCCAAAACGAGCTCGACGGCGGCATCGTTATCTCCGCTTCGCACAATCCGCCGGAGTTCAACGGCATCAAGTTCTTTAGCCGCAAGGGCATGAAGCTTCCCGACGCGGTTGAGGAAGAGATTAGCGCCTGGGTCATGTCCGAGGAGGCCATGGCTGCCGACACGTTGCCGACCGGCGCCGGCGTGGGCCACATCATCAAGATGAAGGACGCTCGCAAGGCATACGTCGACCACGCCATCGATACGCTTGATGGCCTGAGGCTCGATGGCCTAGTCGTTGCCGTCGACTGCGGTCATGGCGCTTCTTGCCAGACCACGCCCGCCGCGCTGCAGCGCCTGGGCGCCACGGTGCACGCTATCAACACCGATTATTGCGGCACTGACATTAACGTTGAGTGCGGCTCTACGCACCTTGAGCCCCTGCGCGAGCTCGTGCTGCGCACCCACGCCGATATTGGCCTGGCCCACGACGGCGATGCCGATCGCGTGCTGTTCGTGGACAGTGAGGGCAATGAAATCGACGGTGACTACATCCTGGCTATCTGCGGTTCTGACCTCGCCGCCCGCGGCAAACTCGCCAACTCCGAGATCGTCTCGACTGTCATGTGCAACCTTGGCTTCTCCATCGCTATGAAGGAGCAGGGCTTCGAAATGGTTCAGACCGCTGTGGGCGACCGCTACGTTCTTGAGCGTATGCTCGCGGACGGCGCCGTCATCGGCGGCGAACAGTCCGGCCACATCATCTTCCTGGAGCACAACACCACCGGTGACGGCCTGGTGACGGCTCTGCAGCTTCTGGCCGTGCTCAAGCGCACCGGCCGTACCCTCACCGACCTTGCCGGCATCATGAAGAAGTACCCTCAGGTGCTTGTCAACGTGCATTCGGACAACAAGGCCGGCTTGGACGATTGCCAGCCCATTTGGGACGCCGTCGCTGCCGCCGAGAAGGAGCTTGACGGCCGCGGCCGCATTCTGGTGCGCCCGAGCGGTACCGAGCCGCTGGTCCGTGTTATGGCCGAGGCGGAGACGCACGAGCTCACTCAGCGTGTTGTCGACGACATCGTCGAGGTTGTCAAGCGCGAACTTCCCTAATGGTCAAAAACCGCTGCCAAGTGGTAAACTATGAGAGCTATTTTTGATTATTGGTTTGTCCAAGGGGGAGCATGTTCACTAAAGTCCTAAGGTCTTTTGGTATGCGTGGTCGAGTCCTTACGCTGGATGCTCCCATCTCGGGCGACGTCATTCCGCTCTCCGAGGTAAACGATCAGACGTTTGCCACCGGCCTTTTGGGCCAGGGCGTGGCGATTCAGCCTACCGGCACGCGTGTGATTGCGCCGGCAGACGCCAAGGTCGAGGCCATTTTTCCCACGGGTCACGCCGTTGCGCTCAACACGGTCGATGGCCTAGACGTGCTCATCCACGTTGGTTTGGACACTGTTCAGCTTGAGGGCAAGCATTTTAGCGTGCATGCACAGGTGGGCGATGTCGTCCATAAGGGTGACGTGCTCATCGAGTTCGATCGCGAGGCAATTGCTGCCGAGGGTTACGATGTGACGGTTCCCATCTTGGTGTGCAACTCCGTTGAGTTCTCGAGCATCAAAGGCTCCGTTGGCGAGCATGTCGAGGAGATGGACCAACTCATCGTCGCGCGTGAGCGCTAGCAGGGCGCTTTGCCTTTAGCCTACAATTCAAACACGTTTACGGCGGGCGCCCTTGAAAGAGGGCGCCCTCCGTGGCAAGATGGGATTTGTCCGAAGCTAAACAGCTTTGGGTCACCGTGGACGGGCAGGGGCCTCGACGCGGGTAGACACGAGACACATACATTACGCGACCTCGCCCTGGTGGCCGCACACGTTGGTTGCGGCCGACGCGGGCCGCGGGCAAGTGCTTGTAAGGGGAGCCTTGCCTCTCTTGTACGAGAAA
>CABUVF010000223.1 GCA_902494945.1 uncultured Collinsella sp.
GCCTCGCCGGTAAACATGAGCGGGCGCGCGAGTGTGTCGAACTCGGCACGGTGAGCCTTCTCTTCTGCCGCGGCCCAGCGAATGGGCATGGTGTCGCCGTCGGCGTAGATGAACTCCTGAAGCGTCCAGTACAGCGGATTCGTGCGCGTGTTGGTGCGCTCGAAGGCGCGCATCAAAAAGCTGTCAGATACCGAGGCGCCGTAGGCCAGCGTGCCGTCGCCGTCAACAAAAGCATGATCGATAATCCAATGCATGCGCTCAAAGCTCGGCTTCATGCCAAAGTCGCTGCCCATGAGCTGTAGGCGCTCGACCGTCATCGGCGAGCCGTCGGGCAGCACGGGCTTCTGAGCCTCGAGTGCATCGGCCAGGGCTGCCACGCGCTCGACGTCAGCGGGGTAGCGGTCATAATACTGCTGCGTCTTGGCGACCATGCGCGGGAAGGTGTGCGCGTAGACCTCGCTTGCGCTCGCCGGCACGTGGGGGATTCCGCCGCAGGTAAAGCTCGCCGCCGCGCCCTCGGGGAAGAGCGACAGATAGCTCAGCGTCAAAAAACCGCCGTAGCTCTGTCCGAGCGTGACCCAGGGCTTGCCGCCAAAGCCCACCAGGCGCAGGTACTCAAAATCGCGCACGATGGAGCTGGCGAGGTGACGCTTGAGGAAGTCCGCCTGCGAGCGGGCCGCATCGGAGCCTGCCGCCTCGGCGCGCTCGCCCAAGGCCGCGATCGTGCGTCCGTCAACACAGCTGCTGCGTCCGGTGCCGCGCTGGTCGGGAAGGACCACGCGGAAGTGCTTGACGGCCTCTTCGATCCAGCCATCGCTTGTGGGCGACAGCGGACGCGGGCTCTCGCCACCGGGGCCACCCTGCAAAAAGAGAAGGAGCGGCAGGTCGTCGTTGATGCGGTCGGGTGCGCAAACCACGCGGTAGAAGAGCTTGATGCTCTCGGGCGCGCCGGCGATGGGTGTCGGTATAGCGCCGCGGCGCATGGTGCTGCCGACGGCCAGGAGCATCGGCTCCAGGCCGCGCCAGTCAAGGGGGACGTCGATGCTGTGGTCCTCGACGTAAAGGCCGGGGACGTGGTACGAAGTGATGAGGGCCATGTGAGTCTTCCGTTCGTTGCGGTGTTTCGGGTTGACCAATTCTACCGCCGTGGGCGAGGCCATGCGCAAATCGGCTACCATGGTTGCAAACTTCTAGGAGAAAGGGCCGCCCATGTCGGTCGATATAGCCACGTATGTCCACGATCTTGCCGTTGTCGCCAAGGCGGCGTCGGCCTCGCTTGCCACGGCGAGCGATGAACAGCGCCAGGAGGCCGTGCGCGCCATGGCCGCAGCGCTGCGCAACGGTATCGACTCCATCGTTGCCGCCAACGAGCTCGATATGTCCGCCGCGCGCGATGCGGGTACCTCGGCCGGACTGCTCGATCGTCTGCTGCTGACGCCCGAGCGCGTCGAGGGCATGGCCGCCGGCCTGGAAAAGCTCGCCGAGCTGCCCGATCCCGTGGGCCGCGTGCTCGACCACCGCGTGCTTGCAAGTGGCGTGGACCTGACCCGTGTGAGTGTGCCGCTGGGCCTGGTCGCTATGGTCTACGAGGCGCGCCCCAACGTGACGGCCGACGCCGCAGGCATCTGCATCCGTACCGGCAACGCCTGCATTCTGCGCGGCGGCTCGCTGGCCTATCACTCGTGTGCCATGATCGCCGAGCTGCTGGCCGATGCGCTCGAGGCCAAGGGCTTCCCGCGCGAGGCCGTGTCGATGATCGAGTCTACCGACCGCGAGGCCACCGGCGAGCTCATGAAGCTCCGCGGCGTCGTCGATGTGCTCATTCCGCGTGGCGGTGCGGGCCTGATCCAGCGCTGCGTGCGCGAGTCGCTCGTTCCGGTGATCGAGACGGGCACGGGTAACTGCCACATCTACGTGCATGAATCCGCCGACTTCGATAAAGCGCTCAATATTATCGTCAACGCTAAGACGCAGCGCGTGGGCGTGTGCAATGCCGCCGAGTCGCTGCTGGTCGACCGTGCCGTGGCCGATGCGTTTTTGCCCGCGGTCGTGGCCGTGCTGCATGACCACGGCGTGCTCATGCACGGCGACGAGGCCACGTGCGCCGCGTGCGCCGACGCCGGCTTTGTGGAGGGCGATGACTACGCCGCCGCGACTGAGGAGGACTGGGGTCGCGAGTATCTGGCGCTCGAGATGAGCGTGAAGGTCGTGGCAAACGAGGACGAGGCCATCGCGCACATCAACCGCTACGGCACGATGCACTCCGAGGCCATCGTTGCCGAGGACACGGATGCTTGCGAGCGCTTCCTCGATGCGGTCGATGCCTCGGCCGTGTACTCCAACGCCAGCACGCGCTTCACCGA
>CABUVF010000224.1 GCA_902494945.1 uncultured Collinsella sp.
AAGCCGCGCCACGACGTCGCCGGCACCAAGCGCGAGCTCGCCCGCCTCGTCAAGAAGGACAGCGTCAACACCATCGTCATCGGCAACGGCACCGCCAGCCGCGAGACCGAGGAAGTCGTCTCGGAGTTCATTGCCGAGCAGGCGCCCAGCCTTCGCTACACCATCGTCAACGAGGCGGGCGCGTCGGTGTACTCCGCCTCCGAGCTCGCCAGCCAGGAATACCCCGACCTGGACGTCACCGTGCGCGGCGCCATGAGCCTGGGCCGCCGCCTGCAGGACCCGCTGGCAGAGCTCGTCAAGATTCCGCCCCAGTCCATCGGCGTGGGCCAATACCAGCACGACCTTGACCAGGCCGAGCTCTCGCTCACCCTGGGCCACGTGGTGGAGGACGTCGTCAACCGCGTGGGCGTCGACGTGAACACCGCGAGCGCAAGCCTGCTGGGATACGTATCGGGCATTACGCCGAGCGTGGCCAAGAACATCGTGGCCTACCGCGAGGAAAACGGCACCTTTACCGATCGCCGCCAGCTCAAGAAGGTCCCCAAACTGGGGCCCAAGGCATACCTCAACGCCGCGGGCTTCCTGCGCATCAGCGGCGGTAAGAACCCGCTCGACGCGACGAGCGTCCACCCCGAAAGCTACGAGGTGGCCACGGCCGTCCTGGAGCGCGCCGGCGTTGCCGCCAGCGAACTCAGCCGTGGCGGCGTACCCGATATCGAGCGCCGCCTGGGCAGCATCTCGGCGCTGGCAAGCGACCTGGACTGCGGCACCCTCACGCTCATCGACATCGTTAACGAACTCAAAAAGCCCGGCCGCGACCCGCGCGACGACGCGCCCGAGGTAGTCTTTAGCCGCTCGGCGCTTTCCATCGACGACCTGGAGCCCGGCATGGAGCTCAAGGGCACAGTGCGAAACGTCGTCGACTTTGGTGCCTTCGTTGACGTGGGCGTGCACCAGGACGGCCTCGTGCACATCTCCAAACTGGCCAACCGCTTCGTCAAGCACCCGAGCGACGTCGTGCGCGTCGGCGACACGGTCAAGGTGTGGGTTGAAAAGGTCGATCGCGACCGCAAGAAGATCTCCCTCACCATGGTGCAGGGGAAGTAAACCGCCAAAGCAAGGGTCCCCCCTCTCGCGACGTGCAAAATCGCGAGTATTCTGCAAATTCCACCGTTCCGGATGCCCCTCAGAGACGAAAAAGCAAGAAACAGCCCCCGTTTTAGCGTCATCAGAGCCAAAACGGGGGCTGTTCCATGCTTCGCCCAGCTGGTAAAAGCCTTTACCTTGCTGAATACTCTCAATTTTGCACGGCGCAGGCGGGGGTACCTTTGTCCACGGCAGGATATGGAAGCCTATCACCAACCTACCGGCAAGTTCGTGTCGGCAGCCCCGGCCTTTCCTTTGCCTAGCGCGACCCTCGCGAAGCGCGTGAGCGATGGGGAAAGGAAAGGCCGGGGCGAACAACCCGCGATGTAGCCAGCGTTCGCGTTACGGCAGGATATGGAAACCGAGCGAGGCGATATCCTTGGCAAAACCGCGCACGGTATCGAGCGAGACCTCGTACGGGTCACGGCCGATGTTCTTACGCTTGGCCAGGATGCTGTTGGGCACCGTGATGATCTGGCAACCGCATCCTTCCGCCTGGTAAATATTGATAAGCTCACGCGTGGATGCCCACAGGACCTCGCAGTTGGGCTTGGCGGCGGCCTTCTTGACCGACTCCGTCATAAACGGAATGGGGTCGACGCCGGTATCGGCGATGCGGCCGGCAAAGAGCGAGATGATGGACGGTGTCTCGGCATCAACGGCCTCGACCATCTCGTCGACCTGCGTAGGCGTAAAGATGGTGGTGACGTTGACCTTGATGCCGTCGGCCGAAAGCTTGCGCACCAGCTCGGCGGTGGACTCACCCTTGGTGGTCACGCACGGAATCTTGACGTAGACGTTCTCGGCCCAGGTAGCGATCTCGCGCGCCTCGACCTCCATGGTCTCGATGTCGTCGGCAAAGACCTCAAACGACACGGACACATCGGTGATGTGGGCCAGGACCTCCTTGGCAAACGCGCGGTAATCCGTCACGCCGCCCTTCTTCATAAGGGACGGGTTGGTCGTGAAACCCTGAACGTTGCCGTTCTCGTACATGTCGAGCATGCCCTCGAGGTTTGCACCGTCAGCGAACACCTTGATTGCCATCTGCCTGATTCCTCTCGCTTGCACACGGGCGTTAAACTGCTAAACACTTTACCTACGTTTATCAAGGCGTGAACTGCGGTTTTTTATCTTCTCGGCGAACGGTATAAACACCTCAGTGTTTGGATTGATAAATCGATTGAGCATGCAAAAG
>CABUVF010000225.1 GCA_902494945.1 uncultured Collinsella sp.
ATTGCAAATCGGTGATTTTGCCCACAAAGTTCCGCTTTGCCGATAACGGCGAAAAGAACGGCATGAGGAGCGTGGCAGGTGAACAATGGCTGAAACAGTAGATGCCACCCCGGTTTATATGCGCATTCGACGCCGCATTGAAGAGCGTATCGAGCGCGGTATTTATCCCACGGGTTCCATGATTCCGTCCGAAAAAGACCTCGCCGAGGAATTTGGTACGACACGCTTGACCATTCGAAGTGCTGTCGATGAACTGGTTCGGCGCGGGCAGATTCGACGTGTCCGCGGAAAGGGCGCGTTTGTGGCGCAGAAAGTGCCCGTTGCCTACGAGCGAACAGGGGGCTTTCGCGAGTCGGTCCGTGCTTCGGGCGGCGAGCCGTCCGTCCGCATCCTCGCGCGTTCCAAGCGTTATGCGGGCCCATATTATGCCAACCTGTTTGGTATTGCCGAGGACGATTTGCTGTATTCGATTCGGCGTTTGAACTGCGTCAACGGCGATCCCGTATCGATTGAGATGGCGTTCATCCCATGCCTGCTGTTTCCCACAATCGAAGATATTGACGTGTCGGTCTTCAGTTTGTACGAGACCTATGAGATGTTGGGCCGAAAGCCGGTCACGGCACAGGAAAAGCTCGATATCGAAGCGCTGGGTGTTCGAGACGCCGGTCTGCTTGGACTGGAGCAGGGCGATCTTGCATTGACGCTGGAGTGCGTGAGCTTCGATGCGAGCGGCCAGGCGATTGAGTACGTCAAGTCGTTTAACCGCGGCGACGCAGGCGGCTATACCTATACGTACTAGCTGGCGTTTTGTGAATAACGGCTGGGAAACTAACTAGTTTTGATCGTTGAGTCAGCTGTATACACAACCTTACATAGCTCAAAATCGACCGTTCGCCGAAGGGGATAAATTACTCGACAAAGAGGTATCAAAAAGCCGTAACCTGTAACCGTGATTGGTATCAAATACTAATTATTTGTTACGAGGTGAGACGATGAAGATGCTCGATTACGTTCAACTCGCCCATGTGCGTATGGGAGAGAACCTCGAACGTTCGTCTGAACTGGTAGCGCAGCTCGTTGATATTTTCCAGTCCGGTTCTTTTAACGCACTGCGCATCGTTGCTTCGGGTTCGTCGCGCCATGCCGCCGATTGCACCCGCGATTACCTGCAAGATGCGCTGCAGATGCAGGTGTCCGTTGTGACGCCCGAGGCATTCGTCGATTTTGAGCACACCTATCCGCAGCATGCGCTCAACATCGCCGTCTCGCAGAGCGGCTATTCAACCAATACGATTGCGGCGCTCGATTACATGCACGCGCACGATATGGCTGCAGTTGCGCTCACGGCAAACGTCGAGGCACCCATCAAGGAGCACGCTGACGTCGTTCTTGACTACGGTGTGGGCGTCGAGTCGGTGGACTTTGTGACTCTGGGCGTTGAGGTTCTCGTTGAGTACCTGGTGCTCTTTGGTATTTACGGCGGCCAGGCGCGCGGAACGATTGACGCCAAGGGCGTTGCCCAGCGTCTTGACGACCTGCGCGAGGCTATCCAGGCTAATGCCGTGATGTGCAAAACCGCTGAGGCATATGTCCAAGACCACATGCTCGAGCTTTCTGAGCACATGCCTGCCATGGTCGTCGGCAACGGCCCCAACTATGGCGTTGCCGAAGAGGCGGCCCTCAAGCTGAGCGAGACCATCAAGATTCCTGCCATGCATCACGAGGGCGAGGAGTTCGTCCACGGTCCCGAGATGCAGATCGTTCCGGGTTATCTGGTGTTTATCGTCGACGATCCGCAGGGGTCGGAGCGTCTTGCGAATATCGCCGATGCGCTGTCGAACGTTACGGCAAAAACGGTGCTGCTCACGGCCCATCCCAGGGGTAGGGCTCACGAGGTTGCGGTGCCTCAGGTGGCTCCGCTGCTCAGCGCAATTCCCAATCTTGTGTTCTTCCAGACGATTGCGGCAATAATCGCCGAGCGTCTGAAGTCATGGGACGTTCACCCGTATCTCGATGCTGTCTCCAAGCAAATGGAGGTCAAGGCAGAGGGCTACGAAGAGTCAGTCAATGCGCTTAAGGCCAAAGCGGCTGAGTGTTACGGAATGTAAGCGGGTTTTGATGCCCGTTGGCATGGGGGATGTGGAAACAACCCCAGAAAGGAGAGAAAAATGAAGGAAACCGAGAAGATCGAGATCATGCATTTCGACCAGGAGGGCTACCTCGAGGACGGCAAGGCGCTCTACGAGACCGGCAAGAAGATGACCGCGCTCGCCGACAAGGTCGCCGACGAGGGCTACGACGCCGTGTTCCTGATGGGCGTCGGCGGCACCTGGGACGAG
>CABUVF010000226.1 GCA_902494945.1 uncultured Collinsella sp.
AGACACAAATTCTCGATGCAGGCGACCAGTCCGGCAAAGTAGAACTTTTGGCTTGCCAGCTTGAGCCGACCACCGCTATCTGCTTCCGAGAGTGAGTCCGCAAGCTCGTCGAGCGCTCGGGTGTCATCGGATACCCTAGCATACATGGTGGGATCAAAGGCATCTGTAAGCTTAGGTGCCGCCGCGTGGAAACAAGCGTCGCCGCATCCGGAGGCGCGCTGCGCCTGCGAGAGCGCGCATGCCATAAACCCAACTGTGCGAAACGCCTTGTCGCACAAAAGGCATGCCTCAAACAGCGGACGGCTATACATCACGCCAGAGACTTGAGCAACCAAGCCGCCTAAAATCAACTGAGGCAGCCCGGCCACCATTGAAGACTTGTCTTCGATGACAATAGAGGCAGCATCCAAGACACGCGAATGGCGCTCTCGATGTGCATCATAGCGGTCGAGCGACACCGTGGGGAACACTATGTCTGCCGCAGTATCGCACGCGATATCGACCATCTTGGAAAGGGATTGCGGAGCAAACCACTCATCGGCGTTCATGGCGATGATTTGAGAGCCGCGCGAGGCGGCAAAACCGGCCTTGAGACATGCTCCGCGCGCCGAATCCTCGACGTCAATCAAATCGATGTGAATATCTCTGCCGGCGGCAACCTCGAGCGAATGGCGCACACCCGGTGCAACATCGCGGCATACGATGACAATCTGCAAATCATAGAGGTCTTGGTTCTGGACGCTCTCGAGCGCACGCATCGCATAGCTGGGCGAACCCTCAACAATAAGGATCACCGAAAGTCGCGGATGCGAACAACGTCGAACCAAGTTTTCCATCCTCTCGATAGCGCCAAATCAAACTGTCGTTCATGGTACACCCGAGCCATAAAAGCAACGAGTCACCTAACATGCTGCACGCCAAGAACAGATGTTGCACACGCGCAGCTCACACATAGTATGTGCCAGGTACGGACGCGTCGAGCGCTCCCCTAGTCGAGTACGACAAGCTCGTCGGGGCCGTAATCCACACCCATAAACGTAAGGCCGCAGGCAGGCGCCGTGGGACCCGCAGCGGTACGGTCGCAGGCATCAATGACCTCGCGCATCCACTCGGGATCGCGACGATGCATGCCGATCTCCACGAGCGTGCCCACGATAGTGCGCACCATCGAATGTAAAAATGCGTTGCCCTCGATGGTAAACGTCAGGATATCCTCGCCAAAAGCGACCTCGTGGCCAAACTCGGCGCGCATCACGCAGCGGTGTGTGGGCTTGCCCACGGCAGACGCCACCTTGCAAAAGCTCTTAAAGTCCTGCTCGCCCAAGAGCGCAGGGCACGCGGCAGCCATGGCATCGACATCCAAGGGGTAGCGATGCCACCACACCGCACCGCGCGAGAGCACGGGGCGCGCATCGCGGTCGGCAATGCGGTACGTATACGTGCGGGACCGCGCGTCAAAGCGCGCAGAAAAGCCCTTACGGGCCTTGTAGACCTCGTTTATGGCGATTTCTTTGGGCAACAGGGCATCCATAGCCCTCAGCCACCTACGGCGCGTCAGAGCAAGCTCAGCGTCCGTTACGGGCACGCTAATGTACTGGGCCACCGCATGCACACCGGCATCGGTACGCCCCGCACACGTCAGATCGATCGGGCGACGCAGCAGCGTCTCGATAGCGCGGCGCAACTCGCCCGCAACGGTCGTCTGGCCCGGTTGCTCGGCAAATCCGCTATACGATGAGCCGTCATAGGCAACACGGAATACGAGCGTAGCATCGAGCTCTGGGTTCGAATTGAAATCAGACGGCGCGGGCATGGACGCTCCCAACAAACAATCAACAGTATTGCGACAAAAAAAGAGGGGTACGCGAACGTACCCCTCGAATATAGCCTATGCAGACGGATTGTCTACTCAGCGGTCTCCTCAGCAGGAGCCTCCTCGACGGCCTCGACCTTCTTGGGAGCAGCGGCCTTCTTGGGGGCCGGAGCAGCCTTCTTGGCCTTAGGCGTGCAAGGCTCGGTGACGAGCTCCATGATAACGATGGGAGCGTTGTCGCCCTTACGGTTACCGAGTTTCATGATGCGGGTGTAACCGCCGTTGCGGTCCTGCCACATGCCCTGGGCAGCCTTGTCGAAGATCTCGGCAACGAGCTGCTTATCGCCGAGCTTGGCGATGGCCAGACGACGAGAGTGCAGGTCGCCCTTCTTGGCCCAGGTGATGATCGGATCGACGACCGAACGCAGCGCCTTAGCGCGGGTCTCGGTGGTCTTGATGCGGTCGTTCTCGAAGAGGGCCTTAGCAAGGCTCTTCTTCATGGCCTTGGTG
>CABUVF010000227.1 GCA_902494945.1 uncultured Collinsella sp.
ACGCCACCGGCAGCCAGGCAGATGCCGAACACGAGGTTCAGCGGGATGAGCACATACAGGACGGTGCGGGTGAGGTCGACCCAGAAGGAACCCAGACCCTGCTCCTTGACCTGACGGAAGCCGCGGATCAGCGCGAACATGACCGCGATACCGGTGCCAGCGGAAACGAAGTTCTGCACGGTGAGGCCCATGAACTGCACAAAGTAGGACAGGGTGGTCTCACCGGAATAGGATTGCCAATTGGTGTTGGTTATGAAGGAAGCGGCCGTATTGAACGACAGGTCCCATGACACACCCGGCAGGTGCTGGGGATTGCCTGGCAAGAAAGACTGAAGCACCTGGAGTGCCACAAGAGCCACGAGGCCGATCCCCGAAAAGACCAGCACGCTCGCCAGATAGCGCCTACACCCCATCTGCTCTGCCGCGTCGATGCGAAGCAGACGATAGATGCCACGCTCCACAGGAGCAATCACAGGCGACAGGAACGTATGCTCACCATCCATGATATGGGCCATGAACCGACCGAGCGGAACGGCCAAGACGACGAGCACGGCAAAGTACAAGATGTACTGAATCGCAGCGTCCATAGTTTACGAATCACTCCTCATCAGAATGTAGATGTAATAGATAAAGAGTCCAATGCAGACGACTCCGATAATGGGAATGAGGATGTCCATTACCGCCCCTTTCACGCGCGGTCCGATGTCTCGGACGCCTGCTCTCGCAAGCGTCTGGGGACAGTAAACGCTTCTAGGGATTAAAGAGGCGTGAGGGCTGGCGCTCACGACCTTAAGATGCCGTAAAGATGCAGGTAGAAAGCACTATTGCGGCTGCAGTGCGCCTATACTCGACCTCGCGAGCATACAGTGGCGTCCTCGCCGCGTATGCACGCATGGACAACGCTTCAGAAAGGCTACGCTATGCAGCGCGACGCATCGGACACTCGCGTCAATCCAGACCTCATCCTCAAGGCAATTGAGAAAAACGAGGTTGCCGACGACGCTCGAACCAGCCGGGGACACCTCAAGATTTTCTTTGGCTACGCTGCCGGCGCAGGCAAAACCTATGCGATGCTTCAAGCCGCCCACGCCGCCAAGCGGCGAGGTGTCGACGTCGTCGCGGGATACATCGAGCCGCACGAACGTCCGGCAACTGCCCATCTTGCACAAGGGCTTGAGAACGTGCCCTGTAAACTCATCAAGCACAACGGCATTGCGCTCAGCGAGTTCGATCTAGATGCGGCTATCGAGCGCGCCCCTCAGCTCATCCTTGTCGACGAGCTCGCCCATACGAATGCGCCAGGGTCTCGCCACGACAAACGCTATCAAGACGTCGAGGAACTTCTACATGCGGGCATCGACGTCTATACGACCGTGAACGTTCAGCATATCGAGAGCCTAAATGACATGGTTGCATCCATCACCGGCGTTGTCGTGAGCGAACGAATCCCCGACCATATCTTCGATGATGCCGACCAGGTCGAGCTCGTCGACATAGAGCCCGAAGACCTACTTGAGCGCCTTCGCGCCGGCCTCGTCTACCGTCCCGCACAAGCCGACCGAGCACAACAGCATTTTTTTACCGTTGAGAACCTCACCGCACTCCGAGAAATCGCGCTGCGCCGCTGCGCCGATCGCACCGGCCACCTCACAGACGCCGCACGCGTGCTGGGAAACCGTGACTACTACACCAGGGAGCGTATCTTAGTCTGTGTCTCCCCGGCGCCGACCAATCCCCGCATCGTCCGTGCCGCCGCACGCATGGCGAAAGCGTTTCGCAGCGAGCTCGTCGCCCTGTTCGTAGAGAGCCCGCGCACGCAAGCCATGAGCGATGATGAGCGCGCCAAGCTTGCAGCCAATATCGCCCTAGCCGAGCAGCTCGGAGCACATATGGAAACCGTCTATGGCGACGATATCGCGTTTCAGATCTCCGAGTTCGCGCGCCTGTCGGGTATTTCGAAGATCGTCATGGGACGCACGGGCGAGCGCAGCAGCGTCCGTCAGGCCCTCTTCGGCCGCAAATCTCTCGTAGAACAGCTCATAACGTTCGCCCCGAACCTCGACATTTACATCATTCCAGACCAGTCGACTCCGCCCTCCCGACCCAAAGGACGCCGCCGTGCGCTCGCCCTGCAGCCGCCCAGCAGCCGAGACGTGCTTCGCACGCTGGCCCTCTCTCTTGTCGCCACGGCTGTTGGCACGGCTTTCCGCCATCTGGGATTTGCCGATTCCAGCATCATATCCCTCTATATCTTCACGGCCCTGCTGACCGCCGTCACCACGACGGGGCGTATCTGCACGATCGTATCGAGCGT
>CABUVF010000228.1 GCA_902494945.1 uncultured Collinsella sp.
CGCCCGTCCAGCTCCATCACCAGATACGGATAGCGCTTGAGCGTACGCTCGATGCGCCCGGCGAACTCCTCAACGCTCGGCACCTCGTATTCGCAGGTAATCGCCGTCTGGCGCACATATGGCTCATAGATGGCAAGCAACGCCGGCGCATCATCGGGCGTCGCCAGGCGAATCGTCGGCTCGGACATCTCGGTCATACAACCCTTCTCCCTCAAAAGCAAAGGCCGCCCTGCGCCAAACCCAGGCGTAGGACGGCCCTCGTCATTGCATCAAGCTACAGGACAGCCGCCAACGCATCGATGTCCTCCTGCGTCGTGGCCCAGCTGGTGCAAAAGCGCACCACCGTGTGGGTCTCGTCGTACTTTTCCCAGTACTCAATCGAGGCATGCTCGCGAATGCGCGCCATGTCCTCGTTGGGCAGAATCACAAACTGCTGGTTGGTCGGCGTCTCCAAGAAGAACTGGTAACCGCGCTCGTGCAGCACGCGACGCAGCGCCTGAGCGGTCTCAATCGCCTGGCGACCAATCTCAAAATACAGGCCGTCGGTAAAGAGCGCCTCAAACTGCACACCCGTCAGGCGGCCCTTGGCAAGCAGCGCGCCGTGCTGCTTAATGCGCGGAATGGGGTGCACCGGGGCGTGCATGCCGCAGAACACCACGGCCTCGCCGCAGAGCGCGCCGCACTTGGTGCCGCCGATGTAGAACACGTCGCACAGCTGCGCCAGCTCGGGCAGGGTAATGTCGCACTCATCGGCCGCCAGCGCATAGGCCAGGCGGGCGCCATCCACAAACAGCGGAATCTCGCGCTTCTGGCACACCGCATAAATCTCGGCCAGCTCGGCCTTGGAGTACAGCGTGCCGTACTCGGTCGACAGGCTCACGTACACGGCGCCCGGGAACACCGTGTGCTCGTAGCTCTCGTTTTCGTAAAACACCTGGATATAGCTTTCGAGATCCTCGGCGTGCATCTTGCCCTCGTAGCCGGGGATGGTGAGCACCTTGTGGCCGCCAAACTCGATAGCGCCCGCCTCGTGGCAGGCAACGTGGCCGGTCTCGGCGGCAACCACGCCCTCGTACGGCGCGAGCAGCATGTCAATCACCGTCGCGTTGGTCTGCGTGCCGCCCACCAGCAAAAACACGTCGGCATCGGGGGCCTGACAGGCCTCGCGGATCAGTTGCTTGGCACGCTCGGTGTGCGCATCGGTACCATAGCCGGGCTGCGGCTCCATGTTGGTGTCGACGAGCGCCTGCAGCACCGCCGGATGTGCGCCGTGGGAATAGTCGTTGTTGAACGCGAGCATGGCAATCCTCTCTTACCAGGTATCGTCCAGATGATTCAGGTGGGGCTATTGTACGCCGTGAGGATAGGCAATGCGCGCGGCAAGGCACTCAAGCGCCAACACCAGGGCAAAGCCGCAGCTCACGTCAGTCAAAAAGTGCGCGCCGATCACGATGCGCCCAAAGGCGACGAACGCTGCAACAACAACCGCCGCCCAAAAGATCACGCGGCGACGCGAAGGTTTTTCCTTAAAGGCTGCCGAGGGAAGCCCGGCGAGCATAAGGCCGATCGCCGCATGCGCCGTGTGTCCGCTCGCAAACGACTTAAAGCCGTCCTTGATCACGCCGGCGGCGATATAGCCCCACTTGTCGGGATTGCCGATCACCCACCACGGCTGAAAATTGAGCCCCGGCGTGACCTCGATCACGCGCATGCGTGGGCGCGACCACAACGGCTTAACAATGACGTTGAGGATGATGGCCTGAGCGACCCACACGGCAAGCACCATCAACGCCCAGCGCGTAAGCTCGTCGGGCGCGGTCGTGCGCGTGAGGCGATAGACGATAAGGTTGGCGGCAATGACCAGCACAAACGTCAGCACCAGCTGAACCGCGATGAGTTTGCCGCCGACCCGCAGGGACGAAACGATCTCGTGGCCGGCCAGGCCAATGTTGACGAGGATGCCGAGCACGGCGAGCCATTTGCTCCCCCTGGAGTCGGGACGCACCGCGCGCATGAGCATAACGCCCGCGACGCTTGCCGTCAGCTCGAACGGCAGCTCGCCGGCGGCCTCGATAAAGCGACCGTACATGCTGCCGATGTTGAACAGCGCGCTCGAAATCTGATAATCGAAGAAGCTGCCCACGCCCAGACAAAGGGCAAGGATAACCGCGATAATGGCGACATCTTTCTTATAGATATATCCGAACATGCTTTCCTTTCGATGGGGTGAAGGGTCGACCCGCAACGTGGTGGGACAAAGTTATCAGTAGTTTTTGTCCCAGGGTCGCTTGCGTTGACAGGCTC
>CABUVF010000229.1 GCA_902494945.1 uncultured Collinsella sp.
CCAACCAGCAGGGCGGCACGGCGGGCGTCGACGTGCTGAGTGTCGAGGAAGAGGACACCGCGTTTAACAAAGTCGATAGCGCGAACAAGGGCGATTCTGGCGTCTACACGGTCGAGCAGGCCGGTGACGGCGTAAGGATTAAGGTGTTCAGCCCCCACGTGAGCGGCGACAGCGCGATCTATTACGTGAGCTACACCATGACCGGTGCGGTTATGAACTGGGCCGATACCGCCGAGCTCTACTGGAAGTTCGTGGGCGACGGCTGGTCTGCGGATTCCGACGATGTCGAGATGGAAGTGTACTTCGCAAATGCCGCTGCCGGGACGGCGGCCGGCAAGGGCGATAACTTCCGCGCATGGGGCCATGGTCCGCTGACGGGCGACGTGTCGCTCGATGCGGACGAGCCCATGGTCACCTATACCATTCCCTGCGTGCATGAGGGCGAATTCGCCGAGGCACGCATCGCCTTCCCCAGCGACTGGGTGCCGCAGCTTGCCGTCTCGGGCGAAAAGCGCATGTCGACGATCCTGAGCGAAGAGAAGGAATGGGCCGACGAGGCCAACGCTCGCCGTGAGCACGCGCGTGCGGTTGCCGGCGCGATTGCCGTGGTGTGTGTTGTCGTGGCGGTTGCCTATACCGGTGTGATCGTGATGCTTAAGCTGCGCAGGCCCAAACCCAAGCCGCTCTTTCAGGACGAGTACTTCCGCGATGTGCCCTCGGCCGACCATCCCGCGGTGCTTGCAGCTCTCATGAGCTGGAACGACGTGCCCGATCAGGCATATATCGCCACGCTTATGAAGCTCACCGACGACCGCGTGATCAAGCTGGAAGAAGCGACCGAGACCAAGAAGAAGGGTCTGCTCCGTCGCGAAAAAGAGGAGCAGACGTATCGCATCACAGTGACCGACGAGGCCTGGAAGGCTGCCAAGAAGGACGGCATCGATCGCGATGTGCTCAAGGTCTTCTTCGCCGGCGTTAAGCCCGATAAAGACGGCGTCCGTTCACGCACGTTTAGCGAGCTGGAGGAGTATGCCAGCGAGCGTACTGAATCTGTTGGCAACAAGCTCGAGGACTATCAAAGCACGGTTAAGGGCAAGCTGGAGACGCGCGAGCTTATCGCCTCGGACGGCACCATCGCCCTAGTTGCCGGCTTGGTTCTCGGCATCATCATCGTCTTTGGCATTCTGGGCTCTCTGATCTATACCGACTTTGCGGACGCCAACGTCGGTGCCGCTATGATCTCGATCCCCGTCACGATCGTGGGCTTTGTCCTGAGCTGCACCTTCCGCCGCTACACGCCGGAGGGCGCCGAGGTGGCGGCTCGCTGCAAGGCGCTCAAGCATTGGCTCGAGGACTTTACGCGTCTGAAGGAGGCCGTCCCCAGCGACCTGATCTTGTGGAACAAGTTGCTGGTGATGGGCGTTGCCCTGGGCGTTTCGAAAGAAGTGCTGCGACAGCTGGCCGAAGCCGTGCCTGCGGACCTGCGCAACAGTGACGATTTCTACGACAACTACCCCTGCTACTGGTGGTATTACCATCACTACGGCAACGAGTCCCCGCTCGATTCGTTCAACGATGTGTACCACGAGACCATCCGCGAGCTGGCTTCGAGTTCCGATAGCTCGAGCGGCGGCAGCGGTGGCGGCTTTTCCGGTGGCGGCGGTGGCGGCGTCGGCGGAGGCGGCGGCGGAACGTTCTAGCGAGCGCTTGCTTTGGGGTGGATCTTTCTGGGCGGTTGCCAGGGAAGATTCATCCCATTTTTGTGCATCGAAACGGGTCAAACTTTCCGCTGCGGACCTTCGCGCAAGGGACAGTGGACAAAAAATGCCAAATATGAGTACTGTTGCTGCGTTGGTCACATATGTTTGCACATAATAATGGGCTCCTAATGAGAGTACTTCTCGTTAGGAGCCCATTTTATTGAACATTTGGGGAGTTATGTCAGCTCGTGCAGCTGGTCGTCATGCCTATAAGCATCAAAAATGCCCCAAATCGCTGCTACTAAAAAGGTAACAGTACTCATATTTGATGTTTTTTGACCAAGGCTATCTACAAACCCCCTAGGCCACTCATTGGGGACAGACTTAAATGACTAGTTGTTGGGGATCAGTCATTGGGTGTTCCTATAGTTTTGTCAACCGTCGGGGCTACTCCCGGTAGGGCACCCGGTCGCGCATCACGGCGTATATCGCCCTGAGCCGCTTCCTCGCGACGGCCTTGAGCGCCCGCCCG
>CABUVF010000230.1 GCA_902494945.1 uncultured Collinsella sp.
CCGTTGTCGAGGAATCGGGCGAGCCTTTCGCTTCCACCAACGGCTGCATGCACGCTTGTGGCCACGATATGCATGCGACGGCGCTGCTCGGCGCGGCCCGTTTGCTCAAGGCCCGCGAGGCCGAGCTTGTCGACGCCAATGCCACCGTCAAACTGCTATTCCAGCCGGGTGAGGAGACCTTTGAGGGTGCCCGCGCTGCCATCGCCGATGGCCTGCTGCAGAACCCGCGCCCCCAGGCTGCCTTTGCCATGCACGTCAACAGCCAATCGCCGCTCGGCCTGGTGCTCTATGGGAGCCCGGCGCTTTCGGGCGTGTACGGTTTCCGCATCACGCTGCAGGGCAAGGGCGGCCATGGCTCGAGCCCCGAGATCTGCATCGACCCCATCACGGCCGGCGTCCATGTGCACCTGGCGCTCCAGGAGCTTATCTCCCGCGAGGTGCCAGCGGCCAAGGAAGTCGCACTTACCGTTGGTAAGTTCGCTGGCGGCTTGGCGGCCAACGTCATCCCCGACACCTGTGTGCTCGAGGGAACGCTGCGCGGCTTCGATGTCGAGCTCATGACTCATCTCAAGGAGCGTATCGCGGAGGTCGTCAACGGCGTTGCCGCAACATATCGTACGCCGGCAACCATCGAGACGCTCTCGGACGTTCCGCCGCTCGTGCTCGACAGCGATATGACCCAGGCCTCGCTTGGTTACGTGGGCGCGGTGCTGCCCAAGGCTGCCTTCCTGCCGCTATTCCACGCCATGGCGAGCGAGGACTTCGCGCTTATCTCGAGCGAGATTCCGAGTGCGTACTTTACCGTGGGCGCGGCCGTGACCGATACGGACGAGCATTTTGCCCAGCATCATCCCAAGGCGCGCTTTAACGATGCCGAGCTTCCTCTCGGCGCCGCGGCTTATGCCGCCGTCGCTCTCGGATACATTGCGGACCACAAGGAGTAATCCATGTCCCAGCAAAGTAAATTTTTCCCCGGCTGGCTCGTGGTGGCCTCCGGCTTTGTCATCATGGCCACGTGCTACACCATTTTCGTTAACTGCATGACTATTCCTTCCGCACCAAGCCTTCCGAGATTGGCCTGAAGCCGCTCGGCGAGAACCCGGGCGATCCGTCCGTCTCGACGGCTGGCGACAAGGACGAGCGCACGGCGCCCGAGGTTAACGTTGGCTGGTCTCGCATCAAGAAGAGCCCGGCGTTTTGGCTGCTTGTCGTCGCCTTCCTCTTTATGGGGCTTGTCAATGGCGCCATCCTGCCCAACCAAGTTACGAACATGACGAGCGTTACCGTCAACGGCGCCAAGATCGTCACGGGCGGCCACGACCCCATGTGGGCGGGCACCGTGCTTTCGGCCTATATGGTTACGGTCGTTATCGCCAAGATTTCGCTCGGCGCCATCTACGATCGTTTTGGTTTGCGCTTTGGCAACGTGCTGGGTTCCGTTGCGTGTATTGTCGCCTGTGTGGCGCTGTGCTTCCCGACGACGGACCTTAGTCCTATTGTGGCCGCTGCGAGCTTTGGTATCGGAACGTGCATGGGCACCATCACGCCTACCATCGCCGCGTCCAAGCAGTTTGGCATGGCCGACCTCGGCAAGGTCACGGGCACCATTACCTCGCTCGAGATGGTCGGCGGCACCGTGGGCGCCATTGTCTCGGGCGTGCTGTTCGATGCCACGGGCTCCTTTGCGAGCACCTGGATTGTGTGCCTGGCGTGCTCCGTGGTCATGCTCGTGTTCCTGCTGGCATCCGAGCCCATCGCCGCCAAGCTGCGCGCAAGCGTGGCGGGGGAGTAGCGGGTCGCCGCCTATTCCTGTTTGCCTGTTCTGCCCGTGGCTGCCCTGGAAGCCGAATGGATGCTCGTACCGTCATTCGGTTTCCAGGGCAGCCACGGGCCTACGAAATGATCTCTTTTCCTCCGTCCCCAAGGGATCACGTAATCCGAAGGGGACGGAGGAAAAGGGATCACAAACCGCGGCGGGGGGGGGGAGTGGAGACGCTAAACACGCGGAACATCTCCTTGCGCACGACGTCGGTCGACTGGCCGCTGCCGTGGACAAACACGTCCACCTGCTCGATGGCGGGCGTCTCGATGGGCTTAAAGCCAAACGGCTCGAACACGCCGGCAGCAATCTGCTGCATCTTTTGCCAGGCGCGCATCTCAGCG
>CABUVF010000231.1 GCA_902494945.1 uncultured Collinsella sp.
ACGACCACCTGTAGCGTCACGCCAAAGCCCTCCCAGAAGGGCCCCATGTTTTGAAATGTCGTCGACCAACGGTCGGCGTCAAATAATCCTTCGAGCATTTGATTCCTTCCTTGGACGATGCGCCTATACAAGACCCCAGGTCTTGACCTCTTGGTCGAGCCAGCCGTCGGCCAGGCGATCGCAAATCACCTGATCGACCACGGCCGAAAGGTCGCAGCCCTTCTTGGTCGCCACGCCGTAGCCCTGCTCGCCAAACTTGACCTCGGGCTGCAGCAGCTCAACGGTCTCGTTCATGTAGCCGGCCAGCGTGGAGCGGTCCATGGCAAAGACGTCGATATTGCCGGCGTCGAGGGAACTCTTGATGATGGGATAGCCGCTAAAGGCCCTAAACTCGGGCTTACAGCTAAAGCCGTTGTCCTTGATCATCTGCTCGATCAGGCCCTGCGTGGTGGCACCCTGGCTCACGCCAATGACCTTGCCGTCCAAGTCCTCAATCGAGGTAAAGCCCGAACGCTTCTTGACCATGAGTCCCACGTAGTCGGTGCGGTACGGCGTCGAGAAATCCCAGCTCTTCTTGCGCTCGTCGGTGATGGTGTAGGTCGCCGCGACCACGTCGAGTTGGCCGTTATCGATCAGCGGGCCGCGCGTCTTGGGCGTTACGTCGGTAAACTCGACAAGCTCCTGGGCGCGGGCCTCCTTGTAGCTCACGCCAAAGACGGCAGCGGCGATCTGGTAGCACAAATCGACTTCCATGCCTTCAAAGCGACCCTTGGCGGTGTCGTAATAACCGTAGCCGGGAACGTCCTTCTTAACGCCGGCATTCAGGTGGCCACGCGACTTGATGGCCGCAAGCTTGGAGCCCTTGTCGGAGCCGCCGCCGGCGGAGTTGCCGCAACCGGTAAGCGCGGTCCCCGTCAGCGCAAGCATGCCGGCGCCCGCCAGCTGCAAAAAGTGACGGCGCGACACGGCCGCCCTCGTCATATCCGTCATGTCCATCACCGCGCCTAGTGCAGAATCTTGGACAGGAACTCGCGGCAGCGCGGGTTCTCGGGGTTATCGAAGAAGTGCTCGGGCGTGCCCTCCTCCAGGATGCGGCCGTCCTCCATAAAGATGACGCGGTCCGCCACCTGGCGCGCAAAGCCCATCTCGTGCGTCACGCAGATCATGGTGATGTCTTCCTGCGCGAGCTCAATCATTACGTCCAAGACCTCCTGGACCATCTCGGGGTCGAGCGCCGAGGTCGGCTCGTCAAACAGGATGATGGGCTGCTTGGTGCACAGGGCACGGGCGATGGCGATGCGCTGCTGCTGACCGCCCGAGAGGTTCTGCGGATACTCGCCGGCCTTATGCGCCATGCCGACGCGCTTGAGCGCGGCGACGGCGATCTCGGTCGCCTCCTCCTTGCTCTTCTTTTGCAGCTTGATGGGCGCGAGCGTCAGATTGCCCAGCACCGTCATGTTGGGATACAGGTTGAACTGCTGAAACACCATGGAGCTATATTTGCGAGCCATTTCCAGGTGATTCTTCTTAGTGAGCGGCGTACCGTCGATGATGACCTCGCCCGACGTGGGCTCCTCCAGATAGTCGACGCAACGGATGAGCGTCGACTTACCCGAGCCGGAAGGCCCGATCATTACGAGCTTCTCGCCGCGCTTGACGGTGAGGTTGATATCTTTGAGCACATGCAGGTCGCCAAAGTACTTGTTGAGATGCTTGATCTCGATCATGTCTGCCATGAATGTCCCTTCCCTGCGTTTACACGAGTTGAACTATTGTACGGAAAGAACCACGTTTCCGCAGCCCACACTACATTCCCGTAAAGAACCCGCAACCTTCCACCCACTCATTGGGGACAGACTTAAATGAGTGCCCGCTCACCGCCCACTCATTTAAGTCTGTCCCCAATGAGCACCCAATGACCAGCCAGGGGAGGCGCCCTTCATCGGCCAACAAAAAAGGGCGCGACCGCAATGGTCACGCCCCTCAGCATCGGCTATGTGTCGGCCAGCCCTTAAGCCAGCTTTGCGCCGACAATCTTTGCTGCTGCCGGCTTATCGAAGTTGCCGCCAGTGGCCTTGCCCAGAGCGCCCATGACCTGGCCCATCTGCTTCTTAGAGGTCGCACCCAGCTCGGCGAT
>CABUVF010000232.1 GCA_902494945.1 uncultured Collinsella sp.
AGGTAAAACTTCTAAACCTGCCAAAACAAACCTGTCCCTTTTTGGCAGGTGCGCTGCGGGAAATCCCGCTATAGCCCCAGGCTTTGCCTGGTGGCGGCGCAGGTGAGCTCGCCGTGCTTAACGCCGCGCAGGCCCAGCAGGCGGTCGGCTAGTTCGTAGACGCGCTCGCCGCGACCCTTGAGCGCCAGGATCTCCAGGCAGTTGTGGTGGTCCAGATGCACGTGCATGGTCGAGACAATCTCGTCGGTGTAGTCGTGCTGCACCTCGTCCAGACGGCGCGTCAGAGCGCCGGTATGGTGGTCATAGATCATGGTGAGCGAACCGATGACCTGCTCGTCGGGCGTGCGCATCTGCTCCTTGGCGATCGAGGCGCGAATCAAATCGCGCACTGCCTCGGAGCGGTTGGCCACGTCACCGCGGCGCGCGATCTGCTCGTCAAAGCGGCGCAGCAGGTCGTCGGGCGCGGTGACCGAAAAACGGACCAGCTCGGAGGTGGATCCGCTGCAACGGCACCCTGCGTCGCCGGTCGGTCCGTGAGAGTGCCCGTGCTCGTGTTCGCAGGCGTGCTCGTGCTCGGCCACGCTACACCAGCTTTACGGAGCCAACGGAGTTATGGTCGGCCTCGATGGCCTCCTCGTAGCCCTCGAGCGCATCGTGCGCCTCGTGCAGCGCGGACATGGCGACCTCGAGCTTGGCGCCAATGCGCTCCATGTCAAAGTTCTCGGTCGCATGCAGCAGCTGATGGCTCCACTCGCGAGCGAGCTCAATGGTGTCGTCGACCTGCTTGACGCTCATGGCAAGCTGGCTCATGTTCATTCCGACGTCATGCATGGGAATCTCCTTTTGTGCGGTGCGATATGGTGGTTTAAATTTTACTACGCCCGCCCTGGGCGCCGTCGCATAAGAAAACGGGTGCGAGTCCGTCTGACCCGCACCCGTTCACTGGGGGCTGTTTGTGTCTACCATACTATCCGTGGTTGCATGCCTTGCGTTTGGCACTCCGGTGAGCGGTGCGAAACCGCTCATGGACGGCAGACAAGTAGCAAGCGTATTACAGATGTTTCTTCAGCAGTGCCTGAAGTCTTGCCTTGGGTAAGGCGCCGACCGAGCGGTCGACCTCCTCGCCGTTCTTAAAGACGATCAGCGTGGGGATGCTCATAACGCCAAATTTCATGGCCAGGTCCTGGTTGTCGTCGACGTTGCACTTGGCCACAGCCAGCTTGCCGGCCAGCTCGTCGGCAAGCTCGTCTACGATGGGCGAGAGCGAGCGGCAGGGACCGCACCACGGTGCCCAAAAATCGACCAGCACGGGAAGGCTGCCGTTAACGACGGAATCGAAGTTCTCGGGGGTAATCTGCTTAATGTCAGCCATAGTGACCTCCATAGTGTGACGCGGCTCGGCCGCGTAAAACTCAGTACGACCGTGCTTATACCCAACGGCCCGCAATGCAACCACTCGCAGGCGGCTCTTTTATATAATGGTGGGCACGCAAACGATTGGAGAGCGCATGCCCACGTCACAAAGCCAGAAAAAAGAAGCCATCGCCCAGGCGACCGAGCAGGAGCTCGCATCGCTCGCGGGTCGCGGCGTGCGTATCGCGGGCAACGCGTGCTCGCCGATTGTGCTGGTCAAAGGTGATTTGGACGATGACGAGCGTGCAGGCGGCGAGCTGGCTGCCGGCGCGGATGGCGCCGCGTTGCGCAAGGCGCTCGGCGCCATCGGATATGCCCCCGAGGATTTTTGCGTGCTGGCAAGCGTCGCCGGCGCGGGCGACGGAGCGGTCGCGGCGGGCGAGGCCCTGACGTGCGACCTGTTCCGCGAGGCGCTGGAGACCTTGGATCCCGAGGCGGTGTTGCTGCTGGACAACAGTGCGGCCGATGTCATGCGCGAGACCTATGCCGATATGCTTGTGGCAATTGATGACTTTGACACCGCCATGCTCAAGCCCGGCCTGGTCGCCCATGTGCAGGGGCGCCGCGTGCTGGCGCTCGACGGTTTTGAGGCGGCGCTCACCGACAAGGCCGCCAAGCAGCGCATGTGGGCTTACATTAAGCAGCTGACT
>CABUVF010000233.1 GCA_902494945.1 uncultured Collinsella sp.
ATCTGGACACCGGTGGCCTCGACCACGCGGCGCATGGCCTGCGTAATCTCGGGACCGATACCGTCACCGGGAATCAGGACTACATCGTGCGCCATAATCTGTTACTCCTCGTCTTCGGCGTCGTCAGATTTTTTAACGCTAGCACGCTTCTTCTTTTTGGAGAGATCCAAGTCAAAGCGTTTAACAAGCATTTCGCAAATCTCGCTCGAACGGGCTTTGAGATAGCTACCCTTGCCGTTCTCGGCATCGAACTTAAGGCGCAGCGCGAGCTTCTCGGCGACCTCGGCGTCAATCTCGCCCTGGCCAAACTCGTACAGGCACCCGAGCATATCGCGATACTCAAGGTCGCCGTGGTAGCACTGGATGGCCTCGTCCAGGATGGGCCAAGCCTCGCGCGAACGCTCGACACTCGTGGCGCCCCACACGCACAGCAGGCGGAAGGCGGCATAGCGCAGCGTGGAGGAAATCTCGTCGAACAGCGCGGTCTCGGCGCCCTCAAAGGCGTCCTCCATCTGCTCGGGGCAGGTGGTGGCGAGCGCCGCCAGGGCATCGAGCGCCTCCCAGCGGGTCTGTGCCTCGGGGCGGTCGAGCGCCTCGATCAGCGCTGGCACGCAGGGCACGACGCGCTGCGGATCGCGCTCGGCAAGCAGGTGCAGCACACGGGCGGCAAACTGGCGGATGCGGCGCGTGGGGCAGCCGAGCTCTTGGACCAGGCGGTCGACGGCGTTCTCATTCTCCTCTGCCAGCTGAAGCTGTGCCAGCTCCTCGTCGGTGAGCTGTTCGTCTTTATTTTCTGCCATAGTTACCTCTTCTTACTATTTCTTAGCGTGCTTGCCAGCACCCTTGCTGTCATCGGTGACCGAGATGAGCTGTCGGTCGGCCGCGCCATTGCGACGCGCGCGGCGGCGCTCCTCGGCGTCGCCCGCGTCGGCGGCGGCGCGATGGGCCTTGTTGACGTTAAAGACCTCGTCGTGCTTGCGCCACGGGCCAACGGACTCGCCAAAGCTCATCTTAAGACCGGCGATAAAGCCGCCGAGCCAGCCGATCGGCGCAAACTGCACCAGCGGGAACAGCGAGAACACCCAGGTCAGCAGGACGACTGCCGCCGCTCCCGCAAAGTTGGCAATCCAGTAGTCGCGCTTGGTGATGACGCGCTTTTCGCACGCCCACTGGCCGCACAAAAAGCCGATGTAGATCGCAAAGAGAAAGAGCACCAGCGCAAGCACCACGAACGTCCAGCTCATGGGCGCTACTCCCCGTGATGGTGGCCGCAGCAGCACTCGTGGCCGTCGTCATGGCCGTGGCCGCCGCAGCACTCGTGGTCCTCGCCGTGGTGATGGCCACAACCGCACTCATGGTCCTCGCCGTGCTCGCCGCAACCGCAACCTTCCTCGTGAGCGCCATGCTCCTCGGGACGATACTGCGACCAGTCCAGACCGGCGGCGATGGCATCGGCCTCCTCCTTATAGAGGACCGTGATGGCCTGGGTGCCCAGCTTGGCGCCACCGATAGCGTCGAGCATGTCGTAGAGCGTAAAGGCCACGTCGGCGCCGGGCAGCGCGAGCTCGCGGTCGTCGGCGTAAGCAAGGGCCAGGCGCAGGTCCTTAATGAAGTGCTCGACCATAAAGCCGGGCTTGTAGTCGCCGTCGAGCGCCTTGGGAGCCAGGCTCTCCATGGCGCCGGACTTGCCGGTACCGCCCAAGATCATCTGGCGGGTCTTCTCCAGGTCAAGGCCGCTCAGCTCGGCAAATGCCATGGCGTCTGCCATACCGACCATGCAGGCGCCCAGCGACACCTGGTTGGCGAGCTTGGCAGCCTGGCCTTTGCCGGCACCGTCGAAGCAACAGATGTTGGCCGCAAAGGTGGCAAGGATGTCGCGGACCGGCGCGATGTCGTTCTCGGTAGCGCCCACGATAGCCGTGAGCGTACCGGCGATAGCGCCCGACTCGCCGCCGGTGACGGGGCAGTCAAACGCCATGCGACCAGAAACCTGGGCGGCCTCGGCAATGTCACGGGCGAGCTCGGGCGAGCTCGTGGTGAGGTCGATCA
>CABUVF010000234.1 GCA_902494945.1 uncultured Collinsella sp.
GCCTCGAGCTCCTCATCGGTGCAGTCGGGGGCAACGAACGTGCAGGTCAAGCCCATGCGACCCATGGTGTGGGCGAGCAGGTTATACGTACCGCCGTAAATGGCAGAGCTTGCGACCACGTGATCGCCGGCACCGGCAACGTTAAAGATCGCGAGGAAGTTCGCAGCCATGCCCGAACTCGTGAGCATCGCTGCGGTGCCGCCCTCCATCTCGCAGATCTTGGCGGCAACCAAATCGCACGTGGGGTTCTGCAGACGGCTGTAGAAGTAGCCAGACTCCTCCAGGTCAAACAGCTTGCCCATGTGCTCGGACGTGTCGTATTTCCACGTGGTGGACTGGTAGATGGGCACCTGGCGCGGCTCCGCATCTCCCGGGTGATAGCCGCCCTGAACACATGTAGTACCGATGGTCTGCTCGCTCATATCCAACTCCCTTACTTGGGTTTTGTTTTATTCGGTTCACGATACCGCTACCCCGCACCCCTCTCAACCCATCCCGCCGATAGGTTATGGGACAAATTAATCAGGTTTATTTGTCCCAAATCTTAAGAAAGTGTTCGATGGCGAAAAACAATGAGATATGCACTGCGGTCTCGATAAGCGAATGCGCCAGCAAGGGTACCATAGGCGGGTACACCGCAATCAAGGAGACACCGATGAAGCAGATTGATACCACTCAGCTCAACACTGCCACCTGCCAGGCTCAGGCTGCCGAATACCACGCCCGCGGCTTTAACTGCGCGCAGGCCGTCGCCTGCACGCTCGCGCCCGCCGTCGGGCTCGACCCCCAGGTCGCCTTTACCCTCACCGAGGGCTTTGGCGCCGGCATGGGCGGCATGACCGAAACTTGCGGTGCCATCTCGGGCGCCGTGGCCATCATGGGCTTTGTAATGAGCGATGGCATGGAAAACCCCAAGACCAAGGGCCAGACCTACAAACTGTCGCGCGAGATTGCCAAGCGCTTTGGCGAGAAGAACACGACGACCGTCTGCGGCACGCTCAAGGGCATCGGATCGGACAAGGGTCCGCTCCGCAGCTGTCCCGGTTGCATCGACGATGCCGTCGAAATCGCCTGTGATGTGCTAAAGCAGCTCGCCGAGTAATCGACAGCAACAGTAAAACGACGGCCGGCGCGCTTAGGATCCATCCAAAAGCACGCCGGCCGTCGCCGTTAGAACTCGGCAAATTCGGGAGCGCCGACCTCAATCTCCTCACGCCCCGCCATAAGCTCGCGCATCTTAGCGCAAAACGACTCCTGCTCCCCCGCCTTAAACACCAAATGAAGTGTCACGGCATCCGCGTACTCGGTATCCGAAACCTTGGCACCGGAATCCTGGGCCAAGCGAAGCACCTGCTCATACTGCGGATAGGCCACATGCACGTCAACAGGCACGACACTCGTCATCTCGACGATCTGCCCGGCCTCCTGAGCCGCGGCCACCGCCGCTTGCGTCGCCGCAGTATAGGCGCGAACCAGGCCGCCCGGCCCCAACAGCGTGCCGCCAAAATAGCGCGTCACTACGCAGCAAACATTTTTGAGCTCCGCACCGCGCAACACCTCGAGCGTCGGCATACCGCTCGTGCGGCTCGGCTCACCATCATCGCTCTGGCGCTCGCGTCCATCGACCAAAATCCACGCGGGAACATTGTGTCGAGCGTCGTAATGACGTTTGCGAACCATCTCGATAAAGGCATTCGCCTCGTCCTCGGACTCAATATGGACCAGCTGGGCAATAAACCGGCTCTTGCGGTCCACAAACTCGCCCGAAGCCTCAATATTCGATTGCAGAGTAAAATAGCTGTCCAACAAAGCCCCTCAACAAAATAAAGCGCAGCAACGAACAGCTTCAATAATACGGCAAAGGCCGTACCGATTGTCAGGGTAACAAAAATGCCAAGTGGGCCTGTAAGCCGGGTTCTGTCGTGAACGGTCATTTATCTTGTCTGCACGTTACCATGCAGCTCCACGCACGCTACCCGAACGCGGACCGGGCCGGCCCATAGCGTTCCTATTCGCGCTTGCTCC
>CABUVF010000235.1 GCA_902494945.1 uncultured Collinsella sp.
ACCCCGCCCTCGCGCGCCTCGATGGCGGCAAGGGAGGCCTGGGCCACCTCGGTAGCGGTAAAGTCGCCGGCGGCAACGCCCGCGGCGATCTGGGCGGCGGTAAGGGAATCGAAGCTCTGCGCCATTACTCGCTCTCCCCCTCTCCCAAAATGGACGGCACGCGGAAGTAGCGATCGCGCGCGCTACCAGCGTTTTCGAGCGCGACGTCGAGCGGCAGGTCGCGCTCGGGCTCGCGCAGGTCATCGCCCATCACGTTGGACAGGCTTCCGATGGGATGGAACGTGGGCTCCACGTCGGGCAAGTCATATTGCAGGACGGGCTCGAGCATCTGGACGGCGTCGTTCATGTAGGACGTCATCTGGGTGAGCTCGTCATCGGTCAGTGCGATCTTTGCGTACTCGGCGATGCCGCGCACGTCTTTCTCGCTGAGTGCCATAGGCGCTCCCTTCCGCATAACAGATAAACCGCTCTAGTATACAGGGCAGCGCCGGCTTGGAGCAGGCGCTTTACCTAAATGCAGCGAAAACGTAACGAGGGCGGTGGATTGGCAGGCTGCGGGCTGGCGGCTCTGCAGCGAAAACCGCGCCGTCCGTAGCGAAAACCGTACCGTCCATAGCGAAAACCGTCTCGACCACAACGAAAAGCATCACAACATTCGACGTTTTTCGGCAAAATCGCGATTTTCATCGAATGTTGTGATGGTTTGGAAGTCCCGACCACCACAAAGGTGCCTGCCCCCTTTGTGGTGGTTCTGGAGAATGTCTTATGCCGAGGCCTTGGCCTTGCGGCGCTTGCGGACCGCGTGGATCACGATGTCCAGCAGCAACAGCACAATGGCCACGACCACGATGAGCACGGCAAACTCGCGCTTGCCCCAGTGGCGGCCGGCCAGCGACTTTTGCTTGTCGACGTCCTTCTTGTTGTACTTGGTGCGCACGCAATGCACCAGCAGGCGATGGTCGTTCACGCCGTAGGGCGTGCAGGTGACGAGCGTCACCTTGTCGGCGCCGGGCTCGATGGTCAGCGACTCCATCTCCTCGGGCAGCACCACCTCGGAGTCCACCATCTTGTAGGCGAGCGTCTTGTTCATGGTGTGTAGCAGCACCAGGTCGCCGGGCTCCAGCGAGTGAATGTCGTCGAACATGCTCAGGTTGCGCATGCCCGAGTGCGCGGTGAGCACGCAATGCGTCGAGGTGCCGCCCACCGGCAGGCTCGTGCCCTCCAGGTGGCCGACGCCCGCCATGAGGACTTCTTCGCTCGTGCCGTGGTAGATGGGCATGCTCACGTCGATGGAGGGGATCTCGACCCAGCTCATCATGGGGTCGCGGTCAAAGATGAGCTGCTGGGCGTAGGGCTCAATCTGGTCGGCGGGGAGCTCGGTGGCCTCGCCCGCCAGCTGCTCGTTAAAGGAGCGAGCCTGGAGCAGGATGCGCTCGCGCTCCTCGGCAGACAGCGCGTCCACGGTACTGGACACGGTGCTGATCTGGTTGAACACGCCCGAGGCCTCGAGCCGGTCCAAGATCCACGGCCAGGTCATAAGGCCCACGCCAATAAGGATGATGACGATGGTGATGAGCCGGTCGGCCCAGCGCGGCAGTCGCTTACGACGGCGCTTAGGTTTGGGTTGAGGTTTGGGCTGGGGGCTTGAGCCGCCGTTGTCCGCAGCGTTATTGCTCTTCATATGTTTGGCGCCCTGCACCATCACCGGTCACTCCTCTACAGCTCAGGTTGTCTAAACAAATAATAGCCGATTAGCGAGCTTCCACGCCGGACAACGCAGCTAGACTGCACCGTCCAGTCGAGGATAAGCCAGCATTTGAGTTTTCGAAACGTCCCGGATCGGCGGGGCGATTCGGGATACAATATCAATAGAAAACGACGCAACCCGCGTAAATGTTTGGGAGCGCGGGCGGCCTAGTTTTCTGGTTTTGTTAAATGCCCGGGCTCCGAACCCCGGGCATTCTTATTTGCGCTTTCGGCGCAAATGCCGTCCACCGTCCGCACCGCGC
>CABUVF010000236.1 GCA_902494945.1 uncultured Collinsella sp.
ATTTCGCTGTCGCTTGCGGCAGAGCTGCTCGATCAGCAGGAGGGCTACGCCGATCTTGCCGATATGTATGCCGGTATCGCCGAGATGGATAAGATTCTTCCCCCGGCACGCGAGAAGGTAAATGCCGAGCTGGGCGATCGCTTTGCCAAGCTTTGCCAGGAGCACGAGTTCTTCTATATTCTGGGCAGCGGTCCCAACTTTAGCCAGACCTACGGTTTCGCTATCTGCTCTCTTATGGAGATGCAGTGGCAGCACTGCAGCTATATCCACTCTGCCGAGTACTTCCATGGCCCCTTCGAGGCTACTCAGGATGGCGTTTTTTACTTCCTGCAGATGGGCTCCAGCGAGTGCCGTGCTATGGACGAGCGCGCCCTGGCGTTCCTTAAGACGCATACCGATACGCTGATGGTGCTCGATGCCAAGGAGTACGGTATGGAAGCCGTGCCGGCGAGCGTCCGTGCCTATCTGGACCCGGTGCTGTTCTATGCCATGAACTGCGAGCTGCGTGCTGCACGCGGCAAGGTGTTTGATCACGATCCCGATTTCCGTCGCTATATGGGTGTTGTCGAGTACTAGAAGGGACAAAGGCCATGGCATTTAACGTTAACGCGCTCGGATTTGGCGACAACGTCGTCGATCGCTACGAGCACATCCACACCATGTATCCCGGCGGCAATGCGGTGAACTTCGCCGTTTATGCCAAGAAATGCGGTGCCGCACGCTCCGCATACATGGGCATTTTTGGCAATGACGCCGCTGCCGAGCATGTCATTGCAAGCCTCGAGGATGAGGGTATCGAGCTTGACAAGTGCGAGCAGATGATTGGCGAGAACGGAGCGGCTCGCGTCACCGTCGTTGACGGTGACCGTGTCTTCCTTGGCTCCAACGAGGGCGGTATCCGTGGCGATGCGCGCTATGTCCTCGATCGCTTTGACCTTTCGTACATGAAGCAGTTCGATGTGGTTCATTCGGGCAACTATTGCTTTACCGAGCGCGAGCTGCCCAAGCTGAAGGCTGCGGGCGTCACGGTCTCTTTTGACTTTTCGGACGACTCCACCGACGAGTACTACGAGCAGATTGCGCCCTACGTCGATTTCGCTTTCTTTAGTGCGGCGGATGCCGCGAGTGAGGACGAGATTCGCGAGCGTCTGGCATGGGTGAAGGGCTTGGGTCCGCGTTTTGTGTCGGCTACGGCGGGCGCCGAGGGCTGCATTGCTTACGACGGCGAGCGTTATTACCGCCAGCTGGCTAAACCGGTAACGGACATGAAGGACACCATGGGGGCGGGCGACTCGTTCCTCACCTCGTTTTTGATGTGCTATCTCGATTCCGCCAAGTGTGGTGAAGATGGCGCCGAGGCCATCGAGCGTGCACTCGACTTTGCTGCCGGGTTTGCCTCGACCGTGTGCGGCATGGAAGGTTCTTGGGGCCACGGAGCACCAATCGTCGAATAGCTTAAGAAAGCGTACGGCGGTCTGGCTATGAGGCTTTGGACGGCCGATGCAAAACAATAAGCGAAACGCGAAAAGGGGGCTCGCCATGTGGTGGGTCCCCTTTTGAACATTGGAGAAGACCATGGGTATTAAAGCGTGCGCGGCTGGTTTTTGCTGTGCGGACGTCTATCAAAACATCGGCGTGTTCTATCCGACTGGTAATGGCATTGACTGGGGTATCCATCTTGCACGAATGGGAGTTTCGGTATCCGCCGTGTCGGTTGTCGGCAAGGACGAGTACGGAGACAAGATGAGAGAGGCGCTGGCCGCCGAGGGGCTCGATATCTCACATCTGCGGGTGGAGGATGGCGACACCTCGGTGATGCTCATGGCATTGAAAGACGGCGTCGATCGCGTGCATCTCGAGGCAATGAACGCTTGCATTGCGCAAGACGTTACATTACCTTCTGAAACATATGGCGCACCTTGTCCAGGCGGCTGTTTGGACGGCGGGGCTGGATGACCGGCTGACCGACAGCGGCCTGATATCCTTTCAGCTCTGTAAGGCATACGC
>CABUVF010000237.1 GCA_902494945.1 uncultured Collinsella sp.
CCCCCAAAAAAACCCGCCCCCCCCAACTGGTGCCGCCACGCCATCTTTTATCAGCCAACTCGCTGAAGTAAGGCTGCGAAGGCCGCGAGGCCGGGAGGGGTTTCCTAAGGGCACATCCCGCAGCCGCAACGCGGCGAGGACGTGCCCGTGGAAACCCCGCAGGCCCCGCGGCCGGTGGGAGCAACGCTACTTCACGACCAAAATGTCGCAGTCCGTATTGCGCAGCAGGAACGTCGAAATTGAACCCAGCAGCGCATACTTGATCGAGGACAGGCCGCGGGCGCCGCAGAGCACCAGGTCGGGCTTAACCACGTCGAGCATCTCGTCCTTGAGCGTCTCGCGAATGCGGCCGGCGCGAATCATGACCTCGACCTCGGGAATGTCGGGATTGGCCTTGGCCTCTTCGAGCTGCTTGGCGATGGAGTTCTTAAATGCCTCCTCTAGGCCGTTGACAAGATCGACCGGATAGGAACCGGCGCTCTCGAGCGCCGTGGAATCGATAACGTGGCCGATGATCAGCTTGGCGCCGTTGTTCGCGGCGACCTTGATGGCGCGTGCGAGCACAAAATCCTGCTGCTCAGTACCGTCGAGTGAAACAAATACCTTGGTGTAGCCCTCGTTCATGGTTTCCTCCTTGGTCTATCGCACGGGCGCTGGGCTCGTGCGTCGGGCGGGCGCGGATGCGTGGCCGCCGGACACTTTATCTTGTTGCAGTTATACCCAAGGATTTGGGTTTGACCGCTCGCAATTCTGTGAACGGGCGAGTTTTTTGGTAAGGGTAGGCGCAGGCGCGCCGCCAACGGTTGATAATGGGACATCGCCCGCACCGTCCGCAGAACAATATCGGCGGGTGTCTAACGAGGGGGTCCCTTTGGATATCATCGAGCTTCTAAAATCTGCCTTTATGGGCCTGGTCGAGGGCATCACCGAATGGCTGCCCGTTTCGTCGACTGGTCACATGATCTTGGTGGACGAGTTCGTCAAGATGAACGTGAGCGAGACGTTCTGGAATATGTTCCTGGTCGTGATTCAGCTCGGCGCCATTCTGGCCGTCTGTGTGCTGTTCTTCCATGAGCTCAATCCGTTCTCGCCCAGCAAGGGCAAGGAGGGCCGTCGCGACACCTGGGTGCTGTGGGGCAAGATTGTGCTCGGCTGCATTCCCGCCGCGGCGATCGGTCTGCCGCTTAACGACTGGATGGAGGAGCATTTCTATAATGCTCCCGTCGTGGCGCTGGCGCTCATTGTGTACGGCGTGCTGTTTATCGTGATCGAGAACTGGCGCGCGAGCAAGCGCGAGGAAATGGCCGTTGCCGGTTCATTTGGTTCGCGTGCTGTGGTGTCGGGTGGACGTCCCGCCGGTGCGCACTTTGCGGCGCCCGCCGCGGCTACCGCTGAGGATGAGGACGATGACGAGGATCTGGACTTTGGCTCCATCGCCACGCTCGAGGACCTGAGCTGGAAGACTGCGCTGGGTATCGGCTGCTTCCAGGTGCTTTCGCTGGTGCCTGGAACGTCTCGCTCCGGTTCTACCATCATCGGCGGCCTGCTTTTGGGCTGCACGCGTTCGGTGGCGTCCAAGTTTACGTTCTTCCTGGCCATCCCTGTCATGTTTGGCGCGAGTGCGCTCAAGCTGGTCAAGTACTTCATCAAGGGCGGCACGTTCGGCACCAACGAGATCGCCATCTTGGGCGTGGGCTGCGTTGTTGCCTTTGTGGTTTCGCTCATCGCCATCAAGTGGCTCATGGGCTTCGTCCGCCGTCACGACTTTAAGTGCTTCGGTGTTTACCGCATCATCCTGGGCAGCGTAGTGCTCGCATACTTCTTCGTTCTGGAGCCGATGCTCGGCCTTTAACTTAGTCGACGCTGCGCGGCGGCCAGAGCGACAGCTTGTCATTCAAAGAGGGTGGCATGACCAAAAGGTCTATGCCGCCCCCTTTTCATGCCAATTTGTTCGCCCTGACCGTCGCTCGCTGCTGCTGCCATGACATCGGCGGTTTC
>CABUVF010000238.1 GCA_902494945.1 uncultured Collinsella sp.
CAGGAGTTCATCTACGCCGACGGCGACACCATGCCCATTCGCTGGGCCGCGGCAGAAGAGAAGGCTCACCGTGCCGAGTTCGACACACTCGCGCGCCCGCTCATGTTTACCGGCGAGGCCATGTTCCCATGGATGTTTGAGCAGATGCCCGAACTTAAGCCCTTCAAGCCCGCGATGGATCTGCTGATGGAAGACATCAGCTGGGACAAGATCTACGACCCGCAGCGCCTGGCGTGCAACGAGGTGCCCCTGCAGGCCGCAGTGTATTTCGATGACATGTACGTGGACTCGGGCATGCAGCTCGATACGCTCAGCCGCGTGGGCAACTCGCATGCCTGGGTGACGAACGAGTTCGAGCACGACGGCTTGCACGGCAGCGTGGTGTTCAAGCACCTCTTCGACGAAGCCCTCAACCGCGGAGACCTGCGCCAGATCTTCTAGCAAAGGAGTGTCCCCAAGTGCCGGAAAAGGAGAGGCAGCACTGCTGGCAAAACGAGCCGCAGCGCTGCCTCTCTTTATGCAAACACTATCAAGTTGTCCCTATGGATCGCGGGCTTCTCGGCCAGGTCTGCGAGCAGGCGGTTGCTGGCAATCTGGTCCTGGCGGCGGCCGGCTGCAAGCTCCAGCACGTCCGAATCGGCCTCGGCGATACCACGGGCGACAACCATGCCGCTCGGGTCGCACACGTCGAGCACATCGCCCTCGGCAAACTGGCCATCGACCTCGCGAATACCCACCGCGAGCAGCGACGATCCGCGGCTGACCAGCGCCTTCGCGGCGCCATCATCGACCGTCACCGAGCCATGCGCCTTGTCACCCAGTGCGATCCACAACTTGCGCGGCGCAATGTCCAGGCGCTCCGCCGGCGGATCGAACAGCGTACCCACGCTCTCGCCGCGGGCCAGACGCACGAGCGCATCGGGCTCCTCGCCCGAGCAAATCACGCTTTGAATGCCCGCCGTCATGAGAATGCGGCTCGCGCGAATCTTGGTGATCATGCCGCCCGTACCCACCGATGTGGAAGAATCGCCCGCCGAGGCGATAATCTTGGCATCGATCTTATGCACGACCGGGATAAACTCGGCCGTCGGATCCTCATGCGGATTGGCGGTGTAGAGGCCATCGATGTCCGAGAGCGTCACGCACAGATCGGCAGAAACCAGGCAGCTCACAAGCGCCGCCAGCGTGTCGTTGTCGCCGAACTTGATCTCATCGACGGTAACGGTGTCGTTCTCGTTGACGACCGGCACCACGCCAAGCTCCACGAGGCGCAGCAGGGCGTCGCGCGCGTGCAGGTAAGACGTGCGGCGGGCCGTATCGTGGCGCGTGAGCAGCACGAGCGAGGTGAGCAGGTCGCGCGCATGGAACTCCTCGTCGTAGGCCGACGAGATGATGCACTGACCGGCCGAGGCGCAGGCCTGCAGGCTCGGCAGGTCGCCGACCGGCTTACGGTCGAAGCCCAGCACGGGATAGCCGCAGGCAATGGCACCCGAGCTCACCACGACCAGGCGCCAGCCAAGCTCGCGCAGCGCTGCGGCCTGGTCGGCAAGCCCGCCGATAAAGGCGCGGTTGACCTTGCCGTCGGCGCCCACCACCGTGGACGAACCGATCTTTACCACCATCGTTTTATAAGAAGTCGTCATACGTCAAACCAATCAACTGTTCAGCGAACGGCCGAGCCGGCGGCCAGGGAAGCGTGACTCGCCCCTACCGCCCAAGGAATTAGTGAGCCCAGGGAAAGGCAGAGGCCGCGGCCATGTTCTTGCGCACGAGCTCGTCGCGCACCTGAGCCAGGCCCTGCTCCATACCCACCACATAGGTCTGCGGGTACAGGAAGCGCTTGAAAGCTGCGTCCAGATGGTCGAGCGCCCAAGCACAGCGCTCGCGCGCGTCCTGGATGCTCTCACGCGGAGCCACCGCACTGCCATCGCGCACGATCGGCACCAGCAGCTCGCGATACTCAAGTTCGGACACGTCGGTCACCAGGGCGGCATC
>CABUVF010000239.1 GCA_902494945.1 uncultured Collinsella sp.
AAGGACGGCCGCGTGGTCAAGGGCGTCAACTTTGTGAGCCTGCGCGATGCGGGCGACCCGGTGGAGCTGGCCCGCGCCTATGACTGCGAGGGTGCGGACGAGGTCGTATTTTTGGACATTACCGCGACGAGCGACAACCGCGCGACGACCATCGAGATGGCGGCGCATGCGGCCGAAGAGCTCGCTATCCCCTATACCGTGGGCGGCGGTTTTCGCGACTTGGCGGGCATGCGGACCATGGTTGCCGCCGGCGCCGACAAGGTGTCGCTTAACTCTGCCGCCGTGCGCGATCCGTCGTTGATCAGCCAGGCCGCCGCGGCGTTTGGCAGCCAGGCCGTGGTTGTGGCGATTGATGCCAAGCGCGTTGGCCTGCCCGGTCAGCTGGGTGCCGACAAGTGGGAGGTCTTTACGGCGGGCGGTCGCAACGCCACGGGTATCGATGCGGTGGCGTGGGCCGAGGAAGCGGCTCGTCGCGGCGCCGGTGAGATCTTGCTCACCAGCATGGATCGCGACGGCACCAAGGCTGGCTTCGACCTGGCACTCACCCGTGCCGTGGCGCGCGCAGTGCCGATTCCCGTCATCGCGAGCGGCGGTGTGGGTACGCTCGAGCATTTTGCCGAGGGCGTGATCGAGGGCGAGGCCGACGCCGTACTGGCGGCCAGCGTCTTTCACTTTGGAACCTTCAGCATCCGCGAAGTCAAAGAGTATATGGCCTCGCAGGGCATTCCTGTGAGATTGGACTTCTAATGCTGCGGCTTGTCCAGGCACCCGACCTTCCGGCTCCAACCCTCCTCGCGTACTTAAGTACGCGTCGTCGGGCTTGTCGCTCGGAATCTCGGGCACCTGGACAACCCTCGCCGACCGGCGATGTTTAAATTGGGGAATTGAAATGAGAGAAATTACTACTCCAGCGGATCTTAAATACGACGCCAAAGGATTGATTCCTTGTGTGGTTCAGCAGTATGACACCGGCGAGGTGCTTATGGTTGCTTGGATGAACGAGGAATCGGTGGGGCTGACGCTCAAGACCGGGACCACGTGGTTTTGGAGTCGCAGCCGCCAGGAGCTCTGGAACAAGGGCGCGACGAGCGGCAACATGCAGGAGGTCAAGGAGCTCTGGGCCGACTGCGATAGCGATACGCTGCTGGTCAAGGTCGACTCGCCAGGCCCGGCCTGCCACACCGGCAACCGTACCTGCTTCTTTAAGCGCGTGGAAGGGGGGGTGCGATGAAAGTTGTGACGCCGTTCGAGGTCGCCGACTGCAACACCGAGCTCCTCCGCGCGGGCGTGCCATGTCGCGTGCACCTGACTGATGCCTGCGGGGCGCAGTCGCTTTGGCTCGAGGCCGAGAAGGAAAGGCTCGATGAGGCCCATGCCGTCATCGTCGAGTTCTTTGAGAAAAAGGGCGCAAAGCCTCGGTTCGATGAGATCGGTACCTACTTTACGCTGCAGTAACGAGAGGAAATAACCATGGGAGTCAGAACGGCGAACGTGCAGCCGGGAAATATCGGCGAGACGCTGACGGGACTGGCCGAGGTGATTCACGGTCGTCGCGATGCGTCACCGGAGGAGAGCTATACCGCCCGTCTGCTGACCGACGTCGAGGACGAACTGCTCAAGAAGCTTGCCGAGGAGGCGAGCGAGGTCATCATGGCCTGCAAGGACAACGACCACGACCACATCCGCTACGAGGCCGGCGACCTGGTCTACCACCTGCTTGTAACGCTCGAACGCTACGGTATTACCCTCGACGAGCTGGCCGGCGAGCTCAACGCTCGCCGCCACTAGTCATTGGGGACGTTCTTAAACGACTAGTCGTTAGGGACAGTCTTGCGGGAGTTGCCAATGAAATAGAAGTTGCGGTGGAATAGTTCTTGTTTGACGGTCTTAGGGCCAGAATCAGGAACTATTCCACCGCAACTCATGAAGGGGTGTCTAGGCGAGGGGCGTGGACTCCCATTCGCCGGTGGGG
>CABUVF010000240.1 GCA_902494945.1 uncultured Collinsella sp.
ACAATGCCCTTACCCAACTCGAACTTGTAGGTCTCGGGGTCGTTGATAACCGGCGAGGCCAGACGGGCGAAGCGCATGTACACGGGGCCGTCGCACTCGTAGGCGGCGCGCGTCACGGCGCGGGCCTCGACGTCGTCGGCAGGAACGATCACAGTCATGCCGGGGATGACGCGCATCAGGGCGATATCCTCGCAGCACTGGTGTGTGGCACCGTCCTCGCCCACCGAGATACCGGCGTGCGTGGCACCGATCTTAACGTTGAGGTGCGGGTAGCCGATGGAGTTACGGACCTGCTCAAAGGCGCGGCCGGCGGCTAACATGGCAATGGTGCTCGCGATGGAAACGCGACCGGTGGTTGCGATACCGGCGGCAACACCCATCAGGTTGCTCTCGGCGATACCCACATCGAAGAAACGATCAGGGCAGGCGGCCTTAAACTTACCGGTCTGCGTGGCGGCGGCCAGGTCGGCGTCGAGGACCACAAAGTCATCGTGCTCGTTGGCGAGCTCGACGAGGGCCTCGCCGTAGCTTACGCGCGTGGCGATTTTCTTGACGTCTGCCATCCTAGAGCTCCTCTCCGGCGGCCGTGAGCTCTGCCATGGCCTGCTCAAACTGTTCATCATTGGGGGCCTTGCCGTGCCAACCAACCTGGTTCTCCATAAAGGACACGCCCTTGCCCTTCAGGGTCTCGGCGATAATGGCGGTCGGCTGGCCCTTGGTAGCGCGAGCCTCGGCAAAGGCGGCGCGGATCTGATCGAAATCGTTGCCGTCGGCAAGCTCCACCACGTGGAACTTAAAGGCGCGGAACTTGTCGGCGAGCGGCATGGGGTCGTTGACCTCCTCGACGGGACCGTCGATCTGCAGGCCGTTGTGGTCGACGATCACACAGAGGTTGTCGAGCTGCTGGTTGCCGGCAAACATGGCGGCCTCCCAGACCTGGCCCTCCTCGCTCTCGCCATCGCCCAGCAGGGCGTACGTGCGGTAAGTATCGCCCCAGTGCTTGGCGGCAACGGCCATGCCCACGGCGGCGGAGATGCCCTGGCCGAGCGAACCGGTGGACATGTCAACGCCCGGAGTGTCGTTCATGTTGGGATGGCCCTGCAGGTGGCTGCCGATGTGGCGCAGCGTCTCAAGATCCTCCTTGGGGAAGAACCCACGCTCGGCGAGCACGGCGTACAGACCAGGCGCACAGTGGCCCTTGGAAAGCACAAAGCGATCGCGGTCGGCCTTGCGGGGATGGGCCGGGTCGACGTTCATTTCCTCAAAGTACAGATAGGTCATGATGTCGGCAGCGCCGAGCGAACCGCCCGGATGGCCGGACTTGGCAGCGTGCACGCCGGTGACGATGCCCTTCCTTACCTCGTTGGCAACCTTTTTGAGCTCTTCGTCGCTCATTGTGCCTTCCTTTCATCCTCATTAGACAAAATGCGCACGGCACCGAAGGTAATCCCAACACAGCCGCAATGCACGTACGTCATTCATTATGCTGGAAACTGATGGCTTTACCAGAGTTTTTATCATTATTTGAACAATTTAGCAGGCAGAACCGCTGATGAAACGGTTTATCAATGTGAACGTCTTTTGGATGGAACGCGATCGACCCTACGCGCTAATGTCCTTGAATCCCTCGCCGAAGGCTTCCGTAACGTCAGCGACCGTCACAATGGCGTGAGGATCGCGCTCGCGCACGATCGTCTTGAGGGTATTGAGCTCTCGACGGCTCACGATGACCATAATCACCGGCTTCTCGGCACCCGAATACATGCCAGTCGCCTTAAACTTGGTACAACCACGACCCAGGCCATACATGATATCGGCAGCGATATCAGGGAACTTGTCCGAGATGATGAGTACCATACGGCGTTTGTTGCCACCATCGACCACGGCATCGATCACGTAGCCGCTAATGACCATCGAAAGGCCTGC
>CABUVF010000241.1 GCA_902494945.1 uncultured Collinsella sp.
ACCGCTCGTGCTATGGAGGGCCAGCCTGAGGGCTACCGGTTTCCCGTTGACGAGGACGTGGACCTTGTAGTGGCGCCTGCTGCCGATCGCGTTGTGGTGTGGATATCGCCCAAGGCGGCTGAGAAATATGGATTGGATCCGCAGGGCAACGAGTGCGTATCGGGTCTCAAGGCCCTCGTCTGTGAGCTCGACAGCGCAAACTCCATGGGAGGTGCGCAGCTAGGGGACGTTGATCTTCCTTGGTATGTTACGGCGGAAACAACGTTTGATGCCGGCGGGTATACCTATGGCTTTGATGTGCGTGGTGCGGATGGGGACCGCTATGTGGTGATTGCATCGGCCTCGGGTGATGCCAAGGGCGGCGCGTGTTGGCTTGATAGCGCTCAAATGGTAGAAGCATCGTCTGTCGTATTGCGGGATGAGCGGGGGCCCTTGACCTCTCTGGCCTCCTTTTTAGGCGGCATCGACTACCGCCCGTTTTGGGTGTCCATTAAAACGAGCGGCCTTGCCCTGCTGATCTCCTTTGCGCTGGGCTTGTTTGCCGCGTGGAAGACTATGGGTACCTCGAGTCGCATCAAGGGCCTGCTCGATTCGGTCTTTACGATTCCTATGGTGCTGCCGCCCACGGTCTGCGGCTTTCTGCTCCTCATGCTGTTTGGCCGTTCGACCGGGGTGGGCCAGTGGCTCATCGCGCACGGCATCTCGATCGTCTTTACCTGGCCCGCGGCGGTCATTTCGGCCGTCGTTGTGTCGTTTCCACTGGTCTACCGCACGGCGCTCGGAGCCTTTGAGAGCCTTGACACGCAGATGCTCGATGCCGCGCGAACCCTGGGATGGTCCGAGCGTCGCATCTTTACCAAGCTTATGATGCCGCTTGGCTGGCCCTCGATTGCCGCCGGCGCGGTGCTTGCCTTCGCGCGTGCCATGGGCGAGTTTGGCTGCACCCTGTTCTTTGCGGGCAACTACGCCGGCATTACCCAGACCATCCCCATCGCCATCTACTTTGAGTGGATGGGCGGCAACACGTCGGTGGCCCTCTTTTGGGTCGTGGTCGTAATTGCGTTCAGCTTCCTGGTCATTCTGTTCATCAACATGTATACGGCGCATTCGCAAAAGTATCGCGAGCGTGGTCTCTCCCGTGCAGAGCGCAAACAGGCCAAAGATCTCGCCGGACAGGGCGATTCGCTCGACCCGGCGGGCGGCGATGCCTTGCGTATCGATCGCGAGGCGCTGGCCGAGCTTATGCGCGATGACGCCGTCTCGAAGGGAGGTCGATAGACCATGTCGCTTGTCCTGGATATCAAAAAGCACTATCCCGGCTTTACCCTCGACATTCAGCTCGATGCCGGCGAGGAGCGTGTGGCGCTGCTGGGCGCCTCGGGTTGCGGCAAGAGCTGCACGCTGCGCTGCATTGCCGGCGTGGAGGCACCCGATGAGGGCAAGATCGTCGTCAACGGCATGACCTTTTTTGACTCTGCGACGGGCATCAACCTTTCGCCCCAGGAGCGAAAATGCGCTCTGATGTTTCAAAACTATCAGCTGTTCCCTAATATGACGGTGGCCGATAACGTGTGCGCCGGCGTTGAGGGTGCAGGCGACGCCGCAGCGCGCAGACAACTTGCCGAGCGCTACCTGGGTATCTTTGGACTGGTCGACTTTGCCGACCGTTATCCCGCGCGCCTCTCGGGCGGCCAGCAGCAGCGTGTGGCGCTTGCTCGCATGGTGGCGGCACACCCGGGCATTTTTATGTTCGACGAGCCCATGAGCGCGCTCGACGCGTATCTCAAGAGCGCGCGTGAGCAGAACATGCTCGACCTGTTCGACGTCTGTAACCGTACCGTGCTCTACGTGAGCCACGATATTGACGAGGCATGCCGCCTGTGCGAGCGCATTTGCGTGATGCATAACGGGCATG
>CABUVF010000242.1 GCA_902494945.1 uncultured Collinsella sp.
ACCACCCGATGCACACACGTCCAGCTTGTCCAAACCACCTCAATGGGGACAGGCACCTTTGTGGTGGTTTGGACCAGCTGGACGTGTGTGCATCGGGTGGTATCTAAGTTGAGATACCACTTCTGGTATATCAGCTTGCGTTTGCGTGAGTACAATACTCGAACGTCGTACGTCTCAGCGCCCCTTGTGCGTGGACGTCTTGCAGTCACGCGAACGAAGGGATTTATCCTATGTGCGGAATTGTCGGCTACACCGGCTCTGATATTGCAAAGAACATCCTGGTTACGGGCCTCAAGCGTATGGAGTATCGCGGCTATGACTCCTCGGGTGTCGCGCTCGAGGTAGGCGAGGGCGCCGCGGCGCACCTCGATGTCATCCGCCGCGTGGGCAAGGTCGCGGGCCTGGAGAGCGAGCTTTCCAACATCGACAGCGACGCTACCTGCGGTATCGGCCACACCCGTTGGGCCACCCACGGCAAGCCCTCCATCGTTAACGCCCATCCCCACACCAGCTGCGACGGTCGTATCGCCATCGTCCACAACGGCATCATTGAGAACTTCGCCGAGCTGCGCGAAGAGCTAGAGGGCCGCGGCCACCACTTTAAGAGCGAGACCGATACCGAGGTCTTCGCGCATCTGATCGAAGAGGCTTATGCCGAGACGCACGACCTGATGGCCTCCGTGCGCGAGGCTTGCACCCACGTGGTCGGTGCCTATGGTCTGGCCGCCGTGTGCGCTGACGAGCCCGGCGTGATCGCCGTGGCCCGCAAGGATTCCCCGATCGTAGTCGGCGTGGGCGAAACCGGCTCCTATGTCGCCTCCGATGTCATCGCGCTCATCGACGCCACCCGCGATGTCGTGGTGCTCGAGGACGGTCAGTTTGCCAAGCTCACGCCCGCAGGCGTCGAGTACACCGACGAGGTCGGCAACGTCATCGAGCCCAAGGTCACCCACATCGACTGGGACCTGGACATGGCAGAAAAGGGCGGTTATCCCGACTTTATGCTCAAGGAGATCCACGAGCAGCCGCGCGTCGTGCGCGACACGCTGGTCGGTCGTATGACGCCGGCCGGCGAGCTCGACATCGACGAGCTGGGCCTTTCGCTCGAGGAGCTCAACGATATCGACCGCGTCTACGTGATCGCTTGCGGCACCAGCTATCACGCTGGCCTCATCGCCAAGAACCTTATTGAGGGCTGGGCTCGCATCCCCACCGAGGTTGAGGCGGCCAGCGAGTTTCGCTATCGCAATCCCATCATCACGCCGACGACGCTTGTCGTTGCCGTGTCCCAGTCGGGCGAGACGGCCGATACCCTTGCCGCCATTCGCGACGCGCGCATCAAGGGCGCCAAGGTCTTTGGCATCACCAACGTGGTGGGCAGCCCCGTGGCGCGTGAGAGCGACGGCGTCATCTACACCAAGGCCAACAAGGAGATCGCGGTCGCCTCGACCAAGAGCTTTATCGGTCAGGTCGTGAGCCTTACGCTGCTGGCTCTGCTGCTGGCGCAGGTTAAGTACCGTCTGACCACCAAGCAGGCGCGCATGCTGTTCCGCGAGCTTTCCGATACGGCCGAGCAGATCCAGTGGATTTTGGATACCCAGACCGAGGCCGTTCATGAGGCCGCCCTGCTGTGCAAGGACGCGCAGTCGGCGCTGTTCGTGGGCCGCGGCATGGGTGCCGCTATTTCCTACGAGGGCGCGCTCAAGCTCAAGGAGGTCAGCTACCTGCATGCCGAGGCCTACGCCGCCGGCGAGATGAAGCACGGCCCCATTGCCCTGATCGACCC
>CABUVF010000243.1 GCA_902494945.1 uncultured Collinsella sp.
CGCCAGAAACGTTACTCCCCAGCTGGCCATCGAGGTCATGCTGTTCGATATCAGGAAGGCACTGAAATGCCGTTAGTCGTACCCGTTAAGTTTACCTACGCCTCGCGCGACCTGTGGTTCGACCCACAGGATCTAGATATCCTCGAGGCCGATTATGCCATTTGTTCTACCGAGCGCGGAACCGAGATCGGCCTGGTCACGGCCGATCCCTTCGAGGTGCCGCAAGACGAGATCGGTCAGCCGCTCAAGCCCGTGCTGCGCGTGGCGAGCGACATCGACCTGCAGCTTGCCGACGACCTGGCTATCCAAGGTGACGAGGCCATGGTCGACTTCCGCCGCCTGGTCAAGGAGCTCGACCTCGAGATGAAGCCGGTCGGCGTCGAGTACCTGTTTGGCGGCGAGAAGGCCGTGTTCTACTTTGCTGCCGAGGAACGCGTCGATTTCCGTCAGCTCGTCAAGGACCTGTCCTCGACGCTGCACATTCGCGTCGACATGCGCCAGATTGGCGTGCGTGACGAGACCCGCCTGGTGGGCGGCTATGCCCAGTGCGGCCAGGAGCTCTGCTGCACACGCTTTGGCGGACAGTTTGAGCCGGTTTCGATCCGCATGGCAAAAGAGCAGGACCTGCCGCTCAACTCGTCCAAGATTAGCGGCGTCTGCGGTCGCCTGATGTGCTGCCTGCGCTACGAGTTCGAGGCGTACAAGGACTTTAAGAGCCGCGCGCCCAAAAAGAAGACGCTGATCGATACGCCGCTTGGCAAGGCACGCATCCAGGAATATGACACCCCGCGTGAGCAGCTGGTGTTGCGCCTGGAGAACGGCAAAGTCTTTAAGGTCAACCTGGCCGACATGACCTGCTCTGAGGGCTGCAAAAAGAAGGCTGCCGAGCAGGGCTGCAACTGCCGCCCCGACTGTGTGACGCGTGACGTGCTCGAGCGTATCGAGTCGCCCGAGATGCGCCTGGCGCTTATGGAGCTCGACCGCGAGAACGGCGTCGACGTGGGCGATGGCCTGTCGAGCGCCGACCGTCTGGCGGGGACGACGATGCCCAAGCGCCGCCGTCGCGATGCGGACGCCGATACCCGTGCCGGTCAGAGCCAGGGCGAGGGTCGCGGCCGCGGTAAGGGCCGCGGCAAGGCCGAGGCACCCGAGGCTGAGGAGGCTGCCGGTGGACGTCGCCGCCGCAAGCGCTCGGGTTCAGGCGACGCCGGCGAGGCCGCTCCCGCAGGCAAGAACTCCTCCCGCGAGCGCGAGGCCCAGCAGCCTCAGCAGCAAAACCGCGGCGGTGGCATGAATCCCACGCGCCGTCGCCGCCGCCATTTGTCGAGCGAGGAGCGCGAGGACGCCTTCCGCGCCGCAGCCGCTCGCGAAGTCGGTGCCGCCCCCAAGGGTGGTTCGGGTTCCGATACACCTGTCGAAAAGGGTGGCAAGCAGCGCAACGATGACGAGCGCACCCCGCGTCCGCGTCGCCGCCATTCCTCGGGCACGCAGCAAAAGCCCTCGGTGCCCTCCGTTGCCGATCAGGTCTCGGATGGCGAGGTCAAGGTCACGCGTCGTCGCCCCGGAGATGGCGGAGGGGCGGCTGCCAAGGCCGCGCGCGGCGCTGCTCGCGACGAACGCGAGTCGCGCGAAGATCGTGGTGGCGAGGGTTCGGCCGACCAGGGCCAGAAGCGCCGTCGCCGGCGTCGTTCCCGCAAGCCGCGTCAAGATGGTGGCGAGGGTTCGACCCCGTCTTCGTCTGCACCACAACCGCCTACCGGCGCTATTCGCCGGTA
>CABUVF010000244.1 GCA_902494945.1 uncultured Collinsella sp.
ACGAGAGCTTCCTCATGGCCGTCGCGACCATCGGCGCGTTTGCCATGGTGCTCTTCCCCGACACCGACCCGCACATGGCCGAAGGCGCCGCCGTCATGCTGTTCTACCAGGTCGGCGAGTTGTTCCAGGCATACGCCGTGGGCAAGAGCCGCAAGTCGATCAGTGCCATGATGGACATCGCGCCCGACTACGCTAACGTCGAGCAAGCCGACGGCACACTCGAACAGGTCTTTCCCGATGACATCGCCGTCGGCACCGTGATCGTGGTCAAGCCCGGCGAGCGCGTGCCTATCGACGGCGTCATCGTCGAGGGCGAAACCCAGCTCGACACCGCCGCGCTCACGGGCGAGTCAGTCCCCCGCCCCGCCAAGACCGGCGACGATATCATCAGCGGCTGCATCAACATGACGGGCCTCATCCACGTGCGCACCACCAAGCCCTTTGGCGAGTCAACCGTCGCGCGTGTTCTGGAGCTCGTGGAGAATGCCAGCGAAAAGAAGGCGCGCACCGAGAACTTCATCACGCGCTTTGCCCGCGTCTACACCCCCGCCGTCACTGGCGCTGCCGCGGTGCTCGCGCTTGGCGGCGGCCTGGTGACTGGCGCTTGGTCCGATTGGATCCTGCGCGGCCTGACCTTCCTGGTCGTCAGCTGCCCGTGCGCCCTCGTGATCAGCGTACCGTTGAGTTTCTTTGGCGGCATCGGCGGCGCGTCCAAGCTGGGCGTTCTCATCAAGGGCTCCAACTACCTCGAGACGCTCGCCGACGTGGACACCATCGTCTTCGACAAAACGGGCACCCTCACCAACGGCACGTTCTCAGTCGTCGCGGTGCACCCCGAGGCTGGCTATACCGAGCAGTCGCTGCTCGAAGTCGCAGCCCCTGCTGAGTCGTTCTTCGATCACCCCATCGCGCAGTCCGTGCGCGACGCCTACCAGGGCGAGGTCGACCCCAAGCGCGTGAGCGACTCCGCCAACGACGCGGGCCACGGCGTGACGGCAACCATCGACGGCAAGCACGTCGTCGTTGGCAACGCCAAGATGCTCGCCGCGGCCGGCGTTGAAGCACCGGACTGTGAGGTTGTCGGCACGATCCTCCACGTGCTCGTTGACGGCGTGTACGCCGGCCACATCGTGATTGCAGACACCGTTAAGGCCGATGCGGAGCAAACGATTCGCGACCTGCATGCCGCCGGTATCAACCGCACCGTCATGCTCACGGGCGACCGCGAGGAGGTTGCAGCGTCTGTGGCCAAGCAACTCGGTCTCGACGAGTTCCACGCGCAGCTCCTGCCGGGCGACAAGGTCGAGCGCGTTGAGGCGCTACTCGCGGCCGAAAGTGGCAAGGGCAAGCTCGCCTTTGTCGGCGACGGTATCAACGACGCTCCTGTGCTTACGCGCGCCGATGTGGGCATTGCCATGGGCGCCATGGGCTCCGACGCCGCGATCGAGGCCGCCGACGTGGTGCTGATGGACGACAAGCCGTCCAACATTTCCCGCGCGATCCGCGTGGCGCGCAAGACCATGTCGATTGTTTGGCAGAACATAATCTTTGCGCTGGGCATTAAGCTGCTGATCCTTGTGCTGGCAGCGCTGGGTATCGCCAATATGTGGCTTGCCGTCTTTGGCGACGTAGGCGTGGCGATCATCGCCATCCTGAACGCCATGCGCGCGATGGGTGTCAAGAACCTGTAGCGCTCGTGGTCCCTCCGGCCGGGGCCGGGCTTGGTTTTGAAAACGTCCTCGCGCATGAGGCCCGTCTTTCTTGCTCCTGCGGAG
>CABUVF010000245.1 GCA_902494945.1 uncultured Collinsella sp.
AGGTAAAACTTCTAAACCTGCCAAAACAAACCTGTCCCTTTTTGGCAGGTGCGCTGCGGGAAATCCCGCTATAGCCCCAGGCTTTGCCTGGTGGCGGCGCAGGTGAGCTCGCCGTGCTTTACGCCGCGCAGGCCCAGCAGTCGGTCGGCCAGTTCGTAAACGCGCTCGCCGCGACCCTTGAGCGCCAGAATCTCCAGGCAGTTGTGGTGGTCCAGATGCACGTGCATGGTCGAGACGATCTCGTCGGTGTAGTCGTGCTGCACCTCGTCCAGACGGCGCGTCAGATCGCCGGTATGGTGGTCATAGATCATGGTGAGCGAACCGATGACCTGCTCGTCGGGCGTGCGCATCTGTTCCTTGGCGATCGAGGCGCGAATCAGATCGCGTACGGCCTCGGATCGGTTAGCCACGTCACCACGGCGCGCGATCTGCTCGTCAAAGCGGCGCAGTAGGTCATCGGGCGCGGTGACCGAAAAACGGACCAGCTCGGAGCCGCCGCCGCAGCGGCAGCTCGTCTCATCGCCCGTGCCGTTATGGTGGTCGTGCCCGCAGCCGTGCGCGTGCTCGTGCTCGGCCACGTTACACCAGTTTCACAGAGCCGACGGAGTTGTGGTCGGCCTCGATGGCTTCCTCGTAGCCCTCGAGCGCGTCATGCGCCTCGTGCAGTGCGGCCATGGCAGCTTCGAGCTTGGCGCCAATGCGCTCCATATCAAAGTTCTCGGTCGCATGCAGCAGCTGATGGCTCCACTCGTGGGCGAGCTCGATGGTGTCGTCGACCTGCTTGACACTCATGGCAAGCTGGCTCATGTTCATTCCGACGTCATGCATGGGGAGTCTCCTTTTGTACGGGGCGATATGGTGGTTCAGATTCTACTACGCCCGCCTTGGGCGCCGCCGCATAAGAAAACGGGCGCGAGTCCGTCTGCCCCGCACCCGTTCACTGGGGGCTGTTTGTGTTTACCATACTATCCGTGGTCGCATGCCTTGCGTTTGGCACTCCGGTGAGCGGTGCGAAACCGCTCATGGACGGCGGGTAAGTAACAAGCGTATTACAGATGCTTCTCCAGCAGCGCCTGCAGCCTCGCCTTGGGCAGAGCGCCAACCGAGCGGTCAATCTCCTCGCCGTTCTTAAACACAATCAGCGTGGGGATGCTCATGACGCCATACTTCATGGCCAGGTCCTGGTTGTCGTCGACGTTGCATTTGGCAACGGCAAGCTTGCCCGCCAGCTCATCGGCAACCTCGTCAACGATGGGCGAGAGGGATCGACAGGGCCCGCACCACGGTGCCCAAAAATCGACCAGCACGGGCAGGCTGTCGTTAACGACGGAATTGAAGTTCTCGGGGGTAATCTGCTTAATGTCAGCCATGGTGACCTCCATAATGTGACGCGGCTTGGCCGCGTAAAACTCAGTACGACCGTGCTTATACCCAGCCGCCCGCAAAGCAACCACTCGCAGGCGGCTCTTTTATATAATGGTGGGCACGCAAACGATTGGAGAGCGCATGTCCACGTCACAAAGCCAGAAAAAAGAAGCCATCGCCCAGGCGGCCGAGCAGGAGCTCGCATCGCTCGCGGGCCGTGGCGTGCGTATCGCGGGCAACGCGTGCGCGCCGATCGTGCTGGTCAATGGCGATTTGGACGAGGCCGAGCGTTCGGGTGGCGAGCTTGCCGCTGGCCCGGATGGCGCGGCGTTGCGCAAGGCGCTTGGGGCCATCGGCTACGCGCCCGAGGATTTTTGCGTGCTGGCAAGCGTCGCCGGCGCAGGTGA
>CABUVF010000246.1 GCA_902494945.1 uncultured Collinsella sp.
GCGCCGCCCAGGAGCTGCAGAACCAGGGCGCCGAGCTGGTCGAGGTCGCCCTGCCGCACCTGGACGCCGCCATCGCCGCCTACTACGTCATCGGCCCGGCCGAGGCGTTCTCCAACTTGGCTCGTTTCGACGGCATTCGCTACGGCTATCAGGAGGAGGGCTGCGCCAACCTGTCCGACCAGAGCTCGCTTTCGCGCGCCCACGGCTTTGGCGCCGAGGCCAAGCGCCGTCAGATGCTCGGCGCCTACCTGTTGAGCTCGGGCGTGTACGACAAGTACTACTACGCCGCACAGAAGGCTCGCACACTCATCACGCAGGATTACGACGCCGCGTATGCCAAGGTGGACACCATCCTCATGCCCGCCTCGCCGCGCACGGCCTTTAAGTTTGGCGAGATCAGCGACCCCACGCAGATGTATCTCTCCGACCTGTACACCATCTCGCTCAACATTTGCGGCAACGGCGGTATCTCGGTGCCGCTGGGCCTGGGCGAGGACAGCAAGCTGCCCGTTTCTGCCCAGCTGGTGGGGCCTGCCTTTAAGGACCGTCAGCTGCTCACGTTTGCCCGCGCCCTGGAGCGCGGCTTTGCCGATGCCACCACGGGTGCGCCCGCGCTTTCCGTCGCGCCCGATTTTGCCGGGAAGGGAGGCGAGCTGTAATGAAGGAGCTTTCCGAGGTCCTGCAGGATTGGGAGGCCGTGATCGGCCTGGAGATCCATACCGAGCTCACCGCACTCGATACCAAGATGTTCTGCAACTGCAAGCTCAGCCACGATGACGAGCCCAACGCCAACGTGTGCCCGGTGTGCTTGGGCCTGCCCGGTGCGCTGCCGGTGCCCAACAAGCGCGCCATCGAGAGCATCGTCAAGGCCGGTCTCGCCACCAACTGCGAGATTCAGCGCCACTCGATGTTCTACCGCAAGCACTACTTCTATCCCGATATGGCCAAGAACTTCCAGACCACGCAGGGTCCAGTCGCCTTTGCCATGTACGGTCATCTTGATCTGGACGTGACCGGTCGCGGCGCCGCCGAGCGCCCCGACTGCGCGTTTGGCGAGGCCGAGGCCCAGAGTCTGGCGAGCGCCTCGGCCAACGCCGAGGGCCTGTCCACGTCCATGACGTCGACCATGCGCGAGGGCAACCAGCGCGCCGGTCACCTGGCCAGCTATGACGCGTCCAACCTGCAGATGCCCGAGCGTCGCGAGGACGGTTCCTACACGGTGCCCATTCGCATCCTGCGCATCCACATGGAGGAGGACGCCGCCAAGATGGTCCACGTGGGCGGTGCCGAGGGCCGCATTACCGCCGCCGCCGAGTCGCTCGTCGACTACAACCGCTGCGGCACGCCTTTGATTGAGCTCGTGACTGAGCCCGATCTGCGCACGCCCGAGGAAGCGCGCCTGTTTATGGAGAAGCTCCGTCGCATCTTTGTGACGCTGGGCATTTCCGATTGCTCCATGGAGAAGGGTTCCATGCGCTGCGACGGCAACGTGTCGCTGCGCCGCCGTGGCGAGACCAAGCTGGGCACCAAGACCGAGCTCAAGAACCTCAACTCGTTTAAGAGCCTGCACGACGGCCTTGCCTACGAGATTTGCCGCCAGGCCGAGGTGCTCGAGGAGGGCGGCATCATCTATCAGGAGACCCGCCACTGGGAGCCCAGCCGCAAACGCACCGTGGTCATGCGTGTGAAGGAGACGGCCGACGACTATCGTCTGTTCCCCGA
>CABUVF010000247.1 GCA_902494945.1 uncultured Collinsella sp.
AGCGGCGTGCAGAACAGCGAAATATAGAGTGCAAAGGTCGCCATATCGACCGCCTGCAGCTGTCCCTGGGCGACCAGCCAGCCGCCCAGCAGTACCACGATCACATACAGCACGCCCGAGAGCAGGCCATACGTCGCGGTATAAACGCCCATGGCGTGATACATGTTCTCCTTGGACGAAAGATAGCGATTGTTGGAGGCGCGGAACTTGAAACGTTCGGTCTCCTCATTGGCAAAGCTCTTGACCACGCGCATGCCCGCCAGCGAATCCTGCAGCTGCGCATTGATGCCGCTGATCTTTTTGCGGTTGTCGCTAAAGACCTCGCGCATGCGCATGTTCTGCCAAAACATGATGACCGCAAACGCCGCCGTTACCACGGCCATGGCGAGCGCCAGCACCGGGGCGATGGTAAAGAGGATCACAAACGAGCCGATAATCTCGATGCCGCAGATGATGATCCACTCGGGCACGTGGTGCGCCGCCTCGCAGATATCGAACAGGTCGTTGACTACGCGACTCATCATATCGCCCGAGCTGTTGCGGTCGAAGTACGCAAAGCTAAAGCGCTCATACTGGTCGAACAGGTCCTCGCGCATCTTGGCCTCAATGCGCGCGCCCATCACGTGGCCCCAATAGCTCACAAAGTAGCGGCAGGCGCAACGGATGACATACATCAGCACCAAACCCACCGCGATCATACCGAGCGCCTGCATAATGGCAGCCTGACCCTGAGTAAAGAGCCCACCGGTCAAATTGCGCAGGATAATAGGAAACGCCAGGTCAATGGCAGCAAGCACCAGAGCACAAACAGTATCAGCAACAAAAAGCCCCATCTGGGGCTTGTAATACGAAAGAAACCTTTTAAACATGCAATCCTCGAAGAGAAATAAAAAGCGTGAGAAATCCGGTTGAACCGGTCAGGCTGAAAACAAAGCGTCCCAACAAGCATAACGCCGACGTTCTGGCAGCGTCAGCGAAAACGTCCCTAAGCGAGCAAGGTGCCTTGAAAGAGGAGCGACGCGTACTTCGGTACGCGAGCGACGATTGAAAGGCAGATTGCCGCTTAGGGGCGTTTGCAGCGTCGACTCGTTACGCGGTTTGGTAAAACCGCGTAACCTAGAGCTCCGCTCCGCCCAAGCGGTGCGCGATGCTATCGCAGGCCAAGGCGCCCACGACGGTCTTGGCGTCTTCGATCTTGCCGTCGAGCACGGCGTCGATCAGCTCGTGCAGCGGCACCAGGTCCACATTGACAAACTCGTCATCGTCGGGGTTGGGCACATCAAACTCGAGCTTGGTAGCCAAGTAGATGTGGATGATCTCATCGCAAAAACCGCAGGACGTGACAATCGACGTCAAAAAGCGAATACGACCAGCCCTAAAGCCCGTCTCCTCATGCAGTTCGCGCTTGGCGCAATCGAGCGGGTCCTCACCTGAATCGAGCTTGCCGGCGGGAATCTCGACCGTCACGCGGTCGATGGCGGTGCGGTACTGACGCACCAGTACGATCTTGCCACTCTCGGTCAGCGCCACAACGGCCGCCGCACCCGGATGGCGAACGATATCGCGGGCGCTGCGGCGACCGTTGGGCAGCTCAACCTCAAGACGGTGGACGTCGAGGATCTTGCCCTTCCAGGCGCACTCCTCCGAAAGAATCTTCTCGTGCAGCTCGGCATCGTGCGGGTCGTCGTCGCCCAGCACCAGCGCCGGCTC
>CABUVF010000248.1 GCA_902494945.1 uncultured Collinsella sp.
ATGATTCTCAACGGACCGGGGATTAGCTACACCGAGCCCGATATCGGTGCGGAGTTTGTGCCGCCGCTGCCGGAGCATCCGCGCGAGGCCATCGTCAAACTGTGCGAGCACTGCACCAACCGCCTGCTGCATCGCGACGAGCTGCTGGGCTACGAGTACTGGTCGTTTGCCGAGGCCACGACTGACGAGCAGGCCGAGGTACTCTGCAAGATGAAGATGCGCCGTCCCTACACGCTGCCCGAGATGGTCAAGCTCACCGGCATGCCCGAGGCCCAGATCGAGAAGATGCTCGACGATATGAGCTACACGGGCCTGCTCGAGTACAACTGGGAAAATCCCGAGCGCGCCAAGCAATGGGTGCTGCCCATGCTGGTGCCGGGTTCTGCCGAGTTCCTCAACATGCGCGTGAGCCAGCTCGAGGAGCATCCGGTCTATGCTAAGTTCTTTGAGCAGGCGTCTAAGGGACCGCTGTCCAAGGCCACGCCGATGGTGCCGCCCGGCGGCGCTGGCATCGGCATGCACGTCATTCCGGTCGAGAAGGCTATCGATGCTTCGAGCACCTCGGTGCCGATCGAGCATATCGAGCATTGGCTAGACAAATACGAGGGTAAGTATGCCGCCAGCACCTGCAGCTGCCGTGCGAGCCGTCGCGTGATGGGCGAGGGCTGCGCCGACGACCCCGCCGACTGGTGCATTGCCGTGGGCGATATGGCCGACTACGTGGTTGAGACCGATCGTGGCCATTACGTGACCCGCGACGAGGTTTACGACATCTTGCGCCAGGCCGAGGACAACGGCTTTGTGCACCAGATCACCAACATCGACGGCGAGAACAAAATCTTCGCCATCTGCAACTGTAACGTCAACGTGTGCTACGCCCTGCGCACCTCGCAGCTGTTCAACACGCCCAACCTGTCGCGCTCGGCCTATGTCGCCAAGGTCGAGAAGGACAAGTGCGTGGCCTGCGGTCGCTGCGTTGAGGTGTGCCCGGCTGGTGCAGCCAAGCTCGGCCAGAAGCTCTGCAGCAAAAAGGCCGGCGGACAGGTGCCCGAGTATCCGCGTCAGGAGCTGCCCGATGCCACCAAGTGGGACCACACCAAGTGGTCGCCCAACTACCGCAACGACAACCGCATCGAGACGCATGAGTCCGGCACCGCTCCCTGCAAGACGGCCTGCCCCGCGCATGTTGCCGTTCAGGGCTATTTGAAGCTCGCGGCTCAGGGTCGCTATGACGAGGCGCTGGCGCTCATCAAGCGCGAGAACCCGCTGCCCGCTATCTGCGGCCGCGTGTGCAACCGCCGCTGCGAGGACGCCTGCACCCGCGGTCGTGTGGACGAGGCCGTGGCTATCGACGAGGTCAAGAAGTTTATCGCCCAGCGCGATCTGGATGCCGCGACTCGCTATGTCCCGCCTGTGGTGACGCCGACGCGCGCCGGTGGCTTCGACCAGAAGATCGCCATCATCGGTGCCGGTCCGGCCGGCCTGTCCTGTGCCTTCTATCTGGCCGAGAAGGGCTACAAGCCCGTCGTGTTCGAGAAGAACGAGCGCCCGGGCGGCATGCTCACCTACGG